>NZ_LMHQ01000001.1:0-382111 GCF_001428225.1 Acidovorax sp. Root70
CTCCCAAACAGATACCCCTGGAACCCCTCGCACCCATGCAGCCTCAGGAACGACAGCTGCCCCGTCGTCTCCACCCCCTCCGCCACCACCTCCAGGTCCAGGCTCTTGGCCAGCGCCAGGATGGTCCGAACAATCGCCGCGTCGTTCGGGTCTGTCAGCACGTCCCGCACGAAGCTCTGGTCGATCTTCACCTGGTCCAGTGGCAGGCGCTTGAGGTAGGACAGGGACGAGTAGCCGGTGCCGAAGTCGTCGAGCGCAAAGCCCACGCCTTCGCTTTTGAGTTGCACCATGCGTGCAATGGTGTCTTCGATGTCTCCCAGCAGCAGGCTTTCGGTGAGTTCGAGCTTGAGTTGCCGGGGGTCTGCGTTGTGGTTCTTGAGGGTTTGCAGCACTTCAGCCACGAAGCCGGGTTGGCGGAACTGGCGGGCGCTGACGTTGACGGAGATGGACAGGTGGGCGGTGTCCGGGTGTTGGCTCCAGCGCTGCAGTTGTTCGCAGGCGGTCTGGAGCACGTATTGGCCCAGGGGGAGGATGAGGCCGGTCTGTTCGGCCAGGGGGATGAAGTCGGCCGGGCTGATCATGCCGCGCTGGGGGTGGCGCCAGCGCACGAGGGCTTCTGCGCCCAGGAGGCGGGCGTGGTGGTCCACGACGGGCTGGTAGTGCACGAGCAACTCGCCCCGGGCCAGGCCCTGGCGCAGGTCGGCTTCGAGGTTGGAGCGGGCGTTCACCGCCGCTTGCATGTCGGGGTCGAAGAAGCGCTGGGTGTTGCGCCCTGCGGCTTTGGCCTGGTACATGGCCAGGTCGGCGCGTTTGAGCAGCTCGTCCACCGTGAGGCGTTCGTCGCCAAAGAGGGTGATGCCGATGCTGGGGGTGCTGTAGTGCTGGGCGCCGTCCAGGTCAAAGGGTTGGTTCAGGCTGGCCAGGAGTTTCTCGGCCACGGTTTCTGCCTGGGTGGCGGCGTTTTGCAGGTCGGGGGCCAGGGCTTCGAGCATGACGACGAATTCGTCGCCGCCAAAGCGGGCGACGGTGTCGGCTTCGCGCACGCTGCCCACCAGGCGGGTGGCGACCTGGGACAGAAGCTGGTCGCCCATGTCGTGGCCCAGGGTGTCGTTGAGGTCCTTGAAGTTATCGAGGTCGATGAACAGCAGGGCGCCGAGGTTCTTGGTGCGCTGGCAGGCGGCCAGGGAGCGTTGCAGGCGATCGAGCAGCAGGCGGCGGTTGGGCAGGCCGGTGAGGGCGTCGTAGAAGGCCAGGCGTTCGATCTCTTGTTCTGCTCGCTTGCGGTCTGTGATGTCCATGGTGAAACCATGAGAGACCACCGAGCCATCGGCCTCGCGGAGCAGCCTGGCGTTGCCCGACACGNCGATCGAGCAGCAGGCGGCGGTTGGGCAGGCCGGTGAGGGCGTCGTAGAAGGCCAGGCGTTCGATCTCTTGTTCTGCTCGCTTGCGGTCTGTGATGTCACGGCACACGCCCAGCAGACCCGTCACGCGGCCATGCAGGTCACGGATGGGCGTCTTGATGGTTTCGAACTGCCCCTGGTAGCCGTCCTCCGCAAAAGTGAGCGTTTCTTCGTACACCAGCGGTTGCCAGGCCTGCATGGCACGCTGGTCGTACTTGCGAAAGCGCTCGGCGTCGGCGGGTGCCACCAGGTCGAAATCGCTAAAGCCCACGATCTGGCTCTCCGGGTGGCCCGCAAAACGCTCGAACACCGGGTTGACCGACAGGTACACCCCGTTGGTATCTTTCATGAACACCATGTCCGGCATGGCATTGACCACGCTGGCCAGGTGCGCCTTTTGCTGGGCCAGCTCCTGCTCGATGCGCTTGAGCGCCGTCAAGTCGTAGGCAAACAGCACCACGGCAGCCACCCCCAAGGCAGTCACGCTTTCGGGCGCAATAGTGGTGTGGCGAAACTGCATGCCGTCGGGGCCGTCGATGCGGTTTTCAAACACCGCTGTCTCGCCCGCAAAGGCTTTTTCCAGGTGCGGATGGATGCGTGCAAACACTTCGGGCGCAATCACGTCCTGCAGCCGCTGGCCTTCCAGGGCCTGCGGCGTGGTGTACAGCCAGCGTGCCTGCTGTTCGTTGACGTACAGGACGCGCAGGTCACGGTCAATCCGCGACACACCGCCGGGCACATGGCGCAGCGTATTGGCCATCAGTGCCTGCTGGGCGTGCGCGGCCTCTTCGGCCTGGTGGTGGGCGGTGATGTCCGTTTGCACGCCGTCCCATAGCACTCGGCCATCCTGCAGTCGGCGCGGCGACGAACTCAGGTGCATCCAGCGCACCTGGCCATCGGTACGCCGCAACCGAAAAACCGCCTCCAGACTGGTCATGGACAGGTAGGACTGGCGCTCGGCCTGGCGGAGCCGGTCAAGGTCTTCCGGGAGGATCTGCCGGTACAGCACACCCGCGTCCCGCAGCACGTCTTCGGCACTCACCCCATTGAGCCGCTCGATGGCTTCGCCCATGTGCACACAATGCACGCGGCCATCCAGCTCGCGCACGATCTGGAACAACACGCTGTGCGGCAGGTTGCGCCCCAGCAAAGACAGACGCCCCTCGCTCTCGCGCAACCGGCTCTCAGCCTCCTGGATGCGCGCAAACGGGCGGCGGATGCCCGCTTCAAAGACCGCCTGGTACAGCAACGCGTAGGCCACCACCCGAAAACCATGGGCCAGCACCCCGCCCAGCGTTGAATGCCCGCCGAAAACGCCCACGGTGACCTCGCCACCCACGAACGCGGTGGCGGCCCAGGCGAACAGGCGCTCGCGCGGGGACTCCTCGCGGCGGCTGCGCCGGTACAGCAATACCGCGCAGGCACCCAGTGCCAGGGCAAGACCTGCGGCCACGGCCTGGCGCAGGGCTCCCTCCGCGGCATGCGCAAACCACTGCGGCAGGGGGCCGAGCGACGAGCCCGCCAGCACCAGCGTGACGCCCCCGGCCACTGCCAGCCAGGCGCGGCTAGGGCCCGGAGCCGACAGGCGCGTCGCGGTCAGGCCCAGCGTCAAGACCTCGGCCACGCGCGCCCAGGTGCTCAGCCACAGAGATATGTCGGCATTGCCCGACGGCATCTGTGCATCACCGGAATGCGCCAGGACCCCGTGCAGAAAATTACAGGCCGCCGCTATGCCGAAGCCCACCACCAGCACATTGGCACGCGCCTGCTCCGGCGCCTCCAGGGCGTGCAAGGAGACCGACACCACCAGTAGCCCCAGCAGCACCGCCACGAGCTCCAAAAACGGCTCCAGCCCATGCTGTGTGCCAACCCCATCTCCCAGCATTTGAGCCAGTGGCAGCACCACCAGCGCCAGCACCGCCACGACCAGCACCACGGTGATGGCGGGCGCGTCCGACCAGGGCACGCGCACTGTCGGAGGTCTGTTGGGAGGGGGCATGGACAACGGGATGAAAGGCAGTGCCAGCGAAATGGCCGCACAACGTCACAAGTGTATCTACACGTAAGGAAATGACCAGAGCGCTCGCCCCATGAAAAACGGGGCCGAAACCCCGTCCACGACATCCCGGGGCGGCGCTGCGCCCCAGCGTTGCGCGCACGCATCAGCGCAGAGCGCGATGCGGCAGCTAAGGAGGGTGCTGCGGGCCCTCAACCCTCCAGCAGCTGGCGCAACACAAAGGGCAGGATGCCCCCGGCCTGGTAATAGTCCACCTCGATGGGGGTGTCGATGCGCAGGGTGACCGTCACCTCCTGGCGTGTGCCATCGGCATGGTGGATGACCAGGCGTGCATCGCTTTGCGGGGTGAGTGCAGCGTCAGGCACCACGTCAATCACCTCATTGCCCGTCAGGCCCAGTGTCTCCCACGAATCGCCTGCCTTGAACTGCAGCGGCAGCACGCCCATGCCTACCAGGTTGGAGCGGTGGATGCGCTCGAAGCTGCGCGCCACCACGGCCTTGATGCCCAGCAGCTGCGTGCCCTTGGCGGCCCAGTCGCGGCTGGAGCCGGTACCGTATTCCTCGCCTGCGAACACCACGGTGGGCGTCTTCTGCGCCATGTATTGCATGGCCGCGTCAAAGATGAACATCTTCTCGCCCTGCAGCGGCCCCTCGTTCTGGAACACCGTGACGCCACCTTCCTCGCGCGAGCCGTCGGACTGCGGCGGGATCATGAGGTTCTTGATGCGCACGTTGGCAAAGGTGCCCCGTACCATCACATCGTGGTTGCCCCGGCGGGCACCATAGCTGTTGAAATCGGCCTTCTTCACGCCGTGCTGCAGCAGCCACTGGCCGGCTGGCGAACTCTCCTTGATCGAGCCCGCGGGCGAGATGTGGTCGGTGGTGATGGAGTCGCCAAACAGCGCCATGATGCGCGCGCCGTGCACGGCAGACGCGGCCGCCGCGCCCTGGTCGAGCGCAAACTGGGCAAAAAACGGCGGCTCGGCAATGTAGGTGCTGGCGGGCCATGTGTAGGCGGTGCCGCCCACGCCCTTGATCTTCTCCCACAGCGCACCGGGGTCGGTGGCCACCTTGGCGTAGTTCTCGCGGAAGGCCTTGCCGTTCATGGCGAACTTCAGCAGCGCATGCACTTCGTCGCTGGTGGGCCAGATGTCGCCCAGGTACACATCACGCCCGCCCTTGCCTTTGCCCACGGGCTCGGTCATCAGGTCCTTGAGCACCGTGCCCGCAATGGCGTAAGCCACCACCAGCGGCGGACTGGCCAGGAAGTTGGCCTTGAGGTTGGGATGGATGCGCGCCTCGAAGTTGCGGTTGCCTGACAGCACCGCCGCGCACACCAGGTCGTTGCTGGTGATGACCTCGTTCAGCTCGGGCGTAAGGTCGCCCGCGTTGCCGATGCAGGTGGTGCAGCCATAGCCTGCCAGCGCAAAGCCCAGCTTTTCCAGGTACGGCAGCAACCCGGTCTGCGTGAGGTATTCGGTGACGATGCGCGAGCCCGGCGCCAGCGAGGTCTTGATGTGTGGCTGCACCTTAAGCCCCGCCTCTACCGCCTTCTTGGCCAGCAGGCCCGCGGCCAGCAGCACGCTCGGGTTGCTGGTGTTGGTGCAACTGGTGATGGCGGCAATCAGCACATCACCATTGCCCACGGTAGGGTCAGCCCCCTTGGCGGGCAATGTGGCCGTGCGGGCCTGATCGTGTGCGGTGGCCAGGGCGGGTTTGTTGGCCTCCATCTCCACCATCGAGCGCGGAGCACCCGCCGGGGTGGGTTTGCCGTCTGGCGCAACGTCGGCGACCACCTCGGCGGCGCGGTGGATGTGATGGCGCGTGTGCAGCAGTTCGGCCGGGCGGTTGAAGCCATTTTGTGCATTGGGCTTGCTGAACAGGTCGGCAAACTGGCTGCTGACCTTGCCCAGCTCGATGCGGTCCTGAGGGCGCTTGGGACCTGCGAGGCTGGGCGTCACGCTACCCAGGTCCAGCCTCACCACCTGCGAGTAGTCCACCTCGCCCGCCAGCGGCACGCCAAACAGTCCCTGTGCCTTGAAGTAGGCCTCGAAGGCTTCGATCTCACCCTTGGTACGGCCCGTGCCCTTGAAGTAGTCGATGGTCTTTTCGTCGACCGGGAAGAAGCCCATGGTGGCGCCGTATTCGGGCGCCATGTTGCCGATGGTGGCGCGGTCGGGCAACGCCAGGGTGCGCGTGCCTTCGCCGAAAAATTCGACGAACTTGCCCACCACCTTGTGCTGGCGCAGCAGCTCGGTCACCGTCAGCACCAGGTCGGTGGCGGTCACGCCCTCGCGCAGCTGGCCCGTCATCTCGAAGCCCACCACATCGGGGGTGAGGAAGTACACGGGTTGTCCCAGCATGGCGGCCTCGGCCTCGATGCCGCCCACGCCCCAGCCCACCACGCCAATGCCGTTGATCATGGTGGTGTGGCTGTCGGTGCCCACCAGGGTGTCGGGGTAGTAGACGCCATCTTTGCGCTTGTGCATGCCGCGCGCCAGGTATTCGAGGTTGACCTGGTGCACGATGCCGAAGCCCGGGGGCACTACGCCAAAGGTGTCAAAGGCCTGCATGCCCCATTTCATGAACTCGTAGCGCTCGCGGTTGCGCTGGAATTCGAGCTTCATGTTCAGGTCGAGCGAATTCTTCTTGCCGTAGTGGTCCACCATGATGGAGTGGTCTACCACCAGATCTACGGGCACCAGGGGTTCGATCTTCTTGGGGTTCTTGCCCAGTTTGGCGGCCACGCTGCGCATGGCGGCCAGGTCGGCCAGCAGCGGTACGCCGGTGAAGTCCTGCAGCACTACGCGCGAGACCACAAAGGGGATCTCGTCCTTGCGCTCGGCGTTCGGCGCCCAGTGGGCCAGTTGCTGCACATGCTCGGCCGTCACCTTGCGGCCATCGCAGTTGCGCAGTACCGATTCGAGCACGATGCGGATCGACACGGGCAAGCGCTGGATCTGCGGGAACTGCTTGGCCAGCGCGGGCAGGGAGTAGAGCTTGCCCTCCTTGCCCGATGCGGTCTTGAAGCCCTTGAGGGTGTTGGCAAAGGCGTGGCGGACGGGCTTGGACGATGGGGTGGCTTGCAGCTTCGACGATGAGGCCATGGCGAACTCCTTGAAAAGGCAACAGCGTCTATTCTGGCAGTCCCCCATGACGGCGCAATCACCGGGGATATGCCGCTGCAGTCCGCCCGCCGCGCCCACCCCGCGCCACCGCCAGCACCCTGTGCCACACCCCTTTTGAGATCAAAAACGGCGTATGCGGTACATCTACATGCCTGCAATGCTATTAAATGTGCAGCACCAGCGATTCCAATGCCAACTACGCAGCAACCCAGGCGGGCAGGCGGCGCGCCCCCATCCACTGCAGTTCGGCAAGCACCGCCACTGACACCACGTGCACCAACAGATAGGCCTGGCCAAGCAACGTGGGGGCTACAGCGCTGCCGAGCAGCAAGGCCAGGCTGGCCAGCGCCCAGGCAAAGTTGGCAACGATCAGTAACCACAATCCGCCGCGTGGCATGGCGGGCGCGCGTGCAATGCCGATGGCCAGCGCCCCGTAGCCCAGCAGCATCACGCCCGACGCCACCAGCAGACCGGGCGACAACCCCAGCCATTCGGCCAGTGACGCCGTCAGCAGCAGATGCAGGGCGCCCAGCAGCAGCCCGGTGGACGCATCGAACCAGACCACAGCACGCAAGAACGAGGGAGAAGACAGCAGGTTGAACATGACAAGCTCCTTGGGGGGTTGAAGAAGGCTGCATCGTTGCCGCTGCAGCGCATGGCGTCGATGACGTGCCAGGTAATGGCCTGCGCGCCGGTTGGGCCTAGGATGCAAGGCATGACATCCACACCGGCCACACCTGTCACCCCTTCCCGTCGAACCCCGCGCCATCCGCTGCCGCACCGGGCTGCGGCGGCGGGGCTTGCCAGTTTTGGTGACCACCTGCGCACGTGGCGCCAGCAGCGGCACCTGAGCCAGCTGGAGCTGGCCGACGAAGCGGACATCTCCACACGCCATGTGAGCTTCATGGAGACTGGCCGCACCAACCCCAGTCGCGACATGGTGCTGCGCCTGTGCGAGCGCCTGGCCATCCCGCTGCGCGAGCGCAATGCCCTGCTGGTAGCAGCGGGCTACGCCCCGATGTACCGCGAACGCGCGCTGGACGACCCCGCCCTGGCTGCCGCGCGCCAGGCGGTGGAGCTGGTGCTCAAGGGCCACGAGCCCTGCCCCGCCATCGCGCTCGACCGCTGCTGGAACGTGGTGGCCGCCAACCGCGCTGCGCAAGCCCTGCTGGCTGCGCACGTCAGCCCCGAACTGCTTGCGCCGCCCGTCAATGTGTTCCGCCTGAGCCTGCACCCGCAGGGCCTGGCTTCACGCATTGCCAATCTGGCGCAATGGCGCCACCACCTGTTCGAGCGCCTGCGCCAGCAGATTCAGGCCACCGCCGACCCGGCGTTGCTGGCACTGCAGGCCGAACTGCTCGAATACCCCACGCCCGATGAATCTGCTCCGCTCGTCATGGAGGGTGAAATGCTGGGGGTGGTGATGCCCTTTTGTTTCAAGAGCGTGCACGGCATGCTGTCGCTCATCAGTACCACCACGATATTCGGCACCCCGGTGGATGTGACCTTGCAGGAGTTGGCGGTGGAGTCGTTTTTCCCGGCCGATGCATTTACTGCAGAGGTACTGCGAAAGATAGCGCGGCAATATGGTGCCGGTTGAGCAACCAGCACAGGCTTACCGGCACCGCGCCGAGAAGGTTTTTGACACCCTGGTAAAACCCAGCTTGGGCAACGAGGGTTTGCGATAAACACCCCGTGAATGCGGATGGCAGATGTTTTTCCGCAGGCACCCGGTGCCGATTGGCAAGTGCAGAGGCGTCACGAATCAGCGCTGGCGCGGCAAGCTCTGCATCGAATGCCGGATTCAAAAAAATAGCCCGCAAAGGCGGGCTATTTTTCTAACGCAGCAGATCTGCTTTTCAGATGGCGAATTTTTCGCGGTTTTCGTTTTGAATCCACTTGGGGGCCTTGCCGCGGCCGGTCCAGGTCTGGCCGGTGGCAGGGTCACGGTATTTGGGCGCCACTTTGGTGCCTGCAGTAGAACTGCGGCCAACCTTGCCTGCAGCCTTGCCCGCAGGGAACACGTCCTGGGCGGTCAGACCATATTCGGCCACCAGGGCGCGCACTTGGGCGACAGCGTCCGACAATTCTCGGCGACGGGCTTCGCTGATTTGTTGCTCAAGCGCTTCACGCTGCTTCAAAAGTTCTTTGTAGCTGGTCATGGTGTCTGATTAAGGAAATGGGGTTGGAGACAGCGCGATTATATGGATAACCGCCTGTCACACACGCGAGGTAGCATTTTTTGTATTAAGAAGCCACAGATTTTTGGCAAGGCATATTCATGCCTTGGCTATCTCCCCCTTGGCCTCAGCGCTTCCCTGCTTTAACGGGCACCTCGGGAAGGACGAATACCCCGACCAAAGCGATTGCCCCTGGGCAAGCGCCTCGAATATCCAGCGGGCCTACCCAGTTTGCACGCCTACTGCAGGCAAAGGTCCTGTTTCTGCCATCAAAATTCCGGCAGAGTGTTATGGCGCTCGCACAGCCTCGGGGCCAAGCAGACCAGCGTTGGGGTACCACAGCTCGCCACAGGCGGTTCTGATCCACGCCATCACAACGCCCGCAGGGCGATCAGCAGAAAATCGACGCTTTGCTGCATCACGCTCACCACCAAAAACCATCATGGCTCTTTACTGTATCGGCGATATCCAGGGCTGCGACAGCGCGCTGGAACGCCTGCTGGACACCATCGGCTTTTCTGCCAGCCGCGACACGGTGTACCTGCTGGGGGACCTCGTCAACCGAGGCCCCGATTCCGCCGCCGTGCTGCGCCGCTGCGCGCGCCACGGCGACGCCATCCGCTGCTTGCTGGGCAATCACGACCTGCACCTGCTGGCCGCAGCGCACGGCGCACGCAAGCCCTCCCGACGCGACACCTTGGCGTCGGTGCTGGACGCCCCGGACCGTAATGCACTGCTCGACTGGCTGCAACAGCAACCCCTGGCACGCACGCACGCGCATGCCGGTCAGCCTCTGTTGATGGTGCATGCGGGCGTGGTACCCGACTGGACCGCCGCCGACACCCTGGCGCGCGCACAGGAGGTCAACGCCGTGCTGCGCAGCCCGGACCTGCCCGCCTTCTTGCACACGATGTACGGCAACACACCAGACCGCTGGAGTGACACCCTCACCGGCACGGACCGGCTGAGGGTGATCGTGAACGTGCTGACGCGCATGCGCTTTTGCTCGCCCGAGGGCGTGATGGATTTTGAAAGCACCGAGGGCGCCAGCGCCGCCCCTGCGGGCCTGATGCCCTGGTTTGAGGCACCAGGACGGCGCACGGCCGGCACGCTGACGGCCTTTGGCCACTGGTCCACACTGGGCTGGCTCAACCGCAGCGACCTGCTCGGGCTGGACACGGGCTGTGTGTGGGGCGGCTGCCTGAGCGCCGTGCGCTTTGGCGCGACGCTGGCGGAGCGCGAACTGCTCCAGGTGCACTGCGAGCAGGCCCAGGCCCCAGGCTGAGACCCTGTGGACGACCTCGCAAGCGCCCGCAAGCATGCTGCGAGCGCCGCGGGCTCAAGACGGCATGGGCTCCAGCAAGGCCGACATGGAAGCAGACTGCCAGACTTCGCCATCCTGCCCGGCGATCAACACGGCCAGCCCCGGCATGCGCTGCGCCAGCGCCCTGCCCGCCTGTGGGCCCCGCACCATCAGCGCAGCGCCCAGTCCGTTGACAGCCGCCACATCCCGCGCCACCAGACTCACGCCATGCACGCCCGATGCCGGACGCCCCGTGCGCGGGTTGAGCACATGGTGCTGGCGCTGGCCTTCGTGGAAGAAGAAACGCTCGTAGTCGCCTGACGAAGCCACCACACCAGTACCCGCCACGGCCACGACACCCAGCAGGCGCTCGGGAGACCGCGGGTCGCGCAGGCCCACGCGCCAGGGCCGGCCTTGCCACAACCCCTGGGTCAGCACGTCGCCGCCGCCGTTGATCATGGCGTTCTCCACCCCCTCGGAGCGCAGCACGTTCATGCCCGCTTCGAGAATAGGGAGTTTGGCGATACCGCCCAGGTCCAGCGCCATGCCCTGGCGGGCCAGGTAGGCAGAGCCAGCGGCAACGTCCAGCACCAGGCTGCGCGCATCCACCAGCGGCAGTTGCCGCGCGATCTCGCTGGCGCCGGGCACCACCTTTTCGCCGGGGCCAAAGTTCCAGGACTTGAAAGCCCCCACGGTCACGTCAAAGGCCCCACGGCTCACTGCCGACACGCGCTGAGCGCTCTGCAGAACCGCCATGACCTCGGCCGGGACTTTCACCGGGGTCACGCCCGCCGCCAGGTTGATGCGACTGACCACGCTGAGCGGCTGGTAGCGGCTCATGAGCGCTTCCAGCCTCTGCATCTCTGCATAGGCCCGGTCCATGGCGTGGCGCAGCACCAGGGCGTCAATGCCCTCCACCGCCATATCCACCTGCGTGCCCATCAGTGACCGCGAGCTGCGTTCAGACACCACCCGCGCGCCCGCTGACGCGCCAACAGCCCAGGCAGCGCCACCCAGCAAGGGCAGCGCCATCACCACGCGACGGCGCGACAGGCCGGCGGGGCGCAGAGAAGCTTGCTGCATGGCGCCCTCCGCTCAGAGCGACTTGTCGGCCATGAAGTCCACGGCGGCCTTGACCTCGGCATCGGTCAGATTGGCTGCGCCGCCCTTGGCGGGCATCATGCCCTTGGCGCCGGTAAAGCCCTCGATCGCGTGCTTGTACAGCGTGTCCTTGCCCTGGGCAATGCGCGGGCCCCAGTCGGCCTTGTCGCCCGGCTTGGGAGCACCGGCCACGCCCGCGGCATGGCACATGGCGCAGGTCTTGCCAAACACGCCCTTGCCCACTTCATTTTCTGCAACAGCCGGGGCGGCGGGGGCCGCTGCGGGCGCCGGGGCCGTCACCGCAGCGGGGGCAGCCGCTGCCGGTGCGGGCTCCGACTTCTTGTCGCCACAGCCGGCCAGCAGTGCGGCCAAGATCGCTACGGCGACCATCACGGTTTTCTTTTGCATCGCATACATCCTGTTCTTGGTGGTTGAAAAGTATCTGAGAGGGCCTGTGACTGCGCGCGAAATGCATCCAGCACCACTTCAGACCGGTGCATGGACTGTAGATGCAAGAGGCACTTTTGGGCAGGTGCAGGCCTCGCCGAAACATGATCCAGATCAAATTGATTCATATTACATGAATCTATTATCCACCCCATGCAAAGCCATCAAACCCTCCGAAACCTGCGCCTTTGGGTGCTGGCGTGGTTTGTCATGGCGCTCGGTGCGGCGGCGGCTTCGCCGCTGATAGCGCCCCGAGGTCTGGAGCTGGTCTGCTCCGGCACGGGCGGCACCCGGCTGGTGATGAAGGCCGCCGAGGGCCTGGTGGCTGCAGATGCCACAGGCCTCGATTGCCCCTTGTGCCTGGCGGCCGACGCGCCACCTGCCACCCCGCCTGCAGCCACTACCACCACCGCTGCCCCCACCTTTCAGCCCCGCTTTCACACCTCACTTTCCGCTCGCACAGGGATGGCGCTCAGCCCCCCTGCGCGAGCACCACCCCTTTTCAACTGAGCGATCCCAAAGAGGAAAACCATGACCGAGAGAAAAGACAGTCCCCTTCCCGCAGCTGGCCTGGGCCGACGCAGTTTCATCAACACGGCAGCCCTGGTGGGCCTGACCGCAGGCGTCGCCGCCTGCAATGAAAAGCCCAGCGCCGCCACACCAGCGGCTCCGGCACCGGCAGCCCCCGCGGCCAGCCATGCCGCCACGGGTGCCAACCCGCACCTCAAGCCCGGTGAGCTGGACACCTACTACGGTCTCTGGAGCGGCGGCCACACGGGCGACATGCGCGTGCTGGGTCTGCCATCAGGCCGCGAAATCACCCGCATTCCTTGCTTCGTGCCTGACGCCCTGGTGGGCTGGGGCATCACCAACGAATCCAAGGCCGTGATGGGCACCAAGGCCGACGGTCACCTCGAATACACGGTGGCGGATACCCACCACACCCACGCCTCGTACAAGGACGGCAACTACGACGGCCGCTACGCCTGGATCAACGACAAGATCAACAGCCGCGTCGCCCGCATCCGCCTCGACTATTTCATCTGCGACAAGATCACCAAGCTGCCCAACGTGCAGGGCTTTCACGGTATCTTCCCGGACAAGGCCGACCCGGTGGACCCCGCCATCAACTACACCACCCGCGTGTTCTGCGGCGGTGAGTTTGCGATCCCCATGCCCAACACCGGCACCGAAGACGCCAGCAAATACCGCTCCATGTTCAGCTGCGTCGATGCAGAAACGATGGAAGTGCGTTGGCAGGTGCTGATTGACGGCAACTGCGACCTGGTCGCCACCTCGTACGACGGCAAGCTGGCCGCCACCAACCAGTACAACACCGAGATGGGCGCGAAGTACGAGGACATGATGTCCGCCGAGCGCGACGCCTGCCTGTTCTTCAACGTGGCCCGCATCGAAGCCGCCGTGAAGGCTGGCAAGTTCAAGACCATCGGCACCAGCAAGGTGCCCGTGGTGGACGGCACGCACGAAGCCAACAAGGACCCCAAGACGGCCCTGACGGCCTACGTGTCGGTGCCCAAGAACCCCCACGGCGTGAACGCCAGCCCCGATGGCAAGTACTTCATCTGCGCCGGCAAGCTCTCGCCCACCGGCACCGTGATCGAACTGGCCAAGGTGCTCGACTACTTTGAAGGCAAGCTCGAAAAACTGGACTCCGCCATCGTGGCTGAAGTGGAACTGGGCCTGGGCCCACTGCACACTGCGTTTGACGGCCGTGGCAATGCCTACACCACCCTCTTCCTGGACAGCCAGGTCGTGAAGTGGAACGTAGAGGCCGCCATCAAGTTCCACGCCGGTGACAAGACCGCCAAGTACGTGGTGGACCGTCTGGACGTGCAATATCAGCCTGGCCACTTGAACGCCTCGCAGTCCGAAACCAAGGCTGCCGACGGCAAGATCCTGGCGGTGGGTTGCAAGTTCTCCAAGGACCGCTTCCTGCCCGTGGGCCCGCTGCACCCCGAGAACGAACAGCTCATCGACATCTCGGGCGAGAAGATGGTGCTGCTGGCCGACCACCCCGTGCGCGGCGAGCCCCATGACTTCATCATCTTCAAGCGCGACTTGGTGCGCCCCAAGCAGGTCTACACGCTCGACGAGTTCCCGCTGGCCGTCAAGGACCCCAAGGAATCCGGCGTGTTCCGCAATGGCAAGAAGGTCACCGTGAAGCTGACCTCGCAAGCCCCGGCCTTCAGCCTGCGCGAGTTCAAGCTCAAGAAGGGTGACGAAGTCACGCTGATCCTGACCAACCTGGACAAGATCGAAGACTTGACCCACGGCTTTGCGATCCCGAACTACAACGTGAACTTCATCGTGAACCCGCTGGAGACCAAGTCGGTGAGCTTCGTGGCCGACAAGCCCGGTGTGTTCTGGTGCTACTGCACGCACTTCTGCCACGCACTCCACCTGGAAATGCGCACGCGGATGATTGTGGAGGGGTGATTCGGAGCATCCCCCTGAGGCGCGACCGCTCGGTGCAGCCGCCAGAGGCGGCAGCTCTTCAGGACCGTCCAAGCCTGCGCAGGCAGGCTTGGAGCCGCGGCCCTCAGCCCCTTCTCTCTGCGCGCTTCGCGCTCCGGGAAGGGGGACGATGCACTCGCTGCGGGGCGGCCCTTGCTCTGCATCCCTGGCCTGGGGGCGCGCCAGTTGTCGTGTTTGCGCACCATTTCGAATCATATTGGCCGCTAGCGCTTGAAGAATATGCGCTGGCAGCTATCAAAAAGATAGTCCCATGATGTCCCTCCGTCGGCAGTTCGCCACGCTTCTTCTGGTCTTGTTGGCAGCACTTTGGCTCGCGCCGCGCGCGCATGCTGCGGCAGGCGCCTACGAGGCAGAGCTGCCTGCGGAACTCTCCACTGCGCGCGACATGTGCGCGCTGGTGCCGTGCAAGGACGTGTTTCCCGGCGCCAGTCATTTTTCTGAACGCAAGGGCCAGCCGCCCTATGTAGAGGCTTACGACAACGACGGTGCCCAGAAAAAGCTGCTGGGCTACGTCATGTTGTCCACCGACATCACCGACACCCCCGCCTACTCCGGCAAGCCCGTGGTCACGCTGATTGGCATGGACACGCAGGGCCGCTTTGTGGGCGTGAAGGTGCTCAAGCATTCCGAGCCCATCCTGCTGCTGGGCATCCCTGAATCGGCACTGCTCAAATTCAACGCCCAGTACCTGGGCAAGTCGGTATCCGACAAGATCGAGGTCGGCCAGTCGCGCCCCGATGAGAACGTGCTGGGCCTCGATGCCATCTCAGGCGCCACCGTCACCGTCATCGCGCAGAACCAGGTCATGATGACCTCAGGCTCGGCCGTGGCACGGCAGGTGGGCATCCTCGCGCCCACCGTGCGCGAACCCGCTCGCTATGTCGAAACCGGCAAACGCCTCACCTGGGCCGAACTGGTGCAACAAGGCACCGTACAGCGCCTGCGGGTGCTGCCCGAACAGGTGGGCCTGGACAAGGGCCCCGACCCATTCATCGAGCTGTGGTTTGGTGATCTGAACCACCCCGACCTGGGCAAAAGCCTTCTGGGTGAGAACGGCTGGAACAACCTGCGCCTGCAGCTCAAGGAGGGCGAACACGCCTTCTTCATCATCCGCACCGGCGGCAAGGAATCCTTCAAGGGCTCGGGCTTTGTGCGCGGCGGTATTTACGACCGCGTGCAGGTGCGCCAGGGCGCAGACTCATTCACCTTCCGCGATCTGGACGCGCTCAATCTCTATGGCATCGAGGCCGCAGGTGCACCCAGCTACAACGAATCGGTCATCTTCATCATCCGCTCACCCGCGTTCTCGGCCGCCTACCCATGGAAGCTGAGCTTTCTGGGCAACCGCGTAGACCGCGCCACCGGCACCCGCAGCTTCACCAGTTTTGACACACCCTACTGGCTGCCCGCCAGCACGCTGCAGGGCGGTCGCCCCACCATCGAGGAGCCCGACGCCCCCTGGGTGCGCGTGTGGAAGTCGCGTGCGGTGGAGATTGCACTGTTCGCCGTGCTGCTGGTCGCCGTGGGTGTGGTGTACGCGCTGCGCGAGAAGCTCACCCGCCTGTCCACCCACAAGAACAAATGGCCCGTCAACGGCTTCAAGTACAGCTTCTGGGCCCTCAGCATTGGCTGGATCGGCTTTGGCGCCATGGCCCAGCCCTCCATCACGCAGGTGCTGACCTGGTTCCACTCGCTGCTGTTCCAGTGGACCTGGTCGCTGTTCCTGTCCGACCCGTTCATCTTCCTGTTCTGGATCTTCATCATCGTCACCGTGTTCCTGTTCGGCCGTGGTCTGTTCTGCGGCTGGATGTGCCCGTTCGGTTCGCTGCAGGAGGCGATCTACAAAGTCGCCCGGGTCGTGGGCCTCAAGCGGTTCCAGACACAGCTGCCGCAAAAGTGGCACGACCGACTCAAGTGGGTCAAGTACGCGGTGTTCTTCGGGCTGCTGGTGGTGTCGATGTTCTCCATGGGCCTCGCTGAGAAGCTGGCCGAGGTAGAGCCGTTCAAGACCACCTTCCTGGTGGGCGTGATGAACCGCGCCTGGCCTTACAGCCTGTTCGTGGCGGCCATCCTGGGCGTGTCGATCTTCATCGAGCGGCCTTACTGCAAGTACATCTGCCCGCTGGGCGCGTCGCTGGCCATGCCCAGCACCTTCCGCTGGTTCGGCCTCAAGCGCAAGCAGGACTGCAACAGCTGCAAGGCCTGCGCCGTGGGCTGCGGTGCCCAGGCGATTGATGCCGACGGCCGCATCGACCACCGCGAATGCCTGCACTGCCTGGACTGCATGGTGCTGTACACCGACACCAAGGGCTGCCCGCCCCTTGCCAAAGAGCGCAAGCGCCGCGAGAAGGATGGCCTGGAGATCACGCCCATCGGCAAGAACGGCTACTTCATCCCGATCCACCCCGCCACGGTGCAGGACCAGATCTCGGCCAAGGCCGCCAAGGGGCCCGACCCACGCATGCCCACAACGCCTGCGCACCCCGCCCACAAGGCTGGAAGCCAAGGCCTGCGCTGGGTCTGGCTGGAGCTGGTGGACCACCTGTGGCCCTGGAGCCGCGAAGGCTGGGCATCGCGCCGCGCGCTGCAGATCGCAGGCTTCTCGCTCGCCATCGCCGCCAGCGTGGCCTGGGTGATGACGGCCATGGGCTCGCTGTCGTCGGGCGCCATCATTGGCTGGTGGTTTGGCTGGAGCGTGTACGAGGTGCTGATCCGCCTGTCGGGCAAGCGCTATGTGAAGGACGGCCCGTGGTGGCGCGACCAGTACCGCCGTGCGGGCGTGATGGACATGTTGAGCTATGTGGGCTTCAAGAATCTGTTGATTGGCGCGGCACTGTTCCTGGCCATTAAGACCCTGGTGGGGCTGGCGTAATGAAGCCCCCCCTTGCCCTCACTGCGTTCCTGGCGCTTGCGACGTGCCTCCTGGCCCTGCCCGCCAGCGCCGCCACCGTGCAGGTCCGCCCTGGCCAGGACCTGCAAGCCGCCATCCAGGCTGCCGCGCCGGGCGACACGGTGGAGGTACAGCGTGGTTTCTACCGCGTGAACTTGCGCATCGACAAGGCCCTGACCCTGCGCGGCATCGACCGCCCCACGCTCAGCGGCGGCCAGACGGGCGACACCATCCGCGTCACCGCGCCCGACGTGGTGATCGAGGGCCTGATCGTGCGCGACTCGGGCACCAGCCTCAAGGACCAGAACGCAGGCATCTACGTCTACCCCGGCGCCCACCGCACCGTGGTGCGCAACAACGACCTCACCTACAACCTGTTTGGCCTGTGGATCGAGAAGGCCAACGACGTGCAGGTGCTGCACAACACCATCACCGGCCTGCGCGACGTGGGCTCGTCGCAGCGCGGCAACGGCGTGCAGCTGTACAACACCACGGGTGCCCGCATCGAAGGCAACCACATCAGCTTTGTGCGCGATGCGCTGTATGTGGACGTGTCGCACCACGCCATCTTCCGAAGCAACAAGCTGCACCACAGCCGCTACGGCACACACTACATGAACTCCTACTACAACCTGTGGGAGGACAACGACACCTACCTGAACAGAGGCGGCTTGGCCCTGATGGAGGTGCGCGACCAGGTGGTGCGCAACAACCGCGCGTGGGGCAACAGCGACCACGGCATCATGCTGCGCACCCTGCAGGACTCGGTCATCGAGAACAACGTGGTGGCCGAAAACGGCCGGGGCTTTTTTATCTACGACGTGGAATACATCACCCTGCGTGGCAACCTGGTGGCCCGCAACACGGTGGGCGTGCACCTGTCGGCGGGTTCCAAGAACAACAAGGTCAACGGCAACGACTTCATCGGCAACCGCGAGCAGGTCCGCTACGTGGGTGCTCGTGACGAGCGCTGGGGCACTGAAGGCGGCAACCACTGGAGCAACTACCTGGGCTGGGACCGCGACGGCAACGGCGTGGGCGACGTGCCCTATGAGGCCAACGACATGGTGGACCGCTTGACCTGGCGCCATCCCACCATCAAGCTGCTGCTGGCCAGCCCTGCCGTACAGGCGCTGCGCCTGGTGGGCCAGCAGTTTCCGGTGCTGCGCGTGCCCACGGTGGTGGACCCCCAACCCCGCATGCAACCGAACCAACCCCAACGGAAGTTTCAGCGTGACACGCAACCCTCCCCCCATTGACCTGAGCGAGCCCCCCGCCATCGAGGTGCAGGGCGCGCACAAGCACTACGGCGCACTGCATGCCGTGGACGGCATCGACCTGCGCGTGGCACGCGGCGAGATCTTCGGCCTCATCGGCCACAACGGCGCGGGCAAGAGCACGCTGTTCAAGATGATCCTGGGCCTGGTGCCCGCCACCTCGGGCGAGATCCGCGTGGGCGGCGCCACGGTGCAGGGGCGCGACTTTCGCGCCGCCCGCCGCCACCTGGGCTACCTGCCAGAAAACGTCGTGCTCTACGACAACCTGAACGGCCTGGAGACGCTGCACTTCTTCGCGCGCCTCAAGGGGTCGCCGCTCGCGCAATGCCCGGCGCTGCTCGAGCGCGTGGGCCTGGCCGGTGCCGGCAAGCGCGCCGTGCGCGAGTATTCCAAGGGCATGCGCCAGCGCCTGGGGTTTGCACAGGCCCTGCTGGGTGAGCCGCAGGTGCTGCTGCTCGATGAGCCCACCAACGGCCTCGACCCGCAGGCCATCCGCGACTTCTACGCCACGCTGCGCGAACTGCAGGCGGTGGGGGTCACCATCGTCATCACCTCGCACATCCTGGCCGAGCTGCAGGAGCGCGTGGACCGCCTGGCCATCCTGGCCTCCGGCAAGCTGCAGGCCCTGGGCAGCGTGCAGGCGCTGCGCGAGCAGGCGCACATGCCGCTGACCATCGAGCTCGCACTGAACGACGCGGACGTACCCGCCGCCGTGCTGGCCCTCGCGCCGCTGCAAGGCCTCACGTCCACAGCCCACGC
Organism: Acidovorax sp. Root70; assembly: GCF_001428225.1. Lineage (NCBI taxonomy): Bacteria > Pseudomonadati > Pseudomonadota > Betaproteobacteria > Burkholderiales > Comamonadaceae > Acidovorax > Acidovorax sp. Root70. Next base: position 18,999 of record NZ_LMHQ01000001.1, read on the forward strand.
TGGCGGCCTCACGGTCATCTGCCCGCGCGACGCCAAGATGGCCGTGCTGGGCGCACTGGCGCCGCTGGGCACGCGGCTGCGGGACGTGAACATTTACGAACCGTCCCTCGAAGACGTGTACTTCGACCTGCGCAAGGGCTAGCCATGGAATTCCACCAAATCTTCACCATCGCGGGCAAGGAGTTCCGCGACCGCATGCGCAACCGCTGGGTGCTGGCCGTGGCGCTGGTGTTCACCGTGTTCTCGCTGGCCATTGCCTACTTTGGCGGCGCGCAGCAAGGCACGGTGGGCTTTCGCTCCATCGAGTTCACCATTGCCAGCCTGGTCAGCCTCGTCATCTACCTGATCCCGCTGATTGCGCTGCTGCTGGGCTTTGACGCCATCGTGGGCGAACGCGAGCGCGGCTCGCTCGATCTGCTGCTGTCCCTGCCCATCACGCGGCTGGAGCTGCTGCTGGGCAAGTACCTGGGGCTGGCGGCGGCGCTCACGCTCTCCACGCTGGCGGGGTTCGGGCTGGTGGCCGTGCTGCTGTACCAGCAGTTCAACTGGGCGGGCCTGTTCCACTACGGCGGCTTCATGCTCAGCTCGGTGCTGCTGGGGCTGGCCTTCCTGAGCCTGGCCGTGCTGCTGTCGGTACTTACCCACGAGCGCACCCGCGCTTCGGGCCTAGCAATTGCCGCCTGGTTCTTCTTTGTGCTGGTGTTTGACCTGCTGCTGCTGGGCGCCCTGGTGGCCACCGGCGGCAGCGTGGGCGGCGAGGCCGTGGCCTACCTGCTGCTGCTCAACCCGGCCGACGTTTTTCGCATCCTCAACGTGTTTTCGCTGGACGACGTGCGCACCCTGTACGGCCTCACCAGCATCGTGCCCCCTGCCCTGGCCAAGCCATGGCTGATGGGCGCGGTGATGGCGGGCTGGATCGTGCTGCCCCTCGGCCTGGCGAGCTGGAGATTCAAACCATGACAACCCCTTCATACCAATGCGCCTGCGCCACCCGGCGCCAACTGCTGGGCTGGGCGGCCCTCGCATCGCTGGGCACGCTCACGGGCCTCGCGGGGCTGACCGGTTGCAGCCAGGCAGACAACAGCGCGCAATCCCTCCAGCCCGTGGAGATCGACCGCACCACCAGCTGCGAACTCGACGGCATGCTGCTGGCCGACTACCCCGGCCCCAAGGCGCAAGTGCGCTTTGCGGGGCAGGACAAGCCTTCGTACTTTTGCGACACGGTGGAGCTGTTCAGCACCCTGCTGGCCGGCGAGCAGGTGCGCGCCGTGCAGGCCGTGTACGTGCAGGACATGGGCCAGGCCGACTGGGACGCGCCCAAGGGCCACTGGATCGACGGCAAGACCGCCATCTACGTGGTCGGCGGCAAGCGCCACGGCTCGATGGGCCCCACCATTGGCAGCTTTGCACAAGAGGCCGACGCCAAGAAGTTCGCCGCCGAATATGGCGGCAAAGTGCTGCGCTTTGCCGAGATCACGCCCACCATGGTGGACCTGAGCGGCGGCGCGCAGCACGACACGCGCATGTGAGCAGCCCATGCCGGTGCTGACGCCACCTCCAAGCCCCACCACCCGGCGTGCGGTGCTCGCAGCCCTGCTGCTGGGCTCGACAGGCCTGGTGGCATGGCAATGGCCCCAGCGCACCCCGCGCCGCCCATCCGGCAACGCCGCCCTGGAGGGGATTGGCGACGATGTGTGCGTGGTGGCGCCCCCCACGCCCTACGACCCGGCCTTGGGACAGCCCTTGGCCGCTGCGCGCGAGGTGCCCGCCGACGCACGCTGCCCGGTGTGCGGCATGTACCCGGCCCGCGCACGCGCGTGGGCGGCACAGGTCATCTTTGCGCAAGGGGATGCGTATTTCTTCGACTCGCCGCTCAGTCTGATGCTGTACCTGGGCAACGTGGCCCACTACACGCGGGGCCGCACGCCCGACGCCATCGTGGCCCGGTATGTGACCGACACCGACACGGGGGCTTGGCTGAACGCGCAGGAGGCGGTGTACGTGACAGGCTCTTCGGCCATGGGGCCGATGCGGGCGGGCAACCTGCCCGCCTTTGCCGATGCGGGGGCGGCGCAGCGGTTTGCGCAGCAGCGTGGAGGGCGGGCCGTGCTGTTCGGCGCCATCGATGCGCCCTTGCTGCGCGGGCTGGCCCCGAACCTCAGGGCCGACCACCGCCTTCATACAGGCTGAGATGGATTAAATTGCTATAGTAAATATAGCTACCAGCGCTTATTCTTCTAGCGCTACAGGCCAAAAAGGCCTGATTTTCATCACTGCACCGAAGTTTCGGGCTGGGCGGCCTTGAAAAGGGCGGCCACCTTGCGCTTGGGCTTGATGTTGGCCGAAATGCTGCTGCGCGCCGGCGACTTGGTAGCGGCCTCCCAGGCGGGTGCCGCATCCGCACTGCTGGGTTCGTAAGGCTTTTCAAAGAAGGGGTCGCGCGATGCCACGGCAGGGCGGAAACCCCGGTGGTGTTCACGCGGCTCGCGGGGTTCGCGGCGCTCGCTGCGTTCGCGCACGGCGCCCGGAATCGCATCGCGCGGGTCACCCGTCTCGCCCGCTTCACGCCAGGCACGGCGGCCGTCATTGATGCGACCGCGGGGGCGGTCTTCTTCGTACTCGATGGCTTCGAGGTCGATCTTTTTCTTGATCAACTTCTCAATGTCAGCCACCAGGCGGGCATCGCTGCCCGACACCAGCGTGACCGCCAGGCCCGAAGCCCCGGCACGGCCCGTGCGACCAATGCGGTGCACGTAGTCTTCGGCATTGAACGGCACGTCGAAGTTGAACACCGCAGGCACGTCCTTGATGTCCAGACCGCGCGCGGCCACATCGGTACACACCAGCAGATCGACCTCGCCGCTCTTGAAGGCTTCCAGCGCCTTCAGGCGCTCGTCCTGGCTCTTGTCACCGTGCAAAGCGGCGGTCTTGAGGCCTTCGCGCTCCAGGCTGCGCGCCAGGCGGGCGCAACCGAGCTTGCTGTTCACGAAGATGAACGCCTGCTTCAGGCCCCGGCTCTTGAGCACATGGTGGATGGCACGGCGCTTGTCGTCGTCGTTGGCGCTGTAAAAACGCTGCTCCACCGTGGAGGCCGTCTCGTTCGGGCGGGCCACTTCGATGGTGATGGGGTTTTGCAGGTAGCTGCTGGCCAGGCGCTTGATCTCGGGGGAGAACGTGGCGCTGAACAAAAGCGTGGTGCGCTGCTTGGGCAGATAGCTCAGGATGCGTTGCAGGTCGGGCAGGAAGCCGATGTCCAGCATGCGGTCGGCCTCGTCAAGCACCACGTACTCGACCTGGTTGAGCACCGCGTTCTTGGCCTCGATGTGGTCAAGCAGGCGGCCCGGCGTGGCCACCAGGACTTCGACGCCCTTTTTCAGCTCGATGGTCTGGGGCTTCATGTCCATGCCGCCAAACACCACAGCGCTGCGCAACTTGGTGTACTTGGCGTACAGCGCAATCTGTTGGGCGACCTGGTCGGCCAGCTCACGGGTAGGCAGCAGCACCAGGGCACGCACAGGGTGGCGGGCGGGGGATGTGGAACTGCTCTCGTGCTTGAGCAGGCGCTGCAGCAAGGGCAGCGAGAACGCCGCCGTCTTGCCGGTGCCCGTCTGGGCAGCGCCCATCACGTCCTGACCGGTGAGCACCACCGGAATGGCCTGCGCCTGGATGGGCGTCATGGACTCGTAGCCCATTTCGGCTACGGCGCGCGCCAGCGGCTCAGCCAGCGATAGATTGGAAAAGGAACTTGTCATTTAGCCCTCTATTGTCGCACCGGTCGCTAAAAAAGCGATTTCCAGGACTCCGTACGACAAAAAATGCGGTATGCGCAGTCAGCGCATCAACAAAAATGCTATTTATTTAATAGCTATAACGGCATATAAAACGAGCACCAACGCCCGTTTTTGCCTCAACTCCAGGGCTGAAAGGCACAGCGCCCCAACACCTTGTACCGTGTGCGGGCGTTGCCCTGATGACAGGCGATGCCTGGGCGATGGGCGCCTTGAAACCCCTGCACAGCGCCCCGGCCACGCCCTCGGCCCGGGTCTTGGAGCGTGTTGACGATCTCTCTGGGGTCGTAAACACGTTCTCAGTTCTTCATTCGGCTGCGCGCCGAAGCGTATCCACCACCGGGCGCAACAGCACCTCGCGCAGGCCCCACCAGCCCGCGGCCAGCGCCAGCACCGCCCCTGCCAGCGCACCGGCCAGCGGCACCCAGGGCGCGGCGGTCCAGGTGAAGTCAAAGACATAGCGAGCCAGCGCCCAGCCCACGCCCACCGCCACCGCGCTGGCCAGGAAGCCCGCCAGCAGGCCCACGCCCACCAGCTCGGCGCGCTGCACCTGGCGCAAGAGGCTGGCCCGGGCGCCCACGGCACGCATGATGGCGTACTCGCGTGCGCGCTCCTCGCGGGTGGCCGTCACGGCGGCAAACAGCACCACCAGCCCGGCGGCGAGCGTGAAGGCAAACAAAAACTCCACCGCCCGAATCACCTGCTCCAGCACCCGCTGCACCTGGGCAATGGTGGCGCCCATGTCCACGTTGGTGATGTTGGGAAACTGGCGCACCAGTGCGTTGTCGAAACCGTGGGTTTCGGGGGCGCGGTAGGCGGCCAGGTAGGTGACGGGGACATCCTTGACCTCTGCCACCGGGTACATCACAAAGAAATTGGCGCGCATGGAGCCCCAGTCCACCTTGCGCAGGCTGGTGATGCGGGCCTCGTCCTGCACACCGCCCATATCAAACAGCAAGCGATCACCCATCTGCAGGCCCAGCGTCTGGGCGATACCTTCTTCCACGCTGATGGCACCCTCCTCACCCGGCGTCCAGCGTCCGGCCACTACCTGGTTGTGCGGCGGCGCCTCCACAGCGTTCGACAGGTTGAACTCGCGGTCCACCAGGCGCTTGGCGCGGTCGTCGGTGTAGCTGTCGGGGCCCACCGGCTTGCCGTTCACCGCCACCAGGCGGCCCCGGATCATGGGATACCAGTCATAGCGCGCCACGCCGCTGTCCTTGAGCGTCTGCTGAAAGGCGTCGGACTGGTCTGGCATCACGTTGATGACAAAACGGTTGGGCGCGTCGGGTGGCGTTGCCTTGCGCCAGCTGCTGATCAAGTCGGTGCGCAGCAGCACCAGCAGCACCAGGGCCAGCAGGCCCACCGCCAGGCTGCTGACCTGCACCACGGCATAGGCCGGGCGCGCGGAGATCTGCCGCGTGGCCAGCACCAGCCAGCGCGGCGCGGTGGCCTCATTCACGCTCTTGCGCAGCAGCTTGACCGCCACCCACGACAACCCGGCAAACAGCGCCACCGCGCCTGCAAAACCACCCACGGCAATCAGGCCGAGCTTGATGTCGCTGCTCACGGCCAATAACAGCGCCGCAAAGCCCGCTATGCCGATTCCCAGCACCGCCAGCGAGGCAGGCTTGAGCCCGCCCACATCACGTCGGATCACCCGCAGCGGTGGCACCTGCGCCAGCTGCAGCACCGGCGGCAGGCCAAACGCAAACAGCAGCGTGAGCCCCATGCCCAGGCCAAACACCACCGGCCACAGGCTGGGCGACGGCAGGGCCGACTCCACCAGGCCCGCCAGCAGCAGTACAAAGGCGTAATGCACCACATAGCCCAACGCCACCCCCAAAGAACTGGCGAACAGGCCAATGAGCGCGAACTCGGTGGTGTAGGCACCTGCAATGGTGCGCTGGCTTTGCCCCAGCACACGCAGCATGGCCGAGGCGTCGAGGTGCTCGGTCGCAAAGCCGCGCGCGGCCAGCGCCACGGCAACGGCCGACAGCAGCGCGGCCAGCAGCGCCACCAGGCTCAGGAATTTCTGGGCTCGGTCCAGCGTCTGGCGCATCTCGGGGCGGCCGCTTTCCAGCGACTCCACACGCACGCCATGCACCTCGGGCTTCTTGGCCTCGGCCACCGCCCACTCGTTGAACGCCTTGATGGCCGATGCCGGGCCAACCACGGCAAAGCGGTAGGTCAGGCGGCTGGCAGGTTGCACCAGGCCCGTGGCGGGCAGATCGCGCTCGTTGACCATCACGCGCGGTGCAAAGCTCATGAAGCCCGCGCCCCGGTCCGGCTCAATGGCGATGATGCGTGCGATGCGCAGCTGGGCATCGCCCAGCAGCAGCTTGTCGCCCATGGCAAGGTTGAGCGATTCGAGCAGCGGCGCGTCCACCCATACATCGCCGGGCGCCGGGATGTCACGCGTGGTCTGCTCCAGCGCGCCGGGAGCATCCGCCACCGTGAGGCTGCCGCGCAGCGGGTAACCCGGCTGCACGCTCTTGAGCGCCACCAGCTTGCTGGCGCCGCCCTGTGCATCACTCGCGCGGCCCATGGTCGGAAAGCCCAGCGTGGTCACGGACTGCAATCCCAGCGCCTTGGCGCGCTCTACAAAAGCTGCCGGCGTCGGGTTGTCGCTGGCCACCACCGCATCTCCACCCAGCAGTTGCAGGGCGTCACGCTGCAGTCCGCCCTGCAGGCGATCGGCAAAAAAACCCACCGAGGTGAGCGCGGCTACCGCCAGCGTGACCGCCACGATGAGCAGGCGCAACTCGCCCGCGCGCAGGTCCCGGGCCAGGGTGCGCCAGCCAAGGCGCAGGAAAGACAGGTTCATGGGCAGACCTTAGCGCAAAGCGAACGGGCTGGCGGGCCGTGGGGTGTTTGCTGAGAGCCGCGCTAAGGGGCACGGCCGACGGGGGCTTGCGCCAGCCGGGGGCTGCTGGCCTCCGGGTCCACGGTGGCCGTTTGCAGCCGCTGCTCCAGCGCCTGCAGCACCGGGGCGATCTGTTTGCCCAGGCGGATCTGCGGGTTCGAGAAACCATCGGCCTTGCCCGCTTCCACTTCACGCTGCTGGATCAGCGGCACGGCCTTGGCAAACGCCTCGGTGAACGAATGGGTCTGGCGCAGTTGCTCATGGAACACCGCACGGCCAAAGAAGGTCAGCTCTGACAGCCTGCCGCAGCCATACGAGGTGTGGGTGGCATCGGCCGCCGTCATGATCAGGGTGCTGTCGTTGGCCAGCGGTTCGATCCAGCCACCCGAGAAGCAGGCAGACACCGCGATCACGCGGTTCCGGATACCCGCTTCGTCCAGCGCGGCTCGCAGCATCTCCGGCGTCACGGGGGGCACCTGCAGGGGCCAGTGCGCCGCCGCCAGCTCATGGTTGCGCGCGCCGTGCGAGGTCATGTAGATCACCAGCACATCGTGCTCGCGGTCCATGCGCGCGGCCAGGGCGGCAACGGCACGCTGCAGATTCTCCGGCGTGGCCCAGGGATGGGTCTGAGCGGTATCTGCATGGTTGAGCAGGTGCAGCACCCGGCCCCGGGCGTCAAACCGCTCCTGCAGCAGCGCGCTGACCATGGTGCTCTCGCGGCGGAACACGTCTTCATCGGCGTAGGGTGCAAACACCAGTCCATAGACATCCGTCACGCCGGGGCGTTCTGGCGCCAGGGCATCCACCTGTTGCTGCCACAGCTGCTGCTGGTCTTCAAACAGGCCCTGCGACAACGCCAGGTGCGCCGGCTCGGGGGACTGCGCTTCATCGGCCGCCGCGGCGGAGGCATCGGCCAGCGCCTGCGCGTCTTCCTCCCAGGGCTGGTCCCGGAACTGCCACATGCCCACCCCCACCACCGCAGCCATGGCCACCGCAAACACCGCCGTGCGCATCCGCGAGCGGATGAAGCGTGCACTCACCACCACCAGCGCAGCCAGTACCCACACGGTGAGCACGCCGTAGGCCACCCAGAAAACGATGCTCGCCACCGTCCCACTCCACCACTCTGGCTGGTGAACCGCCACCCCCATCAAGGCATAGAGCACCAGCAAGGGAGCCAGTGGTGCCAACGTAGACAGCACATACCAGGCCGCCAGCCCGCCCGAAGGGCCAGGCACACCCGGCTCTGGCACCGGGGCGGGTGCACGCTGGGCAGGCGCCATGGCCCACCATGCCAGCCACAGAAGCACCAGGCTGCTCCACATCGGAGTGAGCCAGCCGCGCACGTTGAACTGCGCCGGGCCCACCACCTGCCACCGGGCTGCCCCCACCAGCAATGCGCCGCCCACCAATGACAGCACCAGCACCTGCCACGGGGTGGGGGTTGCCGCCCCCGTGCGTGGCGATAGGAACATCGCAGCGCGCAGACCTTCGCGCATCCAGCCCCACAACGAAAGCCGCTCCGACGCAGGCACCGCCCGGGTCGCAGACGGGGGCTGCGAATCTTTTGGCGGCCGGCTCAGTGGGACCTCGATCTCCGTCTGGGCCAGTTCCGGCCCCCATTGGCTGGGCAACGTGTCGGCCCAGGTGCTACTGCTGGCGTTCAGGTCTTTCATGCGCGCATCATGCCACCGTGGGGTGACGTATCCAGCTGCTGTGGCGCCATGCCAAACCCAAGAACGCGAGGCCCCCCGGCTGGCGGGGCCGAAGCAGGGTGTGAGTGATCGTTGGCCTGGGGCAGACATCGACCCCTCGGTGTCCATTCCTGCGCTTTTGAAGATGCAATGCAGACGGCATACCGGTTTTTAAAACCAAAAATAATATTGAATTTGCCTTAAATGCAAAATCAAATATACTTGAGGCTATTACGGTGACTGCCCTTGACGCGAGCATTCACCACAACGCCTGCCTTGACGCGGTCAGCCGCTCCATCGCAGGCTGTCTTTCGCGACCTTGTCGCCCCGTGGGTCTGAAGAGCATCAGCCCACCGCGTTCCTCGATGCTCACGCAGGCCGATACAGACCCGCGTTTCCGAATGCACCCGATTTCAAATACCGCCATTTCCATGGGCCAGTACGTCGTTTCGCCCGCGACACACCCCACCGACTGCGGCCGCTTCCGCGCCTCGTTCTCGGTCCAACGCTCCCAGGGCAACGGCAGCTACTGCCGAGTGTTCCGTTTTGACAAAGCCTTTGCCTCGCGCGAAGCAGCCCGGCTCTTTGCTGTTACCCAGGGTTGGCTGCAAACGTGCATGCGGCACCCGCCCGTGTGTTGACGGATGGATGTGCGGTCGCCAGATCGCCTGCGCCCGTCCCCCGCTCACCCCTTCAGTTGCTACGGCACCCGATCCGCGCAGCTGTGTCCCCACGGTACGCCACTCGTTGCGCACCACTCTTCAGAAAGGCTCCTCCATGAGCAGCAAAATCTACGTGGGCAACCTGCCCTACTCCGTCACCGACTCCATACTCGAAAGCAACTTTGCAGAGTTCGGGGGCGTGTCGTCCGCCAAGGTCATGATGGACCGCGAAACCGGTCGCTCCAAGGGCTTCGGGTTCGTGGAGATGGCCAATGCCGAAGTGGCCCAGGCCGCCATCAGCGCGCTGCACGGCATGTCCGTCGATGGACGCTCCATCGTGGTCAACCTGGCCCGCCCTCGCGAATCGGCTGGCAGCTCCGGCGGCTACAGTGCTACCGGCTACAACACGAGCAAGCGCTCGGACGTGGGATATGGCAACGGTGGGTTTGGCGGCGGTCGCTACTGAACCCTGCCCTCTGCGCCATCAAAAGCCGGCTTCTCACAGCCGGCTTTTTTTCGTCCGCCTCCGACACCCACACAGGACTTCGCCCACGCCCACCTTCGCTTCAATGCGGGTTCAACACTTGCGCTGGCGGCACCACAGGCGGCTGGGCCAGCTCTGGCTGCAGCACCAAGCGGTGCGTGCCGCTGAAACAGACGAACCGCCGGTTGGTAGCCCGCCCGATGGCGCACAGGCCCAGTTGCTGGGCAACGGCATGGCCCATCTGTGTCATGCCACTGCGGGACACCACGATGGGCACCCCCATCTGCGCAGACTTGATGACCATCTCACTGGTCAGGCGGCCGGTGGTGTAGAACACCTTGTCCGCTCCCGACATGGGAACGGCTAGGGCATCTGCGGCCGCATTGTCCGAGGCTGGTGTTTCAGGATTCATCCACATCCAGCCAGCAATGGTGTCGATGGCATTGTGGCGGCCGACGTCTTCCACAAAGACCAGCAGCTCCTCGCCCTGGAACAGCGCGCAACCGTGCACCGAGCCAGACGACTTGTAGGTAGTCTCCTTGAGGCGAATCGCATTGACGATGCCGTACAGCTGGCCTTGGGTCAAACGGGCTTCGGGCAACTGGATGCGGTCCACTTCGTCCATCAGGCCGCCGAACACGCTGCCCTGCCCGCAGCCCGTGGTGACGACCTTGCTGGCCGTGCGCTCTTCAATGCGTGCAATACCGTGGCGCGTGCGCACGGCGGCAGCGTGGACCTCCCAATCGACGGTGATGGATTCGATGTCAAGCACCGACTCGACCAGCCGCTGGTTGCGCAGGTAACCCAACACCAGCAGCTCGGGCTGCGCGCCCAGCGTCATCAGCGTGACCAGCTCGCGCTTGTCCACATAGATCGTGAGCGGGCGCTCGGCGGGAATCTGCACCTGCTCGCGTTCCCCCAGCTCGTTGACGACCTCCACGGCATGGGTCAGCGGGGCACGGGCCTGCGTCAGGCGCGGCAGCGCGGTCGCGGGCATGGGCAAGCTGGAGGGAGATGGAGAGGAACTCATGGGGCAAATATACGCAGTGTGGCTCGGCGGCGATCCGTGCAGGGGCAATGGACTATTGCGCGGCCGGGTCAGCACGCGGGGTGGCGCAACCCGGCGTTGCAGCGTGGTGCACCAAGCGTCGGCGCTCCGCTTGGGCATCAGCGCCCATAAAAAAGCCGCGCCCCACCCAGGAACGCGGCTCGGAGCCGAGCGCCAATCGGGGCGTCAGGGTTTGGAGGCGGATGCCGCCACTGCGGCAGGCACCTGCGTGCTTGGTGGGCTGCTGGCAGTGCCGGGTGGCGAATGCGCACCGGCAGCCTCGGCGGGCTTGTCGGCGGGTGGCGTGTAGGCGAATGGGCCAGGGTCGGCGCATGCCGCGGCAGTGGCCGTGGCTGGCTTGGCAGAAGGCGTGGTCTTGCGGTAGTGGGCGGCCACCTTGTCTTGCGACAGGCACAGCTTGTAGTTGTCCACTTTGCCAGCCCAGGCCGCCTTGGCCGCAGCTTCCGCAGCCTTCGCAGCGGCCTCGGGCGAGGGAGCCGGCAGTTTGGCGGATGCCAGGGTACAGACGCTGGCTGCGCACAGCGCCAGCAGGGAGGGTCGGAAAATTTGCTTCATGGTGCGAAACCTCAAACCTGCGCGGGCTGGCCCGCAGATGGTGTTGCTGCTGTATCGGCGGCCGATGGATTGGCGCTGCGCTGGCGGGGGATCTTGCCCGCCTGGACATCGTCGTACCAAAGCTCGTGGTGCTCCTGGGCCCACCCCTCGCTCACATACCCTGTCTTCATGGCCTTGTAGGCGCCGCGCATGCCCACCGTGCCCATGTAGATGTGGCCACAGATCAGCGCCATCATCCAGATCGCCAGGGTGGCGTGGATCATGTGGGCGATCTGCATGTCGCCACGCACATCACCGAAGCCAGGGATGAGCTTGTCGAGCACCAGCCCCGTTCCCACCACAAAGATGCCAGGAATGGTGATACCCCACCAGAACAGCCCCTTCTCGCCCGCATTGAAGCGATGGGAGGGAACCTGGTGATCACCGCCCAGCATGCCGCCGCCCTTCGACAGCCACACAAAGTCTGCCCGATTGGCGATGTTGTCCTTGACGAACGTGAGGATGATCACGGCCAGCGAGACAGCAAACAGCGGTCCCATGAAGTTGTGCACGTTCTTGAGCGCGTAGGTGAGCCACCCAAACAGCGTCGCCCCCATGATGGGCAGCAGAAAGAACTTGCCAAACGCCATGACGATGCCGGAAATGGCCAGCGTGATGAACGCAAAGGCGTTGGACCAGTGCGCCGCGCGCTCGAAAGGCGTGAAGCGTTCGATGCGCCGGGCGCTGGCATCGTCGGGGTGCTCGTGCCCCAGCGGGCCTTTCACAAAGTAGAAGATACCCAATGCCAGCAACACAATGGCGAACAACGCAGCGCCGTAAGGAATGATCCAGTGGTTGCGCACCTGCCGCCAGGCTTCGCCCGCGTTGGTCACCCGTGAACCCGGGTACTGCACAAAGCGCTGGATGAGGTTGCCAGCCTCGGGCGCCTGCGTGACGGGCAGGCTGCTGTAGCCGGTCACGCCCTGCCCCACCTGGCGCCACATGGGGGCGTTGTTGCCGGGCTGCACCTTCATGCGTTCGCCGTTGGTCTGCTCGGCGTATTTGGGGTCGGCACTGGCGTCGGGTTTGACCTGAAAGATATTCTGGCTTTGCACGCCGCCCACCGCAGTCGGTGCGGCGGGCGCAGCCGCAGCGGACGCGTCCGGCGCCGCTGGCGGCGTCTGGGCGCTCGACGGCCCCCAGGCCAGGCTGGCCGCCAGGGCCATGGACCACACGATGTATTTCATGGTGGACCTCACTTCGCCTGGGTGCGGGTGTATTCGTTCTGGCCGTACTGCTGGCGCGCCTTCAACTGCGCTTCCCAACTGGTTTTGTCGCCTGCTTTCCATCCAGGCTGCATGAAATTGCTGCCCGTGCCTGCGTATGCAGGGGCATCAGTGCGGATGCCTACACCCGTCTGCGGCTTCTCGCTGCAGGCGCTGAGTGACAGCACCGCCGCCGCGGCAGCCAGGGTCCAGGAAACGGTACGCTGCATCATGACTTGCCTCCTGCAGACTGGTCTGCCTGTTGCGAACCGTAGGCCGTGCCCCAACCCCACACCTCGGCGCCTTTGCCGCGCTGCACCACACGGTTACGGAAGATGTCAGCCACCACATCGCCGTCGCCAGCCAGCAGAGCCTTGGTAGAGCACATTTCTGCGCACGCGGGCAGCTTGCCTTCGGCCAAGCGGTTGCGGCCATATTTCTCGAACTCTGCCTGGCTGCCGTGTGTCTCCGGGCCACCGGCACAGAAGGTGCACTTGTCCATCTTGCCGCGCACCCCAAAGGTACCCTGCGAGGGGAACTGGGGCGCACCGAACGGGCAGGCATAGCTGCAGTAGCCGCAGCCAATGCACACATCCTTGTCGTGCAGCACCACACCTTCTTCGGTGCGGTAGAAGCAGTTGACGGGGCAAACCGCCATGCAGGGGGCATCGCTGCAGTGCATGCAGGCGACCGAGATGGACTTTTCGCCCGGGACGCCGTCGTTGAGCGTGACCACGCGGCGGCGGTTCACGCCCCAGGGCACCTCGTGCTCGTTTTTGCAGGCGGTCACGCAGCCGTTGCACTCGATGCAGCGCTCTGCGTCACAGATGAATTTCATTCGTGCCATGTGTGTCTCCTTGCGTGGCGCGCTCAGGCGCGTTCCACGTTGCAGATCGTGGTCTTGGTTTCTTGCATCATGGTCACGCTGTCGTAGCCATAGGTGGTGGCCGTGTTCACAGCCTCACCGCGCACCACAGGCGCCGCGCCCTTGGGATAGTGCGCCAGCATGTCCGCTCCCTGCCAGCGGCCCGAGAAGTGGAAGGGCATCCACACCGTATCGGGTGCCACGCGCTCGGTGACCAGCGCCTGCACATTGAGGCGGGCTCCTGTGGGTGAGCTCAGCCACACGCGCTCGCCGTTACGGATGCCTCTGTCGGCGGCCGTCTTGGGGTTGATCTCGACGAATGCCTCTTGCTGCAGCTCGGCCAGCCACGGGTTGGAACGGGTTTCCTCACCGCCGCCTTCGTACTCGACCAGACGGCCTGAGCTGAGGATGAGCGGGAACTTCTCGGCCACCTTGTCGGCCACATTCTTGTCCTGGATGCTCTTGTAGAGCGTGGGCAAGCGCCAGAAGGCCTTCTTGTCGTCGTGCGTGGGGTACTTGGCCACCAGCTCGGGCTTGGTGCCATAGATCGGCTCGCGGTGCTGCGGGATCGCATCGGGGAAGTTCCACACCACGGCACGGGCCTTGGCGTTGCCGAAGGGGTGGCAACCATGCTTCATGGCCACGCGAATGATCGCGCCCGTGGGGTCGGTCTTCCAGTTCTTGCCTTCGGCCTTGGCTTTCTCGGCGTCAGAAAGATCGTCCCACCAGCCCAGCTTCTTGAGCAGCACATGGTCGAACTCGGGGTAACCCGTGGTGATTTCCGAACCCAGCGAATGTGAGCCATCCTCGGCCAGCAGGTTCACGCCATCCTTCTCCACGCCGAAGTTGGCGCGGAAGTTACCGCCACCATCCATCACATGCTTGGAGGTGTCGTACAGGTTGGACGAGCCTGGGTGCTTGAGTTCGGGGGTGCCGTAGCAAGGCCATGGCAGGCCGAAGTAGTCGCCCGTAAAGTCGTAGCCGGTTTCCTTGTCCTTGCCGCCCTTGGCCTTGAGGGTCTTCACATCGAACACGTGCATGTTCTTCATGTGGGCCTTCAGGCGCTCGGGGCTCTGACCGGTGTAGCCGATGGTCCAGACACTGCGGTTGATCTCCCGCAGGATGTCTTCCGGCACAGGCTCGTCCATGCCCTTGACCTTCTGCATTTTGTAGTTCTTGGACAGCTCGGCCGCAAACCCGAGCTTCTCGGCGAACTGGTGCATGATCATGTGGTCCGAGCGGCTTTCCCACAGCGGCTCGATCACCTTCTCGCGCCACTGCAGCGACCGGTTCGACGCCGTGCACGAGCCGCTGGTCTCGAACTGGGTGGCCGCCGGCAGCAGGTACACCGCGCGGTTGGGGTTCAGGTCTTCGGCCTTGCCGGGCATGGCCGCCATGGCAGCGGTGGCCGATGGGTAGGGGTCCACCACCACCAGCAGGTCCAGCTTGTCCATGGCCCGCTTCATCTCCAGACCACGGGTCTGTGAATTGGGGGCATGCCCCCAATAAAACACACCGCGCAGGTTGGAGTCCTGGTCGATCAGTTCGTTTTTCTCCAGCACGCCGTCGATCCAGCGCGACACGGTGATGCCGTTCTTGGACATCATCGCGGGCGAGGCGTACTGCTTCTTGATCCATTCAAAATCCACGCCCCACACGGCCGCGAAGTGCTTCCACGAGCCTTCGGCCAGGCCATAGTAGCCGGGCAGCGAATCGGGGTTGGGGCCCACATCGGTAGCGCCCTGCACGTTGTCGTGGCCACGGAAGATGTTGGTGCCACCACCGCTCTTGCCCACGTTGCCCAGCGCCAGCTGCAGAATGCACGAGGCGCGCACCATGGCATTGCCGATGCTGTGCTGCGTCTGGCCCATGCACCAAACGATGGTGCCGGGGTTGTTGTCGTGCAGCATCTTGGCGACCTTGAACATCTGGTCTTCCTTGACGCCACAGGCCTCTTCCACCTTGTCGGGCGACCACTTGGCCAGCACGTCCTCGCGCACCTTGTCCATGCCGTAGACACGGTCGTTGATGTACTTCTTGTCTTCCCAGCCGTTCTTGAAGATGTGGTACAGCAGGCCAAACAGGAAGGGGATGTCGGTGCCCGAGCGGATGCGCACGTATTCGTCGGCCTTGGCCGCCGTGCGGGTGAAGCGCGGGTCCACCACGATCATCTTGCAGCCGGTTTCCTTGGCGTGCAGCATGTGCATCATGCTCACCGGGTGGGCTTCGGCGGCGTTGGAGCCGATGTACAGAGCGACCTTGCTGTTTTGCATGTCGTTGTACGAATTGGTCATGGCGCCGTAGCCCCATGTGTTGGCCACGCCCGCCACGGTGGTTGAGTGGCAGATGCGCGCCTGGTGGTCGCAGTTGTTGGTGCCCCAGAAGCTCACGAACTTGCGCAGCAGGTAAGCCTGCTCGTTGTTGTGCTTGGAGGAGCCAATGAAGTACACGCTGTCGGGGCCACTGGCCTTGCGCAGCTCCTGCATCTTGGCCGTGATCTCGTTCAGGGCCGTGTCCCAGCTGATGCGCTCGTACTTGCCGTTGACCAGCTTCATGGGGTACCGCAGGCGGTACTCGCCATGGCCGTGCTCGCGCAGGGCCGCGCCCTTGGCACAGTGGGCACCCAGGTTGATGGGTGAGTCGAACACTGCCTCCTGGCGCACCCACACGCCGTTCTCGACCACGGCATCCACCGCGCAGCCCACCGAACAGTGGGTACACACGGTGCGGCGCACTTCGATCTTGCTGTCGCCCACGCCAGCCTTGGCACCTTCGGCGGCGTTGGATTTTTTGACCAGTGTGAGCTGCGATGCAGCAATGCCGACGCCCACACCCAGGCCGGAGCGGCGCAGGAAAGAGCGGCGGTCCATGGTGGGCAGGGCCTGCGACAGGCCACGGCGCAGGCTGTGCACAAAGGGCGATGCAGAGCCGTTGCCCTGCACGGAATGGGAAGACTTCTTGGTTAGCAACATGGCGCGCCCCGCTGTCAGAGTTGGGTGGTCTTGTAGTACTGCTTCACACGGGCAGACAGGTGGTAGCCACCGCCCTTTTCGGGAGCCACGCGGGCGGGCTCCGACACCACGGCATCGGTCGGCGCAACATGCGGAAGTGCCACGACGGCTGCGGCGGCAGCACCGACGGTCGCGGCACCGGAGAAGAAGCTCCGGCGTGAGGAATTTGGCTGGCGGTTCTGCATGCTTGTCTCCAGAAAGGCTGGCAGCTATGAAACGGAATTCATACAGTCTATGTCAGTGTGTAAAAACCTGCCATGGGGCTATACAACTCCCAGTAACAAACTCATCTTTTGTAGCGACACATCAAGGGTTTACGAGCATTCCGAGGCGTCAATCCAACATGTCAAAGCCCTGGGACTCCACCGATACAAAGGCACGGGTGAAATGGGCCACCGCCGCATAAAACGGTGCCTTCGGCTGCGCCGCCAGCACATCGCACAGTTGCAGGACCCAGGGCTGCAAATGGGTTGAGAAAAATTCACGCTGCGATGTCAGGTTGCAGACAGCCACATCGTCTCCCGCAATCAGGTAGCGCATCACCTCCAGCAGGTAGGCGACATGGTCTTCGGTCTCGGGCATGGCCTCATCCCGCGCCAGGCCCAGTTGCTGCAGATCGGTGCGCAAGCGCGCCAGCGGCTTTTCATTGAGAAACCCGCTCAGGTAGTGCGAGCCGTACAGAAACACCTCGGGCTTGCCTACACCGCCGAACAGCCGGTCAAATTCCTGGGCAATGGCGGCATCGCTGAGCGCACGCGAAGCCGCCACCAACTGCTGCCACGGCTCCTGCAAGAAGCCCCCGTCGGCAGGGGCCTCCGTCACCGCCACCCGCAAGGCAGACAGCAGCTCAGGGCCAGGCGCTGCGTAGTACAGCTGTGACAGCAGACCATACAACTCGGCACGTGCGGTCTCCTCGTCGAGCGCAGAACTGCCGCCCAAGGGGGTCAAAGTGGATGGGGCGCTCACAGGTCGGTCACTTTCGTTTCGCTTTGGGAGGAATACAGGTCGATCACGCGGCAGTCGCTGCACATCTTCAGCCGCTCCAGCGCCTCGCCCTGGAACATGGGGTGGCCCGACAGTTTGCCCAGCATGGCCTCGATGGCCTTGACGGTGCCAAAGGGTTTGCTGCAGCGCACACAGGCCCAGGGCTTGGCCTCGTTGAGCACACGGAGTTGTGCGCGTTCGGGCGTGAGCAGCAGGCGCGGCTGCAGGATGATGGCGTCTTCCGGGCAGGTGGTGGCGCACAGGCCACACTGCACGCAGTTCTTTTCGATGAAGCGCAACTGCGGCAGCTGCGGGTTGTCCTGCAGCGCACTGGCCGGGCAGGCGCTCACGCAGCTCAGGCACAGGGTGCAGCGGTCCTTGTTGACTTCGATGGTGCCCAGCAGTGATCCCACGGCCGGCAGCGCAATGGCCTCGGGCCGCTCGGCCGCAGGCGTCGGAGCCTGCTCGATGAGGTGGTCCAGCGCCATCTCCAGCGTGCTGCGCTTTTCCTGCGCCACGGCAAACCGCGCAGCCACGGCAGGCGTCTTCTGGCGTGTCTGGCCCAGGGCCTGCAATGCGGCATCCAGCTCGGTGGGGTGCTTGGCGCGCAGCAGCTGTACATGCGTGCCCGTGTAGCCCAGACCACGCAGAATGGCCTGCGCCACCTCCATCTGTGCCTGCAGGCCTTCAAGGTACTGGGGGGCCTCCTCCTGCGTCGTCAGCACCACCACCTGCGAAGCACCGTAGGCAATGGCGCTGAGCCACAGGTCCACCCCGGTGCTGGCCGTGTGCCACAGCGCCACCGGGATCACGTGGGCGGGTACGCCCTGGGCCAGTTTGAGCTGGGCGGCACGGCCCAGTTCTTCCACCAGCGCCTGGCCACGCTCCTGGCTGTGCAGCAGCAGCACGGCGTCCTTGCCACCTGCAGCAGCGTAGGTGGACAGCAGCGTCTTGAGCTTGGTGCCCTGCTCCGTGGCACCGGGGTAGGCATAGGTCAGCGCACCCGTGGGACACACGGTGGTACAGGCGCCGCAGCCTACGCACAGGTTGGGGTTCACCACAATCCGCTGGCGGCCCTTGTCGCTGGCAATGGCTTCGGCCGAGCAGATGTCCACGCAGGCGTTGCAGCCCACGGTTTCGTTGCGACTGTGGGCGCAGAGCTTTTGCTTGTAGGCAAAGAATTTGGGCTTCTCGAACTCGCCCACCAGCTCGCGCAGCTTGAGCAGCGTGCCCAGGTCCCTCCCGTCCCAGCGCAGGTAGCCCTGCGGCAGCGCATGCTGCAAGAAGGTGGGCGTGGCGGTGGGCGACCGCAGGTCCAGCACCAGGTCGAAGCGCTCCGTCTGCGCAGCCGCATCGCGCGTGAAGTCGATCGCACCGGCCACCTGGCACACCTTCACGCAGGCGCGGTGCGACTGGCAGGCGGTCATGTCGATCTGGTAGTCGAGGCCAATGGCGTTCTCGGGGCAGGCCGCCACGCAGGCGTTGCAGCGCGTGCACAGATCGAGGTCGATGGGGTTGTCGGCCGCCCATTGCAGCTCGAACGCACCCAGCCACCCGGTCAGCCCTGTGATGCGCCCACCCAGCACCGGAAAGCGCCGTGCCTGGGCGCCACCGGCGTTGCCAGGGCCTTGCGTGAACAGGGTCACATCCAGCACATCCGACACCAGGGCGGCGGCCTGCTCGGCCTGGTCAAGCGGGCCGATGATGAGCAGACGGCCCGTACTCTTGTAGGTCACCGTAGGGACGGGCGGCGGGTCAGGCAGACGGGCGGCAGCCAGCAGCGCGGCGATCTTGGGGCTGGCCTTGGCGGCGTCGCGGCTCCAGCCACCGGTTTCGCGGATGTTCACAAACCGGATGGGCGACACCGCGCCTTCGGTCTGCTGGCCCAGGTCGCCAAACAGGCGCTGCTCCTGGGTGCAGGCCACCACCACATCCTGCCCGGACTGGATGGCTTTCTGGAACGCCCCCGCGTCGCGCCGGCACAGGGTGGAGTGGAGGGTCAGGTCTTCATGCAGTGCCTCGCCCAACGCCTTGGCGTTGAGGGGCATCGTCTGGTTGCAGTCGCAGATGAGCGTCGTGGTCATTGTGGGTGTGGCTGGCTGGCCTGGCCACCGCATCCTGTGCGGAGTTGGTGACCAGCGCAAGCTCGCTGGAGGGGTCGCTAGGAATAGCGTTGCATACCCCGGACTGTGCCACGTCTGCGGCGCCGCTCGCCTCCGCATCATCCCGAGGCTGAGCAATGGCAAGGGCTATTGTGTCTGCTTGCGTATCTGCGATGGCCTCTGTGGTGGCGCCGTCCACCGGCACGTCGGGGGATACCTCGGAGTCGGCCTTCTTCTCATGGTCAAAGAAGCCCAGTGCATGGGCACTGGCCATCTCGCGCAGCATGCCCGCGGGCAGCGGGTCGGGCTGGGTGTAGTCGCCGATGTAGATGTCCAGGCCGTCCATCACGTTGAAGTGCGGGTCGGTAAACAGCTTCTTCATCGCCAGGTTGCGCACCTCGGGCGACACGGCGCGCGCCACGAACGGCTTGAAATCGGATGCAGGCGTGAGGGCCTCAGCATCGGCCAGCGTGGGCGGAGGTGGAGCCTCTGGAGCACGGGCCGCCGATACGGGAGGCGCTGCCCCGGCAGCCGCCGGAGCAGGTACGGGCGCAGGTGTGGCCGCCTGCGGAGCGGGCGCGGGCGACGGCGGGTCCTGCACGGGCTTGCCCGCCAGCACATCCTGCTTGCGGCGCGACCAGCGCCCGAGGAATCCGTCAGCCATGGCCGCCCCCTCCTCCACCGCCGCCGCGCTGTTTGTCGGTGGACACGGAGGCCGGGTTACCAAACCGGTCCTGCAAAGGACGGAAGCTGTCCGGGCGCTTGCGGCGCTTGGGTTCGGGCTGGTAGTGCTCGGCCACGAAGGCACGCAGGGCTTCCACCACTTCAGGGGCTGCAGGCACCTGCTCCACGGTTTCCTGCGCGTCCAGCCAGCGGCCCGCATCGTGGTAGCTCAGGCTCACCGCTACCGGGCGGGCCAGCGGGATCTCGCCGGTACCCGTGTCTTCATCACGGCGCCACATCACAAACCAGCAGGGGGCTGGCGAAGTGAGATTCAGGTGGTAGCCCTCGGCGTCGTCGCGGAACAGCTCCACGCGAAAGCCCGGGAACAGCCAGCGCTGCTCGCGCTCTACCTGAACGATCTGGCGCGGCGCGGCGCCAAAGGCGGGCTCGTTGATTACCACCTCGGCCAGCGACCACCGCCAGGGCTGCCAGCGGTTGTCGATGTGCTCGCACCGCATGATCACGGCAACGTCGGTGTAGGGGCGCTCAGTCATGGGCGCAGACTTTACCCCGGCGCGCGGCCAGGGTCAGCACGGCCTGCAAAGCCCCTTGAGTCACCTCAGAAGGTGTGCATGAATCCGGCTTGCCCGAGCAGGCCGCCACAACGCGTCCGATCTAGACGCAAAGCGCAGTCATAGCTCGGGCCATGGCGAGCATTTGTAACGACAAGCGGGCGCGTTTTGGCGGGATGAGCGGGCATGGCGGGCCCGCTCACACCTTCTTAGCTTGCAGCGACTTCCAGCCGTTCCACGGCCACTGCGCAGTACTTGAACTCCGGAATCTTGCCGAACGGGTCCAGTGCCGCGTTGGTCAGCAGATTGGCCGCCGCCTCCACATACGCAAACGGCATGAACACCGTGCCGCGCGGCGTGCCGTCGTCGCGCCGCACACGCACCTGCACCATGCCGCGCCGCGAGCGGATGCCCACCAGCGCACCGGGCGCCACGCCCAGCCGCGCCAGTTCGTCACCGTGCAGCGATGCGGTGGCCATGGGCTCGATGGCGTCCAGCACGGTGCTGCGCCGCGTCATGCTACCGGTGTGCCAGTGCTCCAGTTGGCGACCGGTGATGAGCACGAGGGGGTAGTCAGCGTTGGGCGTTTCGGCCGCCGGGATCACGCTGGCGGGCACAAGCTGCAGGCGCCCCGTGGGCGTGGGGAACTGGTCTTTGAAAACTATGGGCTGGCCGGGGTCCTCCTGCGTGAGGCAGGGGTAGGTCACGCTGGACTCGCGCTCCAGCCGGTCCCAGGTGATGCCTTCAATGCTCGCATGCATGGCCTGACGCATTTCGTCGTACACGGCGGCTACGCCTGACTCGTCCCCTTCGTAATTCCACGCCAACCCCATCCGCGCAGCGATCTGCTGGATGATCCACAGGTCGGGCCGCGCATCGCCCGGCGGGTTCAGCGCGCGGCGGCCCATCTGCACCATGCGGTCAGTGTTGCTGGCCGTGCCGGTTTTCTCAGGCCAGGCGCTGGCGGGCAACACCACGTCGGCCAGCCACGCGGTTTCGGTCAAAAAGATATCCTGCACTACCAGGTGCTGCAGGCTGGCCAGCGCGTGGCGCGCGTGGTTCAGGTCGGGGTCGCTCATGGCGGGGTTCTCGCCCATGATGTACATGCCGCGCACCTTGTGGGCGTCGCTGTCGGGCGCCAGGGCCTTGTGCATGATCTCGACCACCGTGTAGCCCGGCGCCTCGTCCAGCTTCGTCCCCCAGAATTCTTCAAACCACGCGTGCGCCCCGGCGTTGTCCACGCGCTGGTAGTTAGGGAACATCATTGGGATCAGCCCCGCGTCGCTCGCGCCCTGCACGTTGTTCTGGCCGCGCAGCGGGTGCAGGCCCGAACCGGGCTTGCCGATCTGGCCGGTGACGGCACACAGCGCAATCAGGCAACGCGCGTTGTCCGTGCCGTGCACGTGCTGGCTCACGCCCATGCCCCAGAGGATCATCGACGCCTTCGCCGTGGCAAATGCCCGCGCCACCTCGCGCAGCGTCTTGGCCGGGATGCCGCACACCGGGGCCATCGCTTCGGGGCTGCAGCCCATCACGTTGGCCTTGAGCCCCTCAAAGTTGTTGGCTCGGTCCTTGATGAAGGCCTCATCCACCAGGCCTTCGTCGATCACCGTGTGGATCAGCGCATTGAGCATGGCCACGTCGGTGTCGGCCTTGAACTGCAGGGTGCGCCATGCGTGGCGGCCGATGTCGGTCACGCGCGGGTCGGCCAGCACGATCTTCGCGCCGCGCTTGACCGCGTTCTTCATCCAGGTCGCGGCCACCGGGTGGTTAGCCGTGGGGTTGGAGCCGATCACGAAGATCAGCTCCGCATGCTCGACGTCGTTCACCGGGTTGCTCACCGCGCCCGAGCCCACGCCTTCGAGCAGCGCGGCCACGCTGGACGCGTGGCACAGGCGCGTGCAATGGTCCACGTTGTTGCTGCCAAAGCCGGTACGGACCAGCTTCTGGAACAGGTAGGCCTCTTCGTTGCTGCCCTTGGCCGAGCCAAAGCCCGCCAGCGCCTTGCGGCCGTGCGTATCGCGCAGGCTTTTGAGCGTGCCGGCGGCCAGGTCCAGCGCTTCGTCCCAGGTCGCTTCGCGGAAGGTGCCCTGCCAGTCAGCACCGTAGGGCCGCACTTCCTTGGGCACACCGGGTTTGCGGATCAGCGGCACCGTGAGGCGGTCGGGGTGGTGGGCGTAGTCGAAACCAAAACGCCCTTTCACGCACAGGCGGCCGTGGTTGGCCGGGCCGTCGCGACCTTCGACGCTGATGATCTTTTCATCGCGCACGTTGTAGGTGATGAGGCAGCCTACGCCGCAGAACGGGCAGACCGAATCGACCTGGCGGTCCACCTTTTGCGAGCCGATGTGCGTCTTGGGGCTGAGCGCGCCGGTGGGGCAGGCCTGCACGCATTCGCCGCAGGCCACACAGGTGCTCTCGGCCATGGGGTCGTCGAGGTCGAAGACGATCTTGCTGTCTGCCCCGCGCAGCGCGTAGCCGATCACGTCGTTGACCTGCTCTTCGCGGCAGGCGCGCACGCAGCGGTTGCACTGGATGCAGGCGTCCAGGTTGACGGCCATGGCGGGGTGGCTGAGGTCAGGCGCGGGTTGCTCGCGGCGCAGGGCTTTGAGGGCCGGGCGCACCGAAACGCCCAAGCGATCAGCCCAGGCGCTCAGTTCGCCGTGCTGGCCTACCGCTGGGGCATTTTTTGAATCCAATTCGCCTGTAGCGCTAGATGTACATGCGCTGCCAGCTATCAATTCAGGAGTATCTGGCTGGTCATCATTCCATTGATAGCCCACGTCCGGCATGTCGGACAGCAGCATCTCCACCACCATCTGCTGGCTCTTGCGGGCGCGGGGGCTGGCGGCCTGCACCTTCATGCCTTGCGTCGGCGCGCGGCAGCAGCTGGGGGCCAACGTGCGCTCGCCATCGATCTCGACCACGCAGGCACGGCAGTTGCCATCGGGGCGCAGGCCATCGGTGTAGCAGAGGTGCGGAATCTCCACGCCGTGGCGCTGTGCGGCTTTGAGGATGGTTTCGCCAGGCTGAGCGGTGACGGGCTGGCCGTCCAGCTCAAAGGCCACGCCGGGCTGCCCAGCAGCAGAGGTGTACACGGCGCTCATGGCTTCACCCCTGCGGGCAGTTGCTCGGTAAGCGGGCTGTTGCGCGGCTTGGGCAGGTCACCCGGCCACGGCCCCTCGCCCACTTCGTGCGCAAAGTATTTGTGGATGCAGCGGATGGGGTTGGGCGCCGCCTGGCCCAGGCCACAGATGGAGGCATCACCCATCACCTGCGCCAGGTCGTCCAGCAACTCCTCATCCCACTGCGGTGCCTCCATCAGCGTGGCCGCCTTGGCCGTGCCCACGCGGCAGGGCGTGCACTGGCCGCAGCTTTCGTGTTCAAAAAATCGCATCACATTCAGCGCCGCATCGCGCGCCCGGTCGTGCTGGCTGAGCACGATGACAGCGGCCGAGCCGATGAAGCAGCCGTAAGGCTGCAACGTGTCGAAGTCCAGCGGAATCTGGTTCAGGCTGGCGGGCAGGATGCCGCCCGACGCGCCGCCGGGCAGGTAGGCATAGAGCTGGTGGCCGTCCAGCATGCCGCCGCAGTATTCGTCAATGAGCTCCTGCACCGTGATGCCCGCCGGTGCGAGCTTGACGCCCGGGTGCTTCACCCGGCCGCTCACGCTGAAAGACCGCAGCCCCTTGCGCCCGTGGCGGCCAAAGCTGGCAAACCACTGCGGGCCGCGCTCCACGATGTCGCGCACCCAGTACAGGGTCTCGAAGTTGTGCTCCAGTGTGGGCCGACCAAACAGCCCCACCTGCGCGATGTAGGGAGGGCGCATGCGGGGTTCGCCGCGTTTGCCCTCGATGCTCTCGATCATGGCCGACTCTTCGCCGCAGATGTAGGCGCCCGCGCCGCGCCGCAGTTCGATGTGCGGCAGCGGGCACGGCGGCTGCGCGCGCAGGTCATCGAGCGCGGCCTGCAGCAGCGCGCGGCAGCCGTGGTACTCGTCGCGCAGGTAGATATAGACGGCCTCGGTGCCCACGACCTGGGCGGCGATGAGCACGCCTTCCAGAAAGCGGTGCGGGTCACGTTCGAGGTAAGTGCGGTCCTTGAAGGTGCCGGGCTCGCCTTCATCAATGTTGACAGCCATAAGGCGTGGCGCGGGCTGGTCCCGCACGATGCGCCACTTGCGCCCGGCCGGGAAGCCTGCGCCGCCCAGCCCACGCAGACCGGAGTCTTCCATGGCCGCGAGCACGGCCTCGGCATCCATCTCGCCGTTGATCAGCGCAGCGGCGGTCTGGTAACCGCCGTGGGCGCGGTAGGTGGCGAGGTCGGTGTACGCGGGGCTGATGCCATCCGGCTGCGCAGGCACGCAGTGCTCTGCCAGCCCAGAAATATCAAAATTGATAGCACCTTGCGCATAAGGATGTAGCGCCACCGACCGATTGG
Source organism: Acidovorax sp. Root70 (assembly GCF_001428225.1). Taxonomy (NCBI): domain Bacteria; kingdom Pseudomonadati; phylum Pseudomonadota; class Betaproteobacteria; order Burkholderiales; family Comamonadaceae; genus Acidovorax; species Acidovorax sp. Root70. The sequence goes on from NZ_LMHQ01000001.1 coordinate 43,998, forward strand.
GCTTCAGATCGACGGCTTCTAGCACCCCATCCACCGTGGCGTAGGGCACCGGGCACTGGTGCACCACCGCCACGGGCGCCTCTTCACAGCGGCCCACGCAGGGCACGGCCTGCACCTGCACGTCGCCCTGGCCGGCCGCACGCAGGCGGTCGGGCAGCGCAGCCAGCAGTTCGCGTGCCCCGGCCATGCTGCAGCTGAGGCTGTCGCACACCCGCAGCACCAGGCGCGGCGCCCGCGCCTCTTCGCCGCGCACAATCTCGAAGTGGTGATAGAAACTCGCCACCTCGTACACCTCGGCCATGGGCAGGTTCATCTGCTTGGCGAGCGCGACCAAGTGCCGGTCGTGCAGCACACCGAAATGGTCATTCAGGCGGTGCAGGTATTCAATGAGCAGATCGCGCCGGAAGCCCGTGGCCGGGCGCGGGCCCAGCAGCAGCGCCACGTCAGCCATTGCTGCGTCTTCGGGCTGGCGGCCCTTGAGGCGGCTTTTGCGGCGGATGCGCTCGCGCATGTCGTTGACCGACACAGCGGCGACGGTGGGGGCTTCGGGGGCAAGGTGCATGGGCCGGGGGCGTGGGGGCGTTGATCGGGTTGTATGCAGGCACCTGCATAGGGTGCCCGGGCCGCCGCAGTGTCGGCCAGGGGCGCAGGCGGCGTCAAATTGCCGATGCACATGGGGCGATCACAAAAACAAATCAAACGCCCGCTTTTGCAACGCCCCATGAATCAAGCACCGCAACCCTTGCGGTCAGCGCTCAATCGGCGACCAGAAGCCCACTGTGCGCTGCGGCATGCTGCAGCCAGTCCGGGTCCTGCGCCAGCGCCAGTGCGGCATCGAGGGCGCGCGTGGGCTGCACCTGCCGATGGGACATGAAGCCGATGGGGGTGGTCAGCACTGGTCCCGTCAGCGGCAGCGCCTCCAGCCCGTCATGTCCGCGCACGGCATCGACCAGCGCACCAGGCAGCACGCTGCACAGGTTGCCCGCCACCACGCTCAGCGCCAGGGTCAGCACCGAATCGGTTTCCATGGCGGGCATGACCGTGGCGCCCGCAGCGCGGAAGGCGCCATCAACCAGGCTACGGTTGTGCATCTCGGGGGTGAGCAGGCACAGCGGTAGCGCTGCCGCATCGGCCCAGGCCATGGGCGGGCCGATCTGCAGCCCGCGCGCTGCACCCTTGGGCGGCCGCGGCGCGCGGCGCAGCAGAAAGTAGTGCTCCACATACTGCGGCCAGGCCCGCAGCGGACCGCCGCGTGCGGGCATGCGTTCGGTGTAGCCCAGCGCCAGGTCCAGCGAAATGTTTTCCAGCCCCGCCTCCAGCGCCTGCGAGCTCATCGACAGCGCCACCGGCACGATGCCAGGGTGCCGCGCCTGCAGCTGCGCCGCAAACCGCGCGAGGATGGGCATGGCCGTGGGCACGGCGCCCAGGCGCAGCGTGCCGCGCGGGTGGGCGGCGTCGCTGCTCAGGTCCTGCTGCAGCACCTGGTGCTCGTGCAGCATGCGCTGGGCCGAGGCCAGCACACGCTCGCCCTCGGGCGTAAAGCCCTCAAAGCTGCGGCCCCGGCGCACCACCACCACGCCAAACTCTTTTTCCAGCGCGCGCAGCGCGTTGGAGAGCGCCGGCTGCGTGATGTGGCAGGCCTGCGCCGCCCGGCCAAAGTGCCGGTGCTCGTGCAGCGCCACCAGGTAGCGCAGGGACGCGAGCAGGTTCATGGCGCGGTGGGGCGAATTAAAAAGATCAGGTGTTCTTGCTGATCGAGATGGTGGGGAACTTGCTGGAGAAGTCCTTGGCCTGCTGGGCGATCTTCACCGCCACGTCACGCGCCACCTTCTTGTAGATCTGAGCGACTTCACCGTCGGGGTCGGCCACCACGGTGGGCTTGCCGCTGTCGGCCTGCAGACGGATGCTCATGTTCAGCGGCAGTGCACCCAGGTAGTCCATGCCGTAGTCGGCGGCCATTTTCTTGCCGCCATCGGCGCCAAAGATGTGCTCCACATGGCCGCAGTTGCTGCACACGTGGGCAGCCATGTTCTCGACGATGCCCAGGATGGGCACGCCCACCTTCTCGAACATCTTGATGCCCTTCTTGGCGTCGAGCAGGGCGATGTCCTGCGGGGTCGTAACGATCACGGCGCCGGTCATGGGCACGCGCTGGCTCAATGTGAGCTGGATGTCGCCGGTGCCGGGCGGCATGTCGATGATGAGGTAGTCCAGGTCTTTCCAGTTGGTCTGGCGCAGCAGCTGCTCCAGCGCCTGGGTGGCCATGGGGCCGCGCCAGATCATGGCTTCGTCCTGGTCCACCAGGAAGCCAATGGACATGACCTGCACACCGTAGTTCTCCAGCGGCTCCATGGTCTTGCCGTCGTCGCTTTCAGGGCGGCGGTTGATGCCCAGCATCATGGGCTGGCTGGGGCCATAGATGTCGGCGTCCAGCACGCCCACACTGGCGCCCTCGGCGGCCAGGGCCAGGGCCAGGTTGGCCGCCGTGGTGCTCTTGCCCACGCCGCCCTTGCCCGACGCCACGGCGATGATGTTCTTGACCTGGGGCAAAAGCTGCACACCGCGCTGCACGGCGTGCGCAAGCACCTTGGTGGTGATGTTGACCGACACATTGTCCACCCCGGCCACGCCCTTGGCTGCGGCCACCAGGCTGCGGCGCAGCTCGGGCACCAGGCTCTTGGCGGGATAGCCCAGTTCCACCTCGAACGCCACGTCGCCACCGGTGATCTGCAGGTTGCGCAAGGCACGGCTGCTGACAAAATCCTTGCCCGTGTGGGGGTCCAGCACGCTGGAAAGTGCGGCCAAAAGGCCCTGTTCGGTGACTGCCATTCAATTAACTCCTGTGGGGCCGGTAGTCTATTCCCAAGCTCCCGCCCCCTGCCGCTGAAGGACAATGCGCACCGCATTGCATCGTCGCTCTCTCTCCAAAAGGCCTCCCGTGAAATTCAAGATGTCCGAAAACTCCCTGTTTGCCGTGCTGCTGCGCTCGCCGTGGTGGATCAGCTTTGTGGTGGTGGGCCTCATCACGCTGGCGGCCGGGGCACTGCTGCCCAAGGAGTACTTTGTGGTGGGCACGCTGGCGGGTTTCCCCATCTTCGTGGTGGGCTGCATGGCCGCCTGGCGACAGCTGCGCGCCCCCAACCCTGCCAAGGTGGTGGAGATGCTGGAGGCCGTGGGCAGCATGCCCTGGCGCAGCTTTGCCGATACCCTGGCCACCGCCTGGGAGCGCGCGGGCTACCGCGTGGAGCGCCTGACCGGCAGCAACGCCACCGGGGCCGACATGCGCCTGAGCCAGGGCGGCAAGACCACGCTGGTCAGTGCAAAACGCTGGAAGGCAGCCAACCACGGGGTGGAGCCGCTGCGGGAGCTGCACACAGCCATGACCGCAGCCGATGCTTCGGCGGGCGTGTATGTGGCCGCTCTGGGCCAGGTCAGCGAGAACGCCCAGGCATTTGCCCGCAAGCACGGCATCGTGGTGCTGCAGGGTGACGCGGTGGCGCAGCTGCTGCTCAAGCAGCGTTAAGACCCCCCAACCCCCTGTGGGGTGGCCCGCACATGCGGGTTTTCCCACATGATCCGCGCCGGGGCCCCCTCCACACTCGGAGCCTTACACCGCCCCACCGTCCATGCCCCCCACAACCCCCACCGCAGCCCCTGGCACAACCTCTCCAACGCCCGCCACAGGCCTGCTGCTGACGGGCGGCGGTGCCCGCGCTGCCTACCAGGTGGGGGTGCTCGAAGCCATTGCCGACCTGCGCCAGGCCTGCGGCGAGGCGAATGGCCCCAACCCCTTCCCCATCATCACGGGTACGTCGGCCGGAGCCATCAACGCGGCCGCCCTGGCTTGCGGGGCCGACCACTTTGACCGCGCCGTGCGCCGCATCGCCCGCGTGTGGCGGCAGTTCCATGCCAGCCAGGTGTATGGCGCCGACTCGCTGAGCGTGATGCGCAGCGGCGCGCGCTGGCTCACGCTGGTGTCGCTGGGCTGGGCGCTGGCGCGCTGGCGGCGCATGCGGCCCAAGTCGCTGCTGGACAACTCCCCGCTGGAGAAGCTGCTGGTCAAGATGGTGCCGCTGGTGCGGCTGCCCCGGCTGATCCGCAAGGGGCATCTCACCGCGCTGGCCGTGACGGCGTCGAGCTACAGCTCGGGCGAGCACGTCACCTTTTTTGAAGCGGCCACGCCCGTCAAGCCCTGGGTGCGCTCGCAGCGCAAGGCCGCCAGCGACCGCATCACGCACGAGCATCTGCTCGCGTCCTCGGCCATTCCCTTCATCTTTCCGGCCAAGGGCATCGAGGTGGATGACCACGTCGAATACTTTGGCGACGGCTCCATGCGCCAGTCGGCGCCCATCGCCCCGGCCATCCACCTGGGGGCCGAGCGCATCCTGGTGATCGGCGCAGGCCGCATGCACGAGCCCAAGGGCGATGCCGCCGCCAACCCCACGGCCACCTACCCCACGCTGGCGCAGATCGCGGGGCACGCGCTGTCCAACATCTTTCTGGACGCGCTGGCGGTGGATGTGGAGCGCGTGCAGCGCATCAACCAGACCCTGTCCCTCATCCCCGAAGAAAAGCGCCTGCACAGTGCACTGCGCCCCATCGAGCTGCTGGTGATAGCCCCGTCCCAGCGCCTGGACGCCGTGGCGGCGCGCCATGTGGGCGACCTGCCCGGCCCTGTTCGCACCATGCTGGGCGCGCTTGGAGTCACCTCCAACATGGCCGATGTGCGTGGCGCGGCGTTGGCCAGCTACCTGCTGTTCGAGTCCGGCTACACGCAAGAGCTGATGGCCCTGGGCCGGGCCGACACCCTGGCTATGCGGGCCGAGGTGTGCCGGTTTTTTGGGTGGACGGATACCGGTGCCGAGGTCAAGACCCGGCACCACGGGGAGCCCGCCTGAGGCGCCCCGTGGCTTGAGCCCTAGGGTTTGGGCAGCCACCCCAAACCATGCGCGTGCAGGCTCTGCACATACAGCCGATCGGCCGTCTCGGTGATGGCCGTGGTCTCCGGGTAGGTGCCGCTCGGGTCCTGCAGGTCGGCCACCACGTTGCCATCGTCCGTGAACGCGATCACATGGCCGTAGGGCTGGGGAATGGGCCACAGCGCACGCGGCAGGCGCAGAGTCAGGCTGCGCAGCCAGGGCTTGCCCGCCATGTTGTCGATGGCCTCACCGCGCGGCTTGGCAAAACCCAGCCACACCTTGCCGCCCTGCCCACGCATCAGGTTGTCGGGGTAGCCGGGCAGGTTGTCCAGCAGCACGCGGGCCTGGGAGCCTGGCTGGCCGATGTCGAGGTCATTCGCGTCCACCGCAATCTTCCACACCCGGTACTTGCCGGTTTCGTTGACGAACAGGTGCTTTTCGTCCTGGCTCAGCGCCACGCCGTTGGCAAAGCTGATGCCGCGCGCCACCACGCGCGCGCTGCGCGTGGCGGGGTCGTATTCGATCACCCGGCCGGTGCTGGCCTGCTCCAGGATGTCGAGCACGCTGGCCTCAAACGTACCGCCCCAGTCCTTGGGGGCAAAGCGGGTGGAGGCATCGCTCAGGTACATCTTGCCGTTCTGGGCCACCACCACCGCATCGGCGTAGCGGATGGGGTCATTGCCCACCTTGTCGGCCAGCACGGTGAGCTTGCCGTCCGGTGCGATGGACAGCAGGCCCTTGACCGCATCAGCCGCAATCAGGTTGCCTGCCGCATCAAAGTCAAAGCCCAGCACCCGCCCGCCGGTGTTGGCAAACACCTCCTGGCCCGAGCCATCGGGGTTCAAGCGCAGGATGTTGCCGCTGAGCACCGTGGTGTAGAGCTTGCCGTCCTTGCCCAAGGCGATGTGCTCTGGGCCCACCTCGCCTTTCAAGTCGATGATGTTCAGACGGGCCAGGCGTTGGTTGGGCGCATGCACGCCCTGGTAGCCGGGGGCCACAGGTGCGGTCCATGCCACCGGCTGAATGGGGACCGGCCATGCCGCCAGGTATGCGGCCACCGCCACCACGGCGCCACCCACGCCCAATCTCACCCGTTTTGCCCATGTGCTGGCCATGTGTTGTCTCCTGTTGATTGTTGGAATGCGGGGCATTGTGGCGCCACCGGCGGCCTGCACGCACGCCCTGATTGGCGCCTGCGCGACCTGGGCAGGCCTGTGCAGGGCCCGCAATGGCCAGGGATGCTGCCGACCGCCTAAAATCGCGGATTCCGCCTGAGAAAGCCGCTTTTCATGACGTCATCCGCTCGCAAACTCTTCGTTACCACCGCCCTGCCGTACGCCAACGGCAACTTCCACATCGGCCACATCATGGAATACATCCAGGCCGACATCTGGGTGCGGTTCCAGCGCATGCAGGGCAACGCGGTCAACTTTGTGGGGGCCGACGACACACACGGCGCACCCATCATGATCGCCGCCGAAAAGGCCGGCAAGACACCCCAGCAGTTCGTGGCCGACATTGCAGCGGGCCGCAAGCAGTATCTGGACGGCTTTCACATCAGCTTTGACAACTGGCACAGCACCGACGCGCCCGAAAACCACGAGCTGGCCCGCCAGATCTACCGCGACCTGCGCGACCGCGCAGACGGCAGCCTGATCGAGGTGCGCACCATCGAGCAGTTCTTCGACCCCGAGAAGAACATGTTCCTGCCCGACCGCTACATCAAGGGCGAATGCCCCAAGTGCCATGCCAAGGACCAGTACGGCGACAACTGCGAGGTGTGCGGCTCGGTGTATGCGCCCACCGACCTCATCAACCCCTTCTCGGCCCTGTCGGGCGCCAAGCCCGAGCTGAAGCATTCAGAGCACTTCTTCTTCAAGCTGTCGGACCCACGTTGTGTCGACTTCCTCGAGAACTGGACGCAGGACGGCAAGCTGCAGCCCGAGGTGGCCAACAAGATCAAGGAATGGTTCACCGTCCGCACCAACCCCGATGGCACGCAAAGCGAAGGCCTGGGCGATTGGGACATCAGCCGCGACGCGCCCTACTTCGGCATCGAGATCCCCGATGCGCCGGGCAAATACTTCTATGTGTGGCTGGATGCGCCCGTGGGCTACCTCGCATCGCTGAAGAACCTGCTGGAAAAGCGCGGCGAAAGCTACGACGCCTACATGGCTGACCCGGCGATGGAGCAGTACCACTTCATTGGCAAGGACATCGTCACCTTCCACACCCTGTTCTGGCCCGCCATGCTGCACTTCAGCGGCCGCAAGACACCCAACAACGTCTTCGTACACGGCTTCCTCACGGTGAACAACGGCGAGAAGATGAGCAAGAGCCGGGGCACCGGCCTGGACCCGCTCAAGTACCTGAGCCTGAACATGAATGCCGAATGGCTGCGCTACTACTTGGCGGCCAAGCTGAGCGCACGCAACGAAGACATCGACTTCAATGCCGAAGACTTCATGCTGCGGGTGAACAGCGATCTGATCGGCAAGTACGTGAACATTGCCAGCCGTGCGGCGGGCTTTTTGACCAAGCGCTTTGACGGCAAGCTCACCAGCAACTTTGGCACCACAGGCGCTGCCCTGCTGGCCGAGGTGCGCGGTGCCAGCGACGCCATCGCGCAGATGTACGAAACCCGCGAATACAGCAAGGCCACGCGCGAGATCATGCTGCTGGCCGACAAGGTCAACGCCTACGTGGACCAGAACAAGCCCTGGGACCTGGCCAAGGACGCTGCCAACAACGAGGCACTGCACCAGGTGTGCTCGGTGCTGGTCAACGCCTTCGCTGCGCTCACCCGCTACCTGGCCCCGGTGCTACCGGGCCTGGCCCAGGCGGTGCAAGGCTTTGTGGGCGTGAACATGCAGCAGTGGACCGTGGCGGGCGAAGTGCAGGCCATTCAGCCCTACCAGCACCTGATGCAGCGCGTGACGCCAGAGCAACTCGAGGCATTGTTTGAGCCTCCAGTGCAGGCAGAATCTGCACCGACAGCTACTGAAACCGTAGCAGCCCCCGGTGGCGAGGAACTCGCCCCCACCATCACCATCGACGACTTCACCAAGATCGACCTGCGCATTGCGCTGATCGTGAACTGCGAGCTGGTCGAAGGCTCCACCAAGCTGCTGCGCCTGACGCTGGACGTCGGCGAGGGCCGCACGCGCAACGTGTTCAGCGGCATCGCCAGTGCCTACAAGCCCGAAGATCTGGTGGGCAAGCACACCGTGATGGTGGCCAACCTGGCCCCGCGCAAGATGAAGTTTGGCGTGAGCGAAGGCATGGTGCTGGCCGCCAGCCATGGCGACGAAAAGGCCAACCCCGGCATCTACGTGCTCAACCCCTGGCCGGGCGCCACGCCCGGCATGCGCGTGCGCTGAGCGCGCAAGGCGCCGCTTAAACCACAAAGGCCCTTAACGGGCCTTTGTTTTTTGTCCGTGCGGCGCCCAGTGCGGGGGGCCTGTTCAATGCCCCACATACCGCCCCGGCCGGTGGCTGATCCACAGGAACCCGCTCATCACCAGCACTGCCAGCACCGAATACGCCACGCGCTCCACCGGCACCACGAACAATGCCAGCAGCACCACGGTGCCGTCGATCATCATCTGCACCTTGCCCGCACGCATGCCGTAGCGGCCTTGCAGGTACAGCGACACCACCGTAGCCCCGCCCAGGCTGGAGCGGTGGCGTGCCAGAAACAGACAGCCCGTGCCCAGCAGCAACCCGCCCAGCAACGAGGCGAACAGCGGGTTCAGATAGTCCACATGCATCACGTGCGGGAACAGCTCGGTCAGCAGCGACAGGAGGCCCACGCAGACAAAGGTCTTGATCGTGAACTCGCGCCCCATGCGCGTCCAGGCGAACCAGTAGAACGGCAGGTTGACCACAAAGAACAGCTTGCCGAACGAAATGCCGGTGACGTAGTGCAGCAAGAACGCCACGCCCGCCGTGCCGCCCACCAGCAACCCCGCCTGGTTGAACAACATGAGCGCCATGGCCACGAACAGGGTGCCCGCGAACAGGGCCTGAGCGTCTTCAAAGGCGCCATGGCGCAGGGTGGACACCTGCGGGGCGGCGTCGTCGGCGGTGGGCGGGGTGTCGGGCATGGGCGTTCAGTGATGGGGTGCGTGGGCAAAAGCGCGGGGGTCTTCTCATCGATGGAGTGCTTGGCACCCCGTGACAACCCGGCGCGCAGTCGGCGTTCTGTACACAAGGCAAGAAGCAAACAACGCGCCAGGCGGCGCCAGCGCCGCTACTTGCCGCCCTTGAACTCCGGCGCCTCCGTGTCCGCACCCGTTTGCGTGCGCAGCACAAACTGGTCGGGCCCATAGACCACCGTGAAGACCTTGGACTGGTTGGGTGCCTCCAGGAAGCGCCAGTCGGCCCAGGTCTCCTTCTTCAGCTCGTAGGGCGTGACCTTGGCGGGCTTGCCGAGCAGGCGGCGCACCTCGTCCATGCGCATGCCGGGCGACACGCGCGCAAAGGTTTCGGGCGTGAGCACCTGGCGCAGCGCGGTCATGCGGCCGTCGGGGCCGATGGTGATCATGTAGTTGACCTGGCCGGCAGGCTGGCGGTTGTACTCGAAGGTGCGGGCGCCGCCGGGCTCGTCCCACACGTTCTCGGGGGCGCCGAAGCGGTCGCGCACGTCGGCTTCGGTCGAGACGCCCTCCTTGAGTTCGCTGATGCGTTGCGGGTCGCAGGCGGTGAGCGCCAGCACGGAACAGGTGGCGGCTGCCAGGGCAGCGGCACGATATATCAAGCGCATAAATTCGTCCCGGTAAAATCTTGGACCTTCGGTGCATCACTGTGCCTGACGCGTTCCAAGAAAGAGTTCACAGTCCATGTCTATTTTCCGCCGCCCCGACTACCAATCCGACGCCACCCAGTTCATCAACCAGCTCAAGGCGAGCCGCCCCGAACTGGACCAGCAGCAACAAACCGGCCGTGCCCTGCTGTGGGACAAGCAGGTGGACCGCAAGATCTGGGGCGAGTATCGCGACGCCCAGGTGCCCCAGAAGCCCTACGTGTACCAGACCAACGCCGATTGAACATCATTTGAGCCGCTAGTGCAGGTATTCATTGCGCTGGCAGCTCCTGATTCAATAGCAAACCATGACCACCGCGCAAGCAGCCGCAGCGGCAGACTCGCCCGGCGCGCCCTCGCTGGACGGGGCGGGCATGCCCGATGTGGTCGATCAGGTGGCCCTGGCGCGCCTGTACGGCGAGCCGCTCTTTGCGCTGCCGCAGGACCTGTACATCCCGCCCGACGCGCTCGAAGTCTTCCTCGAAGCCTTTGAAGGCCCGCTGGACTTGCTGCTGTACCTGATCCGCAAGCAGAACTTCAACATCCTCGACATCCCCATGGTGGGGGTGACCAAGCAGTACCTGGCGTATGTGGACGAGATCCGCAGCCGCAACCTGGAACTGGCGGCCGAGTATCTGCTGATGGCCGCCATGCTCATCGAGATCAAGTCGCGCATGCTGCTGCCGCCCAAGAAGCAGGAAGGCGGCGAGGAGCCCGAAGACCCGCGCGCCGAGCTGGTGCGCCGCCTGCTCGAATACGAGCAGATGAAGATGGCCGCCGCCCGCCTGGGGCAGATGCCGCAGTACGGCCGCGACTTTTTGAAGGCCCAGGTCTACATCGAACAAAGCCTGCAGCCGCGCTTCCCGGACGTGCACGTGGTGGAGCTGCAGGACGCCTGGCGCGACATTTTGAAGCGCGCCAAGCTCGTGCAGCACCACAAGATCACACGCGAAGAGCTGAGCGTGCGCGAGTACATGAGCATGGTGCTCAAGACCCTGCAGGGCCGCCGCTTTGTGGAGTTTGAAGAACTCTTCGAGCCCGACAAAGGCAGCACTGTGCTGGTGGTGACCTTCATCGCGCTGCTGGAACTGGCCAAAGAGACGCTGATCGAGATCACGCAGGCCGAAGCCTTCGCCCCCATCTACGTGCGCCTGGCCTACACGCCAGCCTAGCGCCGCTTCCCACTGTTCACCGCCCTGGCCGGTGGCCGTGGCGTTACCCCTTACCCGCAAGCCATGGCATCCCACGACTTCGACGTTCTCATCGTAGGCAGCGGCCTCGCAGGCCTCTCGGCCGCCCTGCACCTGGCGCCCACCCACCGCGTGGCCGTGATCACGAAGCGCACGCTACAGGATGGCTCCAGCGGCTGGGCCCAGGGCGGCATTGCCGCCGTGCTGGCTGACGACGACAGCTTTGCCGCGCACATCGAAGACACGCTGGTAGCAGGCGCAGGCCTGTGCGACCTGGCCACCACCCGCTTCGTGGTGGAGAACGCGCCCGAGTCCATCGCCTGGCTGCGCGGCCTGGGCGTGCCTTTCACGCTCGAAGGCGACCAACTGCACCTGACGCGCGAAGGCGGCCACAGCGCCCGCCGCATTGCGCACGTGACCGATGCCACCGGCGCCGCCGTGCAGCGCACGCTGATCGACGTGGTGCGCAGCACGCCCGGCATCACGCTGTTTGAGCAGCACACGCTGGTGGACCTGATCACCACCCGCAAGCTCGGCTTGCCGGGCCACCGCTGCCTGGGCCTGTATGCGCTGGACAGCGACACCGATGAGGTCGTGACCTTCCGCGCCCCCCAGACCATCCTGGCCACGGGCGGCGCGGGCAAGGTGTACCTGTACACCACCAATCCCGACACCGCCACCGGCGACGGCATTGCCGCCGCCTGGCGCGCAGGCTGCCGCGTGGCGAACATGGAGTTCATCCAGTTCCACCCCACGGGCTTGTACCACCCGCACGAAAAGTCCTTCCTCATCAGCGAGGCGGTGCGCGGCGAGGGGGGGCAACTCAATCTGCCCCCATCGGCCGGCGGCACCCGCTTCATGCTGGACCACGACCCCCGCGCCGAGCTGGCCCCGCGCGACGTGGTGGCCCGCGCCATCGACTTCGAGATGAAAAAGCACGGGCTGGACTGTGTGCACCTCGACATCTCGCACCAGAGCCCTGCGTTCCTGCAAGAGCACTTTCCCAACATCCTGGCGCACTGTGCGTCGCTGGGCATCGACATCACCAAAGAGCCTATCCCCGTGGTGCCCACGGCCCACTTCACCTGCGGCGGCGTGCTGACCGACCTGGCGGGCCGCACCGACCTGCCCGGACTATATGCCGTGGGCGAAGTGGCCTGCACCGGCCTGCACGGCGCCAACCGGCTGGCCAGCAACTCGCTGCTGGAATGCATGGTGTTCGCCCGCGCCGCCGCCCAGGCGATTGCAGCAGCCCCGGCCACCGAGCTGCCCACCGTGCCCGCGTGGGACGACAGCCGCGTGACCGATGCCGACGAGTCCGTGGTCATCTCACACAACTGGGACGAGCTGCGCCGCTTCATGTGGGACTACGTAGGCATCGTGCGCACCAACAAGCGCCTGGAGCGCGCCGCGCACCGCATCGCCATGCTGCAGGGCGAGATCCAGGAGTTCTACGCGCACTTTCACGTCACGCGCGATTTGCTGGAGCTGCGCAACCTGGTGCAGGTGGCCGACCTGATCGTGAAAAGCGCCCAGCTGCGCCGCGAAAGCCGGGGCCTGCATTTCAGCCGCGACTACCCCGAAGTCGCCGCCCCAGCTGCCCCCACCATCCTCGTCCCCCCGGTGAAATGAAACACCCCCTGAGTCGCTTCGCGCCTTCCCCCTCAAGGGGGACGACACCCTCACTGCGGGGCGGCCCTTGCTCGGTGTCCCTCGCTCTGGCCGCGCTAGTTGCATGGGCCGATGCCTCAGCAGACAACGCGCAAGGACATTCATGACATATAGCGTCAAAGAAATTTTCTACACCCTGCAGGGCGAAGGCGGCCAGGCGGGCACGCCCGCCGTGTTCTGCCGCTTTGCGGGCTGCAACCTCTGGACCGGCCGCGAGCAGGACCGCGCCCAGGCCATCTGCCAGTTCTGCGACACCGACTTTGTGGGCACCGACGGCACGCTGGGTGGCAAGTTCGAGACGGCCACGGCACTGGCGGAATTGATCGCCGCCCAATGGCCTGCGGGCGCGGGCCACCGCCTGGTGGTGCTGACGGGCGGCGAGCCCCTGCTGCAGCTGGATGCGGCGCTGATCGACGCGCTGCACGCCCAGCAGTTCCGCATTGCCGTCGAGAGCAACGGCACCGTGGCAGCTCTCGAAGGCATCGACTGGCTGTGCATCAGCCCCAAGGCGGGCGCGCCGTGGGTGCAGCGCAGCGGGCAGGAGCTGAAACTCGTCTGGCCGCAGCCCGGCTTTGACCTGCAGGCGCTGGAGCAGGACACGCAGTTCACCCACCGCTTTCTGCAGCCCATGGACGGCCTGCTGCAGCGCCAGAACACCGCTGCCTGCATTGACGCCTGCCTGGCCCACCCTGCATGGCGCCTCAGCCTGCAAACCCACAAGCTCACCGGCATCCGCTGAGAGAGGCCCACAAAACTCCCCTGGCGTCGTTGTCCCGCCTTGTCGTACTACTCGTACTGCCTGCGGCGGAACGCCTAGCCAGGGCCGCTTCGCTGAGTTTTTGAGCCTCTCTTAGCCCTTTGAGATCACCGTATGTTGTTCACCATCTCCCAGCGCTTCTTCTTCGACGCCGCCCACACCCTGCGCCGCGAGATCGAGGCCGAAGGCAGCCGCCGCGTGCACGGCCACACCTACCACGCCGAAGTGTTTCTGACCGGCCCGCGCGACCCCGCCACTGGCATGGTGCTGGACCTGGGCCTGCTGCGCCAGGGCCTGGCTGTGGTGCGCGAGCAGCTGGACCACCACATGCTGGACGAAGTGCCCGGCCTGGGCACGCCCACGCTGGAGAACCTGTGCCTGTTCATCGCCCAAGCACTGCCCGCCGACCTGCGCGCCAGCGTGAGCCGCGTGCGGGTGTGGCGCGAAGCCTTGGGCGACAGCTGCGCGCTGGACTTCTCCCAGCCCTGACCGGCCACGGCCCTGCCACCGGCAGGCCCTCCCCCATTCACAGACTTCACCCAAGGAAGCCGATGTTCCGCACCCTGCTCAAATCCAAGATCCACCGCGTGGCCGTGACACAGTGCGAGCTGCACTACGAAGGCTCTTGCGCCATCGACGAAGACCTGCTGGACGCCGCCAACATCGCCGAGAACGAGCAGATCCACATCTGGAACATCAACAACGGCGAGCGTTTTGTCACCTATGCCATCAAGGGCCAGCGCGGCAGCGGCATGATCTCGGTGAATGGCTCGGCCGCACGCCGCGCCTCGGCGGGCGACCTCATCATCATTGCGGCCTTTGCGCAGGTGCATGAAGACCAGGTGGGCACGCACCGGCCTCAATTGGTCTTCGTGGACGAGCACAACCGCCAGACCGCGCTGCGCCACGCCGTGCCCACCCAGGCCGTCTGACCATGCAGCCAAAGCACGACGGGCTGGTGGCCCGCAGCCTCACCAGCGTGTGGCATCCGTGCACGCAGATGAAGCGGCACGAGACCCAGCCGCCCGTGGCCATTGCCCGCGCCCAGGGCCCGTGGCTCTATGGCACCGACGGCCAGCGTTACCTGGACGGCATCAGCTCCTGGTGGGTCAACCTGTTTGGCCACAGCCACCCGCACATCCAGGCCGCGCTGGTGGACCAGCTGGGCCGGCTGGACCATGTGATGCTGGCGGGCTTCACCCATGCGCCCGTGGTCGAACTGTCGGAGCGCCTGGCCGCACTCACCGGCCTGGGCCATGCGTTCTACGGCAGCGACGGCGCGGCCGCCACCGAGATTGCGCTCAAGATGAGCGCGCACTACTGGCGCAACACCGGCCGCCCCGCCAAGAGCCGGTTTGTGGGCCTGGCAGGCGGCTACCACGGCGAAACCGTGGGCGCGCTGGCCGTGACCGACATCGCGATCTTCCGCGAGGCCTATGCGCCCCTGGTGCGCCTGGCCGACACCGTGCCCAGCCCCGATGCACGTGGCGCCGCTCCGGGCGAGACGGCGCAGGACGTGGCCCGGCGTGCTGCTGCGGCGCTGGAAGCCTGGCTGCAGGAACACCACGCCACCACGGCTGCGCTCATCGTCGAGCCCCTGGTGCAATGCGCAGCAGGCATGGCCATGCACGACCCCGAATACCTGCGCCTGGCTCGTGCGCTGTGCGACCGCTACGAGGTCCACTTGGTGGTCGATGAAATCGCCGTGGGCTTTGGCCGCACGGGCACCATGTTCGCGCATCAGCAAGCAGGCATCCGGCCGGATTTCATCTGCCTGTCCAAGGGCCTCACGGGCGGCACGCTGCCGCTGTCGGCCGTGCTGACGACGGACGCGGTGTATGCCGCTTTCTACGATGACGATGTGGCGCGCGGCTTTCTGCATTCGCACTCGTACACCGGCAACCCGCTGGCCTGCCGCGCCGCGCTGGCCACGCTGGAACTGTTTGAGCAGCTGGATGCGCTGAACGCCAACAAGGCGTTGGCGCAGCGCATCGACGCCGCCTGCGCATCGCTCAACCAGCACTCGCGCGTGCGCCACGCGCGGCGCGTGGGAATGATCTGGGCCTGGGATGTGGACACACCCCAGCCCGACTTTGCGCGCCGCTACCACCAGCACGCCATGGCGCGGGGACTGGTGCTGCGGCCGATTGGGAAAACGCTGTACGCCATGCCGCCCTATGCGCTCGACGACGAGGCTGTGCAATGCCTGGCCCATGGCGCGCTGGATGCGCTGAACGCCACCCTGCAGGAGGAAAGTTGATGATGGGATATTTTGTGACCGGCACCGACACCGGTGTCGGCAAGACGCTGGTGTCCGCCGGGCTGCTGCACGCGCTGGCGCGCCACTACCGCCGCGTGGTGGGCATGAAGCCCGTGGCGGCCGGCCTGGTGCCTTGGGGGGACGACTGGGCCAGTGAAGACGCGATCGCACTGCGCTCGGCCTCCACCCTGGCCGTGCCACCAGCGCTGGACAACCCTGTGCTGCTGCCCGACCCGCTCTCTCCCAACATCGCAGCGGCGCGGGCGGGCGTGCAGATCGACATCGACGCCATCGTGCGCAGCTACCAGGCACTTGCCGCGCAGGCCGACGCCGTGGTGGTGGAGGGTGCAGGGGGCTTTCATGTGCCGCTCACCGACACACTCACGGGCGCCGACCTCGCCCAGGCCCTGGCGCTGCCTGTGGTGCTGGTGGTGGGTTTGCGCCTGGGCTGCCTGAACCACGCCCTGCTCACGGCCGAGGCGATCCGCGCACGCGGCCTCACGCTGGCGGGCTGGGTGGCCAACCGCGTGGACCCCGACATGGAGGCGGTGGAAGACAACATCGCCTACCTGCGTGCACGGCTGAATGCACCACTGCTGGCCGATGTGCCGTACCAGGAACTGCCGGAACCCGGCAGCCTGGTGTTTGACCTGCCGAAGGACTGGCGATGACAAGCCCCACGGCGCCACAGTCGTCATGGCTCGACGAGATCCCTGCGCGCCTGGCAGACATTGAACGCGCCCACCTGCTGCGCCGCCGTCGCGTGGTCGAGCCCGCTGGCGGCGCCCGCCTGCGGGTGGACGGCCAGCCCATGCTGGCCTTTTGCAGCAACGACTACCTGGGCCTGGCCACCCACCCCGCACTGGCCCAGGCCGCTTGCGAGGCCACTGCGCACTTTGGTGTGGGCTCGGGCGGATCGCCCCTGGTCAGCGGGCACAGCGCCGCCAACGATGCGCTGGAGCACGACCTGGCCGCCTACGTGCAGCTGCCCCGCGCGCTGTACTTTTATGCGGGCTATGCCACCAACGCCGGCATCATCCCTGCGCTGGTGGGCGACGGCGATGCGCTGTTCTCCGATGCGCTCAACCATGCCTGCCTGATCGACGGCGCCCGCCTGTCGCGCGCCACCATCCACCGCTATCCGCATGCCGACCTGGCTGCGCTGGAAGCACAACTCGCCGCCAGCCCCGCACGGCGCAAGCTGGTCATCAGCGACGCCGTGTTCAGCATGGACGGTGACCTGATCGACATCCCGGCCCTGATGGCGCTGTGCGAGCGTTATGACGCCCTGCTGCTGCTGGACGATGCCCACGGCTTTGGCGTGCTGGGGCCGCAGGGGCGCGGAAGCCTGGCACAGGCCGGGCTGACGGGGCCCAACGCCTCGCGCCGCGTGCTGTACATGGCCACGCTGGGCAAAGCGGCGGGCGTGGCCGGTGCATTCGTAGCGGGGGATGCCGCGCTCATCGAATGGCTGCTGCAAAAAACGCGCACCTACATCTTTGCCACCGCCGCCCCGCCGCTGCTGGCGAGTGCGCTGCGCCAAAGCCTGCGGATCATGGAGACGGCCGACGACCGGCGCGCGCACCTGGACGGACTCATCGCACAGCTGCGCCAGGGCCTGGCCCCACTGCCCGCACCGCTGGGCTGGCACCTGCTGCCCTCGCACACGCCGGTGCAGGCGCTGGTGATTGGCAGCAATGAAGCCGCCCTGGCCTTGATGGAAGGCCTGCGCGCCCAAGGCCTGTGGGTGCCTGCCATCCGTCCGCCCACCGTGCCAGCAGGTACGGCGCGGCTGCGCATTGCGCTGTCGGCCGCGCACACCACCGACGACGTGGCGGAGTTGATAGAGGCGCTGCATGCGCTGGCAACGCTGTCACTCAGCCATTGATGCACCGCAGTACCATGCACAGCCCAGGCCACCTGCCTACGCAGGCCCTTCCCCATCCATCCAACGAGACGATTCCATGCCCCACCTGACCATCGAATACTCGGCCAACCTGCCCCACTACCCCGAGGCCGAAACGCTGACCGCCCTCAACGCCGCCCTGTGCGCCCATCCCCAGGTGCAGGACGAAGCCGATCTGAAGACGCGCTTCATCGTGGCCGACAGCTTCGAGATCGGCATTGCGCCTGCCAACCGCGCGTTTGTGCATGCCCAGTTGCGCTTGCTCGCCGGGCGCACGCCCGAGGCCAAGAAGGAACTGTCCGACCTCATTGCCGCAGTGCTTCGCGAGCGCACACCCCGGCCGCAGGGCGTGCTGGTGCAGCTGAGCGTGGAGATCGTCGATATGGACCGGGGTTCGTACGCCAAAGAACGGCTCTGACGCGGCCCGCGTTCACCGGCCTCAGGCCCCGTCGCCTGCGCTGCCGGTGATCGGCAGCACGATGCCCGTGATGTAGCTGGAGCAACACGGCGCCGCCAGGAACACATAGGCGGGCGAGATTTCCTCGGGTTGCGCCGGGCGGCCCAGGTGTGTTTTGGCACCAAAATTTTCCACCTCCCTGGCGGGGCGGTCTGCGGGGTTCAGCGGTGTCCACACCGGCCCCGGCGCCACCGCGTTCACGCGAATGCCCCGGTCGGCCAGGTTGTGCGCCAGCGCCTTGGTAAAGGCATGGATAGCGCCCTTGGTGGCCGAATAGTCCAGCAGCTCCTTGCTGCCGCGCAGGCCCGTGACCGAGCCGGTGTTGATGATCGAATCGCCGCGCTGCAGATGCGGCAGCGCCGCCTTGGCCATGTGGAAGTAGCCGTAGATGTTGGTGCGGAACGTTTCGTCAAACCGCTCCTCGGTCAATTCGTCGAGCGAAGCAGCATGCTCCTGGAACGCCGCGTTGTTGATCAGCACATTGAGCTTGCCAAACGCCTTCACGACCTGGGCGACCGCCTGGTTGCAGAAGTCCACTTCCTTCACGTCGCCCACCAGCGCCAGACTGCGACCGCCTTCGGCCTCGATCAGTTCACAGGTCTTTCGCGCGTCCTCGTGTTCATCCAGGTATGCAATGGCCACGTCCGCGCCTTCACGGGCACAAAGCACGGCCACCGCCCTGCCAATGCCGGAATCTCCCCCCGTGATCAGCACGGCCATGCCATCGAGCTTGCCGCTGCCCCGATAGTGCTGGGCCTGGTAGCGGGGTTTGAGCTGCATGTCGGCTTCGAGGCCGGGTTTGTCCAGATGCTGGCGCGGCAAGGGTGGGGTGGGCTCGTCATGGCCTGGCCCGGGCGCAGCGCGCCGAGTGCGGGCACGTGTGGTGGTCGCCGATGTTGCTTGGGCAGCAGCGGCCTTTCTCTGCGCGGCCTTGTCGTGGTCGCGCAGGTCCTGGCGGGCCTGGATCGCGCGGTGTTTGACTGCAGTCTCTTTCGCCGTGGCGCCGACAGCGGTTGCCCTGCGTGGGCGGGAACGCGGGAGGGTGGAGGTGGTCATGGCGTCATGTCTTTCTGCCGCAAGGAAGGCGTTGGGATAAGGGAATCAATACAAGCCAGGGCGCTGCGGGCAGCGTCAGTCCGTCTGCCGGCCACCCGCAGCACCACTGGCTGCGGACAGTCCGCCGCGATGGGGCTGCGACGGCTCGGAAATGCCACGCAGCGCGCTCGCTGTCCGGTCGTCCTCGTTACCCCGGGTGGCCAGGTCGCCCAGCGACACCATCCCCACCAGCCGCTGGTCCTTGTCCACCACCGGGAGTCGGCGCACCTGCTGGCTGCGCATCGACTCCAGCACGGCAGACACTGCGTCGTGCTCATGGCAATACAGCATGCCCTCAGACATCAGTTCACTCACCAGTGCATGCATGCGCTCCTGCGCCACGCCACGTACCACGATATCGCGGTCGGTCACCATGCCCACCAGCCGCACGCCGTCGCAGACCGGCAGGGCTCCCACGTCCAGTTCGCGCATCGCTTGCGCTGCCTGCGTCACGGTGTCGCTCGGAGCGACAGTGCGTATACCCCGGGTCATGACATCAGCGATGGTTTGCATGGGGACTCCTTGAAGCTGCTGTGGGATGAGGACGAAGGGAAAACAAAGAAAAGCCGTCGACCGGTAGGCGGGACCAACCCGCCCGGTGATCGGGCCGAGGGTCGCAAACGCATCCCCCGGCCCGAGAACCGGCATCCGCCCCCGTTCGGGCGGGGTCAGGCGCCACGGTCAAGTCGCGTCCTTGGATTTGGCGGTGTTGCCCTGAGAGCCGCTGGACGTGCCGCCGGAAGCGTTGTTCACGCCCGAGCCCTTCTGGTTGTGCTGGCCTTGCGACGACTGGCCCGATGTACCGGGGGTGCGGCTGGATCGCCACTGGCTGAAGTCATCGGAGAACTTCTGGTAACGCTCCTTGCGCCAACTGTCGTAGTCGTCATCCAGCATGCGCAGTTGCTCGTCGCGCCACTGCTGGTAGTCAGAATCGCGGTGGCCCCGGTTCTGCTGGGCAGGTGGCGCGTTGCGGGTGAAGCCGTAGGCATTGCCATGGGAGCCCTGGCCCCAGTCGCCCTCGCTATAGGGCGAAGCAAAACGACCTTCTGCGTCGCGAAAAGCCTGGCTCTCGTACGGCGCGGCCCACGCGCGCTGTGGGCGGTCAAGGTCCTGGTCATAGCCAGAGCGGCTCTGCGAGCCATACCAGCCGCCCGCATCGCGGCTGGCGCGCGAGGGGTACCCTTGTGATTCACTGCGGTAGGCCCCGCCACCGCCCCGGGTCAGGCCGTACTGGCCGTAGCGTTCCTGGCTGGCGCGTTCGTGGTCATACCGGTCGCTGCGATGATCGTTGCGGCCCTCGAACTCCTGGCGATAACCGCCAGGGCCGCCGCTACGGTGGTCGTCGCTGCCGTAGCCCTGGTGGTCACCGCGCTCGTTAAAGCGCATGTCATCGGCATCGCGGCCCATGCCGTGACGCGAAAAACTGCTGTCGTCGCTGTCTCTGTAGCCCATGGTGTTCTCCTTACGGTCAATGGGAAAAGTGAAATAGAAGAAAACTGGAGAAGGCGGAGGGAGGCCGCGTGGCGCGGAGCCGTGCCTTTAGGCAGGCCGCAATCACGTAGCCATCGCCGCCCTCCATCACGGCCTCAAGGCTGGCTTTTCTGCGAATCGCGGCCGCCCTGCTGCTTTTGGTCATGGCCTCGCTGTTGCGAGTCGACTTCGTTCTGGGCGCCTTGTTGGCGCTGGGAGTTGCTGCCCGTGCTCTGCTCTGCCTGGCGCTGCTCCGCCGGAGACTGGCGCTGAATGGAGGGCTTGCTTTGCGGGTTCTGCTGGTTCTGCTGAGACATGTTGGCTCCTGTTGAAGGGTTGAATGAAACGTTCCACACGAAGCCTTGGAGAGGCGCCGTGTGTAGGTTCATGTTCGCGGGGCACTAGAGCGCTTTTTGTAGGCCTTGTCCGATAGGCCTGTGGGTCTGGTGCGATGCGGTGTAAGCAGGCACACAGGAGGTAGCGGGATGCAAGCGAAGGGTTGCCAGACAGCGTCGCGGGGCCTGGCAAGGCGGCGGTCCGTGCAGCAATCTGCAGTGCCACAGCGGGCTTCGCTCGCCTGGGGAGGGCGCGCTACCTCCGCCACATCCTGGCGCCCTTGGGCGGGGCGCCGCGCCTGCGACCTGGGCGCATTCAGCCCCTCGGGTGAACCGCTCCGCCACCATCACCGAAGCCCTGGAAGCCAGCAGCGCGGTGGCGGGCGAAGGGCCGTCCTATGCGTCCAGCGTGGCGGCCAGCCAGCCGCGCAGGCTGTTGATGAACGCCCAGCCTTGCACGCGGGGCACATCGGCCACGCGCAGCACGGCCTCCGTCACCCGGCCCTCGCGCAGCGCCACGGCGCGGCCCACGCCGGGCAGCAGACCGCAGGACAGTGGCGGCGTCACCCAGCGCCCGTCGATGAGCGCAGCGATGTTGCCAAAGGTGCTCTCGGTGATCTCGCCTGCCGCGTTCCACAACACGGTGTCGAACACACCGGGCGTGGTGGGGGCAAGCGCCGCGTAGTGCGCGCGGCGCGTGGTCTTGTAGCGCACAAACTCGCTGTGTGCCTCGGCCAGCGGGCGCGGGGCTAGCTGCAGGCGCACGGGCTCGGCCGTAGGCAGCAGGGCAAAGGCCTCGGCCCGGGGCGTGCCCGTGGCGCCCAGCAGCAGGCGCACGCGCCATGCGCCTTCGGCGTGGCCTGCCGCCAGTGCCTGCAGGCATTGCGATACCGCCGCCGCATCCCAGGGCACACCGAAGTGCGCCGCCGCCGACTGCAGGCGTGCCAGGTGCTCATCCCGGTGCCGGAAGGTCCCGGCCTGCAGCGCCATGGTTTCGAGCAGGTCAAAGGGCTGGCTTGCGCGCTCGACAAACGCGCGCTTGTGCTGCCACTCATTCCACTCGGCATCGGCCAGCGCGCCCGATGTGATGCCACTACCGATGCCGCAGGTGGCGTGGGTCTGCGCCCCTTCGGCCCGCAGCACCACGGTGCGGATGGGGACGTTGAAGGTCGCGGCCACGGCATGCTGGCCCTGCGCATCGGGCAGCCCGGCCGGACGCACCACACCCACGGCGCCGCAGTACACCCCGCGCGGCGCGGGCTCCAGTGCGCGGATCGTCTGCATGGCGCGCACCTTGGGCGCCCCTGTGACAGAGCCGCAGGGGAACAGCGCCGCAAACATGTCCGTCAGCGTGGTGCCGGGCCGCGTGCGCGCCGTCACGTCCGAGGTCATCTGCCACACCGTGGGCAAGGCCTGCGTGGCAAACAGCGCGGGCACCTGCACGCTGTGCGGCAGCGCAATGCGCGACATGTCGTTGCGCAGCAAGTCCACGATCATCACGTTCTCGGCACGCTCCTTGGGCGCCGTGCGCAGGTGCTCGGCCTGCTGCGCGTCCTGCTCGGGGGTGGCGCCGCGCGGGGCCGTGCCCTTCATGGGGCGGGCCAGCAGGGTGCCGCCTTCCGGCGCGTCCTGCCAGTCAAAAAACAGCTCGGGCGACACTGACAGCACCTGCTCGTCACCCGCCTGCAGGTAGGCAGCATAGCCCCCGGGCTGGGCGCGCAGCAACGCAGAAAACAAGGCCTGAGGCGAACCCTGCAGCGTGCCGCGAAAGGGCGCGGTGTAGTTGACCTGGTACAGCTCGCCCGCTGCGATGGCCTGCTGGATTTGCGCCAGCGCGGCGTCAAACGCCTCGCGCTCGGGGCTGTCGTTCCACACCACCTGTGCAGGGGCAGCGGCCGCTGCAGCATCCGCCGCATTGTCTGCCCCGGGCTGGGGCGCGTCGTACACCGCAAACCAGGCCAGCGGGCCGTCGGCCGCGTGGGTCTGCAATGCGGCATCAAAGGCCGGCGCGGCCTCGTAACGCACATGGCCCACGCACCAGCGGCCCTGCTGGGCGGCGGCGAACACGGCGTCGAGCACACTGCGTACCTCGTGCAGTGCGTGGGCCACCAGCACCTCGCGCGGTGCCTCGAACCGGTGGCGCAGGCGCGCGGCTCCCGCAGTCAGCGGCTGGGTAAAGTCAATGCGGCAATTTATGGTCAAAACAGGCAATAGCGCAGATGAATCAAGCGCCAATAGCTATCAAAACATGAGCATTCAAAGCTTTCTGAGCAAACTCAGGCGGCACCCAGGTGGGGCATCAGCGCCCCCGTGGGTTGACCGTTCTTGAGCGCCGCTGTGAAGGCCAGCATGCGGTCAATCGGCTGGCGCGCACGCGGGATGAGCGCCGGGTCCACATGCACAGCGTTCGCACCGGTCTCCAGCACCCGCGCCACATCGGCCAGGCCGTTCATTGCCATCCAGGGGCAGTGCGCGCAGCTCTTGCAGGTGGCGCTGTTGCCCGCCGTGGGGGCTTCGTAAAACGCCTTGCCGGGGTTGAGCGTGCGCAGCTTGTGCATCATGCCGTTATCGGTGGCCACGATGAACTCGGTGGCATCCATCTCGCGCGCAGCCTTGAGGATGGCGCTGGTGGAGCCCACGGCATCGGCCAGGGCCACCACGTCGGCGGGGCTTTCGGGGTGGACCAGCACTTTGGCATGCGGGTGCTGCTTTTTCAGCAGCTCCAGCTCCAGCGCCTTGAACTCGTCGTGCACGATGCAGGCGCCGTTCCAGAACACCATGTCAGCGCCCGTTTCGCGCTGGATGTAGGCGCCCAGGTGGCGGTCGGGCGCCCACAAAATCTTCTGGCCTGCCGCCTTCAGGGCACTCACGATGTCGAGCGCGCAGCTCGATGTGACGAGCCAGTCCGCACGCGCCTTCACGGCCGCGCTGGTGTTGGCGTAGACGACCACGGTGCGATCAGGGTGCTGGTCGCAGAACGCGCTGAATTCGTCGATGGGGCAGCCCAGGTCCAGCGAGCAGGTGGCGTCCAGGTCGGGCATGAGCACGGTCTTTTCCGGGCTCAAAATCTTGGCCGTCTCGCCCATGAAACGCACGCCGCTCACCACCAGGGTCTGCGCCGCGTGGTCGCGGCCAAAGCGGGCCATCTCCAGCGAATCACTCACCAGGCCGCCGGTTTCCTCGGCCAGGTCCTGCAGGTCGGGGTGCACATAGTAGTGCGAGACCATGACCGCGTTTTTTTCCTTGAGCAGACGGCGGATCTTGTCTTTGAGCGCGACACGCTCAGCCTGTGTGGGCTCGGGCGGCACGCGCGCCCAGGCGTGTTTGGTGGAGCAGACGACGCCCGATGCCGCCTCGTCGGGCTGCTCGTATTCGACGTCGATGCGGTTCAGGGTTGCGGTGCTCATGCCAGCTCCTGCAGACGCATCGAAAAGTCGGTGGCCTTCACGTCCTTGGTCAGCGTGCCGATGGAGATGCGGTCCACGCCGGTCTCGGCCAGTTCGCGCAGGCCATCGAGCGTGACGCCGCCCGAGATTTCCAGAATCGCACGGTCCGCGTTGATGCGCACGGCCTCGCGCAGCATGGGCAGCGGCATGTTGTCCAGCAGCACCATCTTGACGCCCGCGTTCAGCGCCTCGGTCAGTTGCTGCAGGGTTTCGACTTCAATCTCGATGAATTGGGCTTGCGACGCCACCTGCTGTGCGGCGCGCAGCACGGCCGTCACGCCACCAGCGGCAGCAATGTGGTTCTCTTTGATCAATACCGCATCGTGCAGGCCAATGCGGTGGTTGGTGCCGCCGCCCACGCGCACGGCATATTTCTGCGCTAGGCGCAGGCCGGGGATGGTCTTGCGCGTGTCCACGATCTGGGCGCGCGTGCCAGCCACCACGTCCACATAAGTCCGGGTCTTGGTGGCCACGGCCGACAGCAGCTGCAGAAAGTTGAGTGCGGTGCGCTCGGCGCTCAGCAGTGCGCGGGCCTGACCTTCCAGCTCCAGCACCACCTGGTCGGGGGCGCAGCGCTGGCCTTCGGCCACATGCCAGGTGATCTGCACCGTGGGGTCGAGTGCGCGCAGGGCCGCTTCGGCCCAGGGGGCGCCGCAGATCACGGCGGCTTCGCGCGCCAGGATGCGCGCGCGGGCGCGGCGGGCGGGGTCGATCAGGCCGGCGGTGAGGTCGCCGGTGCCCACGTCTTCGGCCAGGGCGCGGGCCACATCGGCCTGGGCCAGGGCCTTCACATCGTCGTTGTCTCTCATAGTGCTTTTCGCGGGGGGCGTCGCTGCTGTCATGGGCCGCGAGCATACCGGGAACGCAAAGGCCACTGTGCCAGTGCAGGCCCGCCCTGCCCGCGCCGGAAACCAATAAGTACACCCAGTATTGGTCGCATAGACTCGCGGCAATTTTTTGGCACCACCGCGCTCCATGACCGCCACCAGCCCTGTTTCTGCCACGCCCTACGGCACGCTGCCGCCTGCATCGCCCCTGCCCCAGCGCCGCCCTGTGAGCCTGCCGCGCCTGGCGCAGATGCGCGCAGCGGGCGAGAAGATCACCATGCTGACCGCCTACGACGCCACCTTTGCGGCCGTGGCCGATGCGGCGGGGGTGGAATGCATCCTGGTGGGTGATTCGCTGGGCATGGTCTGCCAGGGCCTGCCCAGCACGGTGGGCGTGACGCTCGACACCATGGCCTACCACACGGCCAGCGTGGCGCGCGGCCTGCACCGCGTGCAGGGCACGGCCTGGCTGGTGGCCGACCTGCCCTACGGCACCTACGCCGAAAGCCGCGAGCAGGCGCTGCGCAGCGCCTGTGTGCTGATGCAGGCGGGGGCGCACATGGTCAAGCTCGAGGGCGGCGGCTGGACGGCGCCCACGGTGGAATTCTTGGTGCAACGCGGCGTGCCGGTGTGCGCCCACCTGGGGCTGACGCCACAGACGGTGCACGCCCTGGGCGGCTACCGCGTGCAGGGCAAGACCGACGATGCCGCCCGCACGCTGCGCAAGGAGGCGCACGAACTGCAAGACGCAGGCGCCGCCATGCTGGTGCTGGAGATGGTGCCCGCCGTGCTGGCTGCCGACCTCACGGCCGAACTGCCGCACTGCCACACCATCGGCATCGGCGCGGGCAACGGCACGGCCGGGCAGGTGCTGGTGTTGCACGACATGCTGGGCATGAACCTCGGGAAGATGCCGAAGTTTGTCCACAACTTTATGCAGGACGCGGGCAGCGTGCGCGGCGCCATGGAGGCGTATGTGCAGGCCGTGAAGCAAGGGCGCTTCCCGGACAACGCCCAGCACGCCTGGTGATCCCTTTTCCTATCTTCTTCTGCCCCCACCGACCCCATCCCACCCCATGCTGATTGCCCGCTCCGTTGCCGACCTGCGCCAGGCCCTGGCCCCTTACCGCCGCCCAGCCTTTGTACCCACCATGGGCAACCTGCACGACGGGCACATTACCCTGGTGCGCCAGGCCCAACCCCTGGGCGATGTGACCGTGGCCAGCATCTTTGTGAACCGCCTGCAGTTTTTGCCGCACGAGGACTTTGACAGCTACCCGCGCACCTGGGAGGCCGACTGCGCGCAGCTGCAGGCCGCCGGTTGCGATGTGCTGTTTGCCCCGCGCGAGACGGACCTGTACCCCGAGCCCCAGACCTTCAAGGTGCACCCCGACCCACAACTCGCCGACATGCTGGAGGGTCACTTCCGCCCCGGCTTTTTTGTGGGCGTGAGCACGGTGGTGATGAAGCTGTTTGCCTGCGTGCTGGGCGCCACCGGTGGCGTGGCCGTGTTTGGCAAAAAGGACTACCAGCAGCTCATGGTGATCCGCCACATGGTGCGGCAGTTTGTGCTGCCCATCGACATCGTGGCGGGCGAGACCTGCCGCGCGGCCGATGGCCTGGCGCTGAGCTCGCGCAACGGCTACCTGGGCCTGGAAGAGCGGCAAGAGGCCGTGGCCCTTTCGCAGGCCCTGAAGCGGCTGGCGCAGCAGTGGCTGGACGCCAGCGACCGCAGCGCGCTGGCGGCCCAGGCGCAAGACGCGCTGCGCGCCCGGGGCTGGGCGCCCGACTACCTCACGGTGCGCCGCCGGGCCGACCTGCTGCCCGCCACGGCTGACGATGCGGCGGGAACTCTGGTGGCGCTGGGTGCTGCGCGGCTGGGTAGCACGCGGTTGATTGACAACCTGGAGTTTTGATTAGCTATCAATTCAATAGCTATCAGCGCTTACCCATCGAGCGGTAGCGGCCAAAAAATCCTCAAACCCCAGATCAAATCCATCCATTGCGGGCCAGCCACTGCACCAGCAAGCCGGTCACCACCTCGGGCTGCTCCATGGTCAGCATGTGGCCGCTGTCGGGCAGCAGGTGGCGCTCGGCGCCGGGCACCAGCGCCGCGATCTCTGCCGAGCATTCCGGCGGCGTGAGCTGGTCGGCCGCGCCACACACCACCAGCACGGGGCAAGCCACCTGCGACAGGTGCACCCGCGCATCGGGCCGGTGGATCACGGCACGGTTCTGGCGCACCAGGTGGTCGGGGCCCGCGTCCAGCACAAAGTCCAGGTAGGCCTGCACCAGCTCCGCCTTGGCGGCGTTCACGGGGTGGAAGGCCAGGGCCACGTTGGGCTCGATGACCTCGCGCACCCTGCCCTGTTCAAACAGTTCGATGGCGCCTTCGCGCAGGGCGCGCATGTCGGGTGTCTCGGGCCGCGCCGTCGTGCCCAGCAGCGCCAGCCCTGCCACCCGCTGCGGCGCCTGGCGCGCGGCCTCCATGGCGATCATGCCGCCCATCGACGCACCGGCCAGCACCAGTGGCCCCGCGTGCTGTGCCAGCAGCCGTGCGGCAAAGTCCTCGATGCGGTGCAGGTTCATATCCTGGTGGGCGGTGGCGACCTCGGGGCGCAGCGCGGCGGGCAGCAGCGGCAGCACGCCGCGCCACATGCGTTCATCGGCGGCCAGGCCGGGCAGGAGCAGAAGTTGGGGGGAGTGGGACATGGGTAAAAAAAGGGCATCACCAAGTTGGTGCGCCATCGCAAGCATGCAGACAGCCCCGGCAGCGGGGCACGGACCGCACATTGTGAACAGCCGATGACCGCTTGTCACCGCCCCCGGAATAGTTGCCCGCGATGGCTCGGGACTTGCTAGCATGGTCTGCATATGCCCATCCACGCCGCGCTCCACCACGTCACGCATTACCAATACGACCGGCTGGTCGGCCTCGGGCCGCAGACCATCCGATTGCGGCCTGCGCCCCATTGCCGCAGCAATGTGATTTCGTACTCGCTCAAGGTCGAGCCCGCGCAGCACTTCATCAACTGGCAGCAGGACCCGTTTGCCAACTACCAGGCGCGGCTGGTGTTCCCCGAGAAGACGCGCGAGTTCAAGGTCACGGTGGACCTGGTGGTGGAAATGGCGGTCTACAACCCCTTCGACTTCTTCCTGGAGCCCGAGGCCGAGCACATCCCCTTCAACTACAGCAGCGATGTGCAGCAGGAGCTGGCGCCCTACCTGGCCACCGACGCGATGACGCCGCTGGTACAAAAGTACCTGGACAAGATCGACCGCAACAAGCAGCGCACCATCGACTTTCTGGTCCAGCTCAACCAGCAGGTGTCGCAGGACATTCGCTACCTGATCCGCCTGGAGCCCGGCGTGCAGACGCCCGAGGAGACGCTGCAAAAGGCCAGCGGCTCGTGCCGCGACTCGGGCTGGCTGCTGGTGCAGCTGCTGCGCCACCTGGGGCTGGCGGCACGGTTTGTGTCGGGCTACCTGATCCAGCTGACCCCCGATGTGAAGGCGCTGGATGGCCCCAGTGGCACCGACCACGACTTCACCGACCTGCACGCCTGGTGCGAGGTCTACCTGCCCGGCGCGGGCTGGATTGGCCTGGACGCCACCAGTGGCCTGATGGCGGGCGAAGGCCACATTCCGCTGGCCTGCACGCCACAGCCCTCGGGCGCAGCGCCGATTGAAGGCGGCGTGGACAAGGCCGAGGTGGAGTTCAGCCACGAGATGCGCGTGACGCGCATCTACGAATCGCCCCGCGTGACCAAGCCATATACCGAAGACCAGTGGCAGGCCGTGCTGGCCCTGGGCGAGCAGGTGGACGCCGACCTGGTGGCGGGCGACGTGCGGCTGACGATGGGCGGCGAGCCCACCTTTGTGGCCGTGGGCGACCGCGACGCGCCCGAGTGGAACACCGACGCGCTGGGCCCCACCAAACGCGGCTTTGCCACCCAACTCACGCACAAGCTGCGTGCCGAATATGGACAGGGCGGCTTCCTGCACTTTGGCCAGGGCAAGTGGTACCCGGGCGAGCAGCTGCCGCGCTGGGCACTGTCGATCTGCTGGCGCGCCGACGGCCAGCCCGCGTGGCAGAACCCCGCGCTGTTTGCCGACGAGCGTGACCCATCCCACTACACCAGCGCCGACGCCGAGCGTTTTGTGCGCACGCTCACACGCAAGCTGGGCATCACCGACCGCTACATCCAGCCCGGTTATGAAGACACTTTCTACTACCTGTGGCGCGAGCGCCGCCTGCCGGTCAACGTGGACCCGTTCGATGCGCGCCTGGACGACGAGCTGGAGCGCGCACGGCTGCGCCGCGTGTTCGAGCAAAAACTCGACAGCGTGGTGGGCTATGTGCTGCCGCTGCAGGCAGGGGAAGGCGCGGGCACGCTGGCGGGCAGCGTGTGGAGCACCGGGCCGTGGTTCTTCCGCGACGACCGCATGCTGCTCATCCCCGGCGATTCGCCCATGGGCTACCGCCTGCCGCTGGACGCCCTGCCCTGGGTGAAGGCATCGGACACCGAGCCCCTGATCCCGCAAGACCCCACCGCGCCGCAGGGCCCGCTGCCCGCTGCCACCACGCTGCGGGCGCGGTATTCCGTGCCCGCAGGCCCCGTCACCGGCGACCGCGACCTGCCCTACCTGGCAGGCGCCACCGCACCGGGCGAGGCCCGGCGCGTAACGCAGAGCACTGCGGGTGGTGACAATGCGCGCCTGACCGGGCAGCCCGATCCGCATGCAGGTACGCAGCCTCCAAGCAAGTTCCAGTCCGCCGCAGGCCTGTCGCGCACCGCCCTGTGCATGGAGGTGCGCGACCCGCGCCGCGCGAGCGGCCCGAAGGCCGAGAAGGTGGGCGAGAAGTACGGCGTGCTCTACGTCTTCATGCCCCCGCTGGAGCGTCTGGACGACTACCTGGACCTGCTGGCCGCCATCGAGGCCACGGCTGAAGAACTGGGCATGAAGATCGTGCTGGAAGGCTACCCGCCGCCGCGCGACGCACGCCTGAAGGTGCTGGCGGTGACGCCCGACCCCGGTGTGATCGAAGTGAACATCCACCCCGCCAGCCACTGGAAGGAGCTGGTGCAGCACACCGAGTTTCTGTACCAGGCGGCGTGGAAGACGCGCATGTCGGCCGAGAAGTTCATGACCGATGGCCGCCACACCGGCACCGGCGGCGGCAACCACTTTGTGATGGGCGGCGCCACACCGGCCGACTCGCCCTTCTTGCGCAAGCCCGAGCTGCTGGCCAGCCTGCTGCTGTACTGGCACAACCACCCCAGCCTGAGCTATCTGTTCAGCGGCCTGTTCATTGGCCCCACCAGCCAGTCGCCACGCGTGGACGAGGCGCGCAACGACCAGCTGTATGAGCTGGAGATCGCCCTGCGCGAGATAGAGGCCAACCGCGCCATCTACGGCCAGGACATGCCACCTTGGCTGGTGGACCGCACCTTGCGCAACATCCTGGTGGATGTGACCGGCAACACGCACCGCAGCGAATTCAGCATCGACAAGATGTTCTCGCCCGACAGCAGCACAGGCCGCCTCGGCCTGCTGGAGCTGCGCGCGTTCGAGATGCCGCCCCATGCCCACATGAGCGTGGTGCAACAGTTGCTGCTGCGCGCCCTGATCGCCCGCTTCTGGAAGACGCCCTACCGCGCGCCCGCCGCCCGCTGGGGCACCGAGCTGCACGACCGTTGGATGCTGCCCACCTTCATCCAGCAGGACATGCACGACGTGGTGGCCGAGATGAATGCGGCAGGCTATGCATTTGACGCGGCTTGGTTTGCGCCGCAGTTCGAGTTCCGCTTCCCCATGGTCGGCACCGTCCAATCGATGGGCGTGGAGCTGACCCTGCGCAACGCGCTGGAGCCCTGGCATGTGATGGGCGAGGAAGGCTCTGCGGGCGGCACCGTGCGCTATGTGGATTCGTCGCTGGAGCGCATCGAGGTGCGCGTGACGGGCATGAACGAAAGCCGCCATGTGGTCACCGTCAACGGCCAGCCGCTGCCGCTGCAAAGCACGGGCACGACCGGCGAATTTGTGGCGGGCGTGCGCTACAAGGCCTGGAACCCGCCCTCGGCCCTGCACCCGACCATTGGCGCCCATGCGCCACTCACGTTCGACATCGTGGACACCTGGATGAACCGCTCGCTGGGCGGCTGCCAGTACCACGTGGCACACCCGGGCGGGCGCAACTACGACACCTTCCCGGTCAACGCGTATGAGGCCGAAAGCCGCCGCCTCGCGCGGTTCTCGCGCATGGGCCACACGCCGGGCCGGCTGGCGGTGCCACCGGCGACCATCGAGCTGCCGGGCAGCCGGGAGTTTCCGTTCACGCTGGATCTGCGGCGAAAAATGAGGCCGTAGGAAAGCCCCCCTGAGTCGCCTGCGGCGCCTCGGTGCCCCCGCCAGAGGCGGCGGCTCTTCGGGCACGTCCAAGTCTGCGCAGGCAGGCTTGGAGCCGCGGCCCTCAGCCCCCAAAGAGGGACGACGCCCTCGCTGCGGGGCGGCCCTTGCTCGGCGTCACTGGCCTGGGCCGCGCCGGTTTTGAAGGCTGTGGGTTACCCGCAGAGTGTTGCTGACCAAATGCCCGAAAATCGAGCGCAGTGAACCACCTCAACGACAGCCTTCCATCCCCCGACCCTTCCGACAGCGCGGCCCAATGGGCGGCTGCGCTGGCGCCTGCTGCGGCGGCCGGGCATTTTGACGAGTTGCGGGGTGCCCGCGTGCCGGGCGCTCCCAGCACTGCAACCGCAGCATCAGCTCCTAAATCCATAGCAAACAACGCAGACGTTACTAGCGCCTGGGCCCAATTCTTTGATCAATTAGGCCCCGAAGGCTTCCAGGACCTGGACCGGCGCATGCAGAGCCTGCAGCGGCAGGTGCGCGACAACGGCATCACCTACAACGTCTATGCCGACGCCGACGGCCCGCAGCGGCCCTGGTCGGTGGACCTGTTTCCGCTGATCCTCTCGCAGGGCGACTGGGCGCACATCGAGCGCGGCGTGTTGCAACGCGCGCGCCTGCTCGACCGCGTGATGGCCGACGTGTATGGCCCGCAGGAGCTGCTGCGCAGCGGCCTGCTGCCCAGCGCCCTGGTGCAGGGGCACCCCGGCTACCTGCGCGCCATGCATGGCGTGCAGCCTGTGGGGGGCACGCATTTGCACATCGCCGCGTTCGACATGGCGCGCGATGGGCAGGGCGACTGGTGGGTGGTCACACAACGCACGCAAGCGCCCTCGGGCCTCGGGTATTTGCTGGAGAACCGGCTGCTCATCTCGCGCCTGTTCCCCGAGGCGTTCAGCCAGATGCATGTGCAGCGCCTCGCTGCCACCTACCGCGCGCTGCTCGATGGGCTGCGGCAGATGAGCCCGGCGGGGGCGGATGCGCGCATCGTGCTGCTCACGCCTGGCCCGTACAACGAGACCTACTTTGAGCACGCGTACCTGGCGCGCTACCTGGGCCTCACGCTGGTGGAGGGCAACGACCTCACGGTGCGCGATGCGCGCCTGTACCTCAAGACGCTGCACGGCCTGCAGCCCGTGCACGGCATCCTCAAGCGCCTGGACGACGAGTTTCTGGACCCGCTGGAGCTGCGCAGCGACTCACGCCTGGGCGTGCCCGGCCTGCTCCAGGCCCTCCGCGCGGGCAACGTGCTGGTGGCCAACGCACCCGGCTCGGCGTTCCTTGAATCGTCAGCGCTGCTGGGTTTCATGCCCGCGCTGTCGCGCCATCTGCTGGGTGAGGAGCTGGCCCTGCCGTCGCTGCCCACCTGGTGGTGCGGCGAGCACACAGCCATGCAGGCGGTGCTGCCGCAGCTGGCCCACAGCGTGATCCGGCCCACCTGGCCCATGGCGCAGCGCGTGCCCGTGCTGGGCGGCGCGCTGTCGGCGCCAGACCTGGCGCAGTGGTCCGCACGCATCGAAGCGCAGGGCGATGAATACACCGTGCAGGCCCACCTGCCGCTGTCGCAAATGCCCACCTGGCGCACCAAGGACACGGAGGATGCAGCGCCGGATAGCAGCCCCATCGCGCCCCGCTCGGTGATGCTGCGCGTGTTTGCGGTGTGCGATGGCCCCGGATCGTGGCGCGTGTTGCCGGGCGGGCTGGCACGCCTGGCCCAGGGCGACAGCGGCATCACATCCATGCAGCGCGGCGGCAGCAGTGCCGATGTGTGGGTGCAGACCGATGGCCCCGTGGACACCACCACGCTGCTGGCCCACAACCAGGCCGCGCCCGCCGTAGTGCACCGCAGCCGCCAAGTGACCAGCCGCGCGGCCGAAAACCTGTTCTGGCTGGGTCGCTACACCGAACGCACCGAGAACGTCACGCGCCTGGCGCGCACCACGCTGCAATGCCTGAACGGCGAGGACCAGACCTCGCAGCCACTACTGGCCTGGCTGAGCGCCATGGGCGTGAGCCAGGGGCTGGTGCTGCCCACGGTGCCCGCCGCGGGGCAGGCACGGCGCGTGTTCGAGCGCTCGCTGATCGCCGGGCTGACGCAGCCCGAGCAGGTGACCAGCGTGGGCTTCAACCTGCGCGGCATAGTAGGCGCCGCATCGGCTGTGCGCGACCGCCTGTCGCAAGAGCACTGGAACCTCATCGTGCGGGCCGAGGCGGAGTTTTTTGCACCCCGCACAGACGCCGAAGACGACGGCGACTATTCGCCGCTGGATGCGCTGCGCCAGCTGGAAGTGCTGAGCGGCCACACCGCCGCCATGACGGGCCAGCAGACCGACCGCATGACCCGCGACGACGGCTGGCGCCTGCTGTCCATAGGGCGGCATCTGGAGCGCCTGGGCTTTTTGGCCTCGGCACTGGAAAGCGGCCTGCAGACCGGCGCCGTGCACGATGAAGGCGGCTTTGAGGCCATGGTGGCGCTGTTTGACAGCACCATCACCTTCCACGCGCAGTACCAGCAGCGGCGCGACATGCCCGCCCTGCTGGACCTGCTGGTGATCGACCGCGACAACCCCCGCTCGCTGGCCTGGGTCGCGCAGACGCTGCGCGGGCGCATTGCCAAGATCGAAGCCGCTGCAGGTACGCCCGGCGAATCCGCCGCCACGGGCATTCCCGACGCGTCCGACCTGTCGCTGGCAGCCCTGTGCGCACAGGATGCCGACGGGCGCCATGCCGTGCTGGAACAGTACCTGCGTGGCTGTGTGCAGGGCGTGGTGGGACTGTCGGATGTACTGGCGACGCGGTATTTCACCCACTCTGCCGACGCGCTGCGGCACAGCGTTGGAGTTTGACCATGCGTCTGCGTGTCGTCCACGAAACGCTGTACCGCTACAACCCGGCGGTGCAGAACGCCCAGCACATGGCCCATCTGCGCCCACGCACCGGCCCCGTCCAGCGTGTGCTGACCCATGCACTGCAGATCGACCCCGCCCCCGCGCAGTGCGAGACCACGCAGGACGTGTTTGGCAATACCCGCGCATTCTTCAGCCTGCCGTTCACCCACGAGCAACTGCGCGTGCGCGCCGAGACCCTGCTGGACACCACGCCGCCGCCGCCCGCTCCGCCCGGCGAGCCCTGGGAGGCCGTGCGCGAACGCCTGGGCTACCGGCGCGGCCAGCCCTACCAAGACGCCACCGAGTTCAGCTTTGCCTCGCCCTACATCCCCCGGCACGCCGACTTTGTGGCCTATGCCGCCGCGAGCTTTGCGCCGGGCCGCCCGCTGATGCAGGCCTCCAGCCATCTGATGTCGCGCATCCATGCCGACTTTGCCTACACCGCCCACGCCACCGATGCGGGGACGCCCGCGCTCGAATCGCTGCGGCTGCGCCGGGGCGTGTGCCAGGACTTTGCCCACGTGATGATCGGCTGCCTGCGCAGCCTGGGCCTGGCAGCCCGGTATGTCAGCGGTTACCTGCTGACAGAGCCCCCACCCGGCCAGCCCCGGCTCGTGGGCGCCGACGCCTCGCATGCC
Organism: Acidovorax sp. Root70; assembly: GCF_001428225.1. NCBI lineage: Bacteria > Pseudomonadati > Pseudomonadota > Betaproteobacteria > Burkholderiales > Comamonadaceae > Acidovorax > Acidovorax sp. Root70. The sequence continues at coordinate 79,072 of NZ_LMHQ01000001.1, forward strand.
TGGGTGTCGGTGTGGTCCCCCCCCCCCGCCGATGGGGGAGACCGACCGGGCCACGAGGAGTGGTTTGACCTGGACCCCACCAACGACCGCCCGGCGGGCGAGGACTACGTGACGCTGGCCATTGGCCGCGATTTTTCGGACGTATCGCCGCTGCGCGGCGTGATCCACGGCGGCGACCACCATGTGCTGCAGGTGGGGGTGACGGTGGAGCCCTTGCACAGGGAGCCCCACCCCGTGGCGGGATCAGAGCAACCGGGCTGAATCGCAGGCCGTGGCTACCCCTGGCGGGCAGCGACCCGCTCCATCAAAAGCCATGCACACTCCTCGGTGGCAAACTGCCCGATGCAGGGCCAGCGCAGCCCGCCGATCCGCTACTTCGCCGTCTTTTTACGGGCGCCTGGAGTCGCTTTCGCGGCAACTGGAGTCGGCATCGGAGCCACCGTAGCGACCGGGCGATGCGCCGCCGCGCGCACCAGGTCGTGCACAAAGCGCAGCTTGGCCAATACCTGCTCCGCCAGCGCAAACGGGTAGGCGTCCGGCTGCCCCAGGCTGCGCGTGAGGCTGTTGAGCAGCAGCGTCAGCGGCACCAGGTGCTGCACCATGGACTGAAAGTCGGGTGCCGGACTGGCAAAAGGGTCGATGGCGCTGCTGCGCTGTGCGCCGTAGATGCCGGGAATGGTGACCTCGGTGGCATAGCTGGCCGAGGTTTCCAGCAGGTCGATCATGTGCAGGTAATGGGCCCAGGTCTCGGCCCAGTCTTCCCACGGGTGGGCGGCTGCGTAGGCGCTCACGTGGTGGTCGGCCCAGTCGTTGCCCTCGTTGCCTTTGGCATAGTGCGCTTCCAGCGCCGCTGCGTAGTCCTGGCGTTCATCCCCAAACATCTGGCGGAAGTCGTCCAGCCGGTCGCCGTCGCGCACGAGCTGATCCCAATAGAAGTGGCCAGACTCATGACGCAAGTGGCCGATCAGCGTGCGGTAAGGCTCACCCAGCGCGATGCGTCGGCGCGCACGCTCGTCGTCGTCTGCCTCGGCCACGTTGAGGGTGATGGTGCCGTTGTTGTGGCCCGTCAATACGGGCGGACCGCCCGGCACCTCGGCCAAGAATTCAAACACCGGGCTCGTACCGCCGGGCGCGGGTTCCAGGCCCAGGCGGGCCAGGCTGTAGAACAGCCGCCGCTTGGCAGCCTCGATCTGCATCCAGCGCCCCATGTTCGCGGGTTCGGACAGGTCGGGCATCACACGGGTCTGGCGGCACGACACACACAGCTCTGTGAAATCGTGGACAGGTATCGCAAAGTTGCAGGCTTGGTGGTCCGTGTGGTTTCGGCACATGCGGTACAGGCGCCCGCTGGAATGGGCGCCGCCCTGCCTGCCCCTGCGGCGCCACAGGTCGGCACCATCCTGCGGCGCAGGGGTCAGTGCGGCCATCGTCAGCACATCGGGCAAAAACGCCAGCGCACTGCCGCAATGCAGGCACTGCACGCTGTCGAAAAACACCAGATGACCGCAATGGTCGCAATTGAATACCCGCATGGTGTGGAGCTTATACCCCGTGGGTCAGAAGAATGGTTGGAACATGGCGTGGGCCACTGCCACCGCAACACGCGGGGGTGGAGGCCCCATAAAAAAGCAGGCGCCAGGGCATGCCCGGTGCCTGCTTCGTGAGGGATGACCGCTGCGCCGGGGCACTCAACCCCAGGAGCGCAGCATCAACCCGCGCTGGTCAGGGACGCACAACAATGCTGTTGCGCACTTCGCGCACATGCTTGGTGTTGCGTGCAATGTTTTCAGCCTGGTTCTTTTCGGCTTGCGACTTGGCGAAGCCCGACAGCTGCACCGTGCCATTAAGCGTTTCCACGCTGATGGCCGTGGCCGACACGGTTTTGTCTTCGGCCATCTTGGCCTTCACGGCGGTGGTGATGCCTGCGTCATCGACGTAGGAACCAACGGTCTGTTGTTCGCGGGCGACCGAGCAGCCGGTGGCCGTGACGATGGTGATGCCGGCAACTGCGGCGAAGGCGAGGGCACGTGCGTATTTCATGGTGTTTTCCTTGTTCAAGAATGGTTTGGGAACGCGGGTGCTGGGACAGATTCAATCTACCGGTCTGTTGCACCCTCCGCGACCGGCGGACTGTGGGAAAAGGGGCAGCGCTGGGAGGGCATCAAAATGCCGCACTGCTGACAAGGCACCGGCGTGCGAACCGGTGCGCGAGCCGTCAGTATGCATTGCGTCGGCGGGACATCCACATCGCGACCGTCGCCAGCAAGGCGCCGGATGCGGCGGCAATCACCAGCGACTTGCCGGGTTGCTCGGCCACGTACTTGCCAGTGACTTCAGCGGCCTGCTGGATCTGTTTGCGGGCCCGCGCGCTGGTCTCTGCACAGTAGTCGATGCTTCGGGCAGCCAGGTCCTGGGCGCGCGCAGCCAGGTCGTCAATCGCAGGGTCGGCTTGGCGGCGCAAATTGCGCACGCCCGCTTCGGCTTTGTCCAGCGACTGGTCGGCTGCGGCGCGGGTGGTCTGCACGGCATCTTGGGCACTTTGCAGCACATCATCGGTCAGGTTACGGACGCCGTGGGTCACTTTGTCGGTTGCGGTCTGAAGGCTCATGGGGAAACTCCTTGGGGTACGGGTAAAGAGAATGCGCTTCGCTTGGGGCCAGAGGCGGTACGACGGGCTGTGCGGCCAGCCTCACCCCTTCTTGAGCAGCCCCAGCACAAAGGTGACCACGGCCATGATCACGAACACGAAGAACAGAATCTTCGCAATGCCCACGGCACCAGCAGCAATGCCGCCAAAACCGAAGAGGGCTGCAATCAGCGCGATCACCAGAAAAACAACTGCGTAGTGCAACATTTCCTTCTCCTTATGGGGGGCCGGCTTGCCGGCGGATCGGATGGCGCCAAAACCTCAACGCCTGGAGCTACTGTAGGCACCGCAAAGGCCGCCGAATGCCGGTGTCTGGCGCGCCCCCGTGTCGGCGGCGCAGTGGGCCCGTTGTAGGACGACACGCACGGGCCGATGCACAGCCCAGAACGCCGTCGCGCGCACTAGGCCAGCGCCGCAGGCAACACCCCACGGTGCACGAACACCAGGCGTTGGCCACCGCAACAGCCCGCACGCGGAGCGCCCCGCAATGCAGAGGATGGGAAGAGTGTGGGGAAAGAGGCGGCGTGCGCCTCACGCGTCGTGCGCGGCGGCGCTGAGGCGCGGCTCGGACGGCGTACGCGGCAACGGCAAGACGGCAGACAAGACCGTGCCATTGCCGGGTCGCGAGGTGAGCGTGAGACGCCCGCCAGCGGCCTCGACCCGGTGGCGCATGCCCGCCAGCCCGTGGGAGGTGGGTCGCACGGTGGCAGGGTCAAACCCTACGCCATCGTCGCGCACATGCACCGCCACGTGCGTGGGGTAGCCGTGCACCGATACCAGTACCTTGCTGGCCTTGGCATACTTGCCTACGTTGGTCAGAGCCTCCTGCACCATGCGGTACACCGTGAGCTGCACTGCATCGGGCAGCTGTACGGGCTCCAGGCTGGTCTCGACCTCGATGCCCGCGCGCTCGGCGTATTCACGCGTCAGGATCTCCAGCGCGGCCGTGAGCCCCAGGTTGGACAGGGACGACGGGCGCAGGTCTTCGATGATGCGGCGCTTGAGCGCAATGCCGCTGTTGAGTGTTTCCGTGAGGTGCTTGAGCCGTTCGGAAATATCGGGGGCAGTGGCGTCGATCTTGGACTTGAGGCGCGCCACATCGAGCTTGGCGGCCGTCAACAGAGCCCCCAGTTCGTCGTGCAGCTCACGGGCCAGATGGCCTCGCTCTTCTTCGCGCACCTGCTGCAAGTGGTTGGCCAATTCAGACAGCGTGGCCGTGCGGTCGCGCACCAGCCCCTCCAGGCGGTCGCGCTCGCGCTCGAGCACCTCCTGCTCGCGCAGGTTGACGGCCTGCACCGCCTGGGTCTGACGCAGGTACATGTAAAACGCCAGCAGGCCAATGGCGGTGACCGTGGCAATGCCGATGCGCGACAGCATCAGCGACTGCTCGATCTGTTCGCGGCCATGCTGCAGGCGCTGGTCGCTGCGGGCGATGAGCGCTTGGGCATGCTGCCGGATCGCCTCCATGTGCTCCTTGCCCACGTCCGTATTCAGGATGAACTTCCAGGCGTCTTCGTTGCCCTGGCGGCGCAGACGCAGGCTGAGCTCCATCTCAGCGAGCTTGCGCGAGATCTGCCGCGACAGCAAGGCAAACTCCTGCATGTCGTCAGGCGAAGCCATGAACTGGGTGCGCAGACGATCAAGGTTGGTCTGTACGGTCGCCACAGCCTTGTCGTAGGGCTCCAGGTAAGTCTCGTTGCCCGTGAGCAGATAGCCGCGCTGGCCAGTCTCTGCATCCAGCATGCTTTGCAGCAGCTTGTTCACATCCGCGCGGGTGGTGAGCCCCTGGGCCAATTGCTCCACCGCATCCTGCGATCGCATATGCCCGGTTTCATTGATGCCCACCAGCACCATGGCCGCCAGCAGCGCCATGGGCAGGCTCAACGCCATCTGGCGGACTTTTGGTAACCAGCGCCGGGTGTTTTCTTGGAGATTCATACGCATATTCTGGATAATGACCGACTACTGTTTTGACGCCCCGTGCCGTGCAGTGGCACGACGGGGCATCTGGACTTCAACACACACCGGCAGTCCCTGGGCAGCCGCCTCGAAAGAAGCATCAATGATCAAGATCGGCATTGTGGATGACCATGCGATTGTTCGTTCCGGACTCAAGCAGTTCCTGTCCGAGCATGTGGACCTGCGGGTGGAAGGTGAGGCCGCCAACGGCCGCGAGGCCATCGACCTGGTGCGCAACAAGGAAATCGATGTGCTGCTGATGGACCTGTCGATGCCCGGCCAAAGCGGGCTCGACGCCCTGGCCATGCTGCGCGCCAAAGCCCCCGACATGGGCATCCTGATCCTGAGCGGCTACCCCGAAGAACACTATGCGATCAACCTGATCCGCCAGGGCGCGAGCGGCTACCTGAACAAGGAGTGCGAGCCGTCGGAGATCGTGGAGGCCATCCGTACCATCGCGCTGGGCCGCCGCTACCTGACGCCCGCCGTCGCCGAGCTGCTGGCGCAGCAACTCAACCGCAAGGACGACGCGCCGCCGCACGAACAGCTGTCGGAGCGCGAGTTTCAGGTGTTTCTCAAGCTGGCCAAGGGAGAGACTGCGGGTGACATTGCCAAGTCGCTGTCGTTGAGCGTGAAGACGGTGAGCACCTACCGTACACGCCTGATGGAAAAGATGAGCCTGTCGTCCAACAGCGACCTGACCTACTACGCGCTCAAGAACCGCCTGATCGACTGACATTGCGAGCCCTGCTTGCGCCCGGCGGTGCCGGGTCCGGGCAGGCCTGGCCGCAACGCTCGCTACAACGGAAAAAGGAAATAAAGAGCCCCGACTGCCGCACGCGCCCGCAGCGGCGGCGGGTGGAGTCACTGGGGAGCGCCCGATGAAGCGGCCGATGCACCGCCACCGCTGGCGGGCTCCATCCCGTGGGACGGACTGCTGTGTTGCACGCAGTAATCCACCAGCGCGTCGATCTCGTTGGATTTGTCAAACACCGCATCCACACCCAGCTGCGCACAGCGCATGCGCACGTCCGGTGTGGCGTAATTGCTCAGCACCACCATTTTTTGCCCCGGGCGCCGCGTGCGGCAGGCAGCCAGCACGCCCAAGCCGCTGCCTTGGCGCAAGAACAGATCAACGATGGCCAGGTCCCATTCCTCGGGATGCGTGGACAACCAATGGGTGCCCTCGTCTTCGGTTTCTGCCACCCCCACCGCTTCCACAGACGCCAGCTCCTCCAGAGTTCCGATGAGGTTCTCGCGGATGGTCGCGTTGTCTTCAACAATGTAGGTGCGCAGTTTCACGGGCGGGGTCCAGTGTGCGGACAGTGTGGGGCCGCTGTCCTAGCCTTGAATTTAAGGCTTTCATGGGCCGGATTCTGCCAGCCGCCACACGCTGGCCACGTAGGAAAAATCCTACCCCGCAACACACACCGCACAGTCGGTATGGCGCTGCACGCGCAGGGTGCTCCACTCCATGGCCCGACCATCGAGCATCAGCAGCCGCCCGGCCAGCGACTGCCCCACCCCAGCCATCAGCTTGAGCGCCTCGGCCGCCTGCATGGCGCCCACCACCCCCACCAGCGGGGCGAACACACCCATCGTGGAGCAGCGTGCCTCTTCAAACTCCGCATCGGGCGGAAAGATGCAGGCGTAGCACGGGGACTGCGCATCGCGCGGGTCCACCACCGTGATCTGCCCATCAAACTGGATCACCGCGCCCGCCACCAGTGGCCTGGCATGGCGCACGCAAGCGGCGTTGACAGCCTGGCGGGTGGCGTAGTTGTCGCTGCAGTCGAGCACCACCGTGGCGTCCTGCACCAGCTGGTCCAGCGCTGCAGGATCCACCCGGGTTTTCAGCGCCGTCACGCGCACTTCGGGATTGATGGCGGCCATGGCCTCAGCCGCCGAAGTGACCTTGGGGCTGCCCACCCTTGCGGTGGTGTGCGCGATCTGGCGCTGCAGGTTGGTCAGGTCCACCACATCGTCATCGACCAGCGTGATATGGCCCACACCGGCGGACGCAAGGTACAGCGCGGCGGGCGACCCCAGGCCCCCGGCACCGATGATGAGGGCGTGCGCCGCCAGCACGCGCTCCTGCCCCTCAATGCCCACCTCGTCGAGCAGGATGTGGCGGGAATAGCGCAGGAGCTGGTCATCGGTCATGGGAGGGCTGGTCTGTAGCAACCAGAAAATCAGCGGTGAAATAAGCCGAAAAGAAAAAGGCTGGATTCCTCGCGAAATCCAGCCTGGGGTCGGAGCGCGAAGGGCTCAATTCTCTTTCTTTTCTTCCTTGCGTTCTGTCAGGGTCTTGCTGACCAGCACCGGGCGGCCCTTGAGCTGGTTGAGTGCCTGCACCAGCTGGAAGTCCTTGTCCGAACCGAACTCGGGCACTTTGCGATCCGCAGCCGGCTTCTTGGCCTCGTCTTCCATGCGTTTGCGGGCTTCCTCGCGGGCCTTTTCACGGGCTTCGTCCTTCTTCTCTTCACCCTGGCCACTGTTCAGGTGCTTGTCCAAGTCGGCCTCGCGCATGCGCAGGGCGGCAAAGATGTTGCCCTCTTCCGACTCATCGATCATCACGTCGGGCACGATGCCCTTGGCCTGGATCGACTTGCCGCTGGGGGTGTAGTAGCGGGCCGTGGTCAGCTTGATGCCGGTGTCAGGGCCCAAGGGCCGCACGGTCTGCACCGAGCCCTTGCCGAAGGTCTGGCTGCCCATGACCGTAGCACGCTTGTGGTCCTGCAGCGCGCCCGCCACGATCTCGCTGGCAGAGGCAGAGCCTTCGTTCACCAGCACCACCAGCGGCACTGCCTTCAGGGATGCAGGCAGGCGTTTGAGCGGATCACCGCCTCCCCGGCGCTGGTAGTAGTCAGGGGCGGCCTTGTAGGTGGCCTTGCTGTCGGCCAGCTGGCCATTGGTGGTCACCACCGTCACGTTCTCGGGCAGGAAGGCCGCAGAGATCGCCACGGCCGCATCCAGCAAGCCGCCCGGGTCGTTGCGCAGATCGAGCACCAGGCCCTTGAGGTTGGGTTCCTGCTTGTAGACCTCTTCCACCTTGCGCACAAAGTCGTCCACCGTGCGCTCCTGGAACTGGGACAGGCGGATCCACGCGTAGCCGGGCTCGATCACCTTGCCTTTGACGGACTGGGTCTTGATCTCTTCGCGCGTGATGGTGACGGGGAAGGTGCGGTTCTCGTCCTTGCGGAAGATGGTGAGCGTGACCTTGGTGCTGGGCTCGCCACGCATGCGCTTGACGGCGTCGTTGAGCGCCAGGCCCTTGACGGCGGTTTCGTCGATCTTGGTGATCAGGTCGTTGGTCTTGAGGCCGGCACGGAAGGCGGGAGAGCCCTCGATGGGCGACACGATCTTGATCAGGCCGTCTTCCTGCGTGATCTCGATGCCCACGCCCACGAAGCGGCCCGAGGTGCCTTCACGAAATTCCTTGAAGGACTTCTTGTCGAAATACTGGGAATGCGGATCCAGACTGGAGACCATGCCGGAGATGGCGTCGGTGATGAGCTTCTTGTCGTCCACCGGCTCGACGTAATCGGTCTTGACCAGACCGAACACGGCAGACAGCTGCTGGATTTCTTCGAGCGGCAGCGGGGTCATGGCACCGCGCGCCACCGTTTGCAGTGACACCGTGGTGAGCGCACCCGCCACCACGCCTACCGACACCCATCCCGCAATCTTGAGTTTCTGGCCCATACAACACCTTTTACCGCTTCAAAACCAATATACACCTTGGAAGGGCCAAACCCGCCGCAGTTCCGCTTGGATGCTCACTTTGGCAGGGATAAGCGGGGTTTTCCCCGCTCTTTACCTGCAATTTACGCTTTGCCCTGCGACGCCACGGCGGCTGCGGCCTTAGCCGCCGCTTCGGCATCGCCCAAATAGTAGTGACGGATGGGCTTGAGGTCGGCATCAAGCTCATATACCAGTGGAATCCCGTTGGGAATGTTCAGGCCCACGATGTCAGTCTCGGAGATGTTGTCCAGGTACTTCACCAGCGCGCGGATGGAGTTGCCGTGCGCAGCCACCACCACCCGCTTGCCCGACCGGATGGCGGGCGCCATGGCCTCGTTCCAGAACGGCAGCACGCGGGCCACGGTGTCTTTCAGGCACTCGGTCAGGGGCACGTTCTCGGCCGCCACACCGGCGTAGCGGCGGTCGCCGCGTTCGCTGCGGGGGTCGGTGGCTTCCAGCGCTGGCGGGGGCGTGTCATAGCTGCGGCGCCACACCAGCACCTGCTCGTCGCCGTACTGCTTGGCCATGTCGGCCTTGTTCAGGCCCTGCAGGGCACCATAGTGGCGCTCGTTCAGGCGCCAGTCCTTGACCACCGGCAGCCAGGTGCAGTCCATTTCGTCCAGCGTGTACCACAGGGTGTGGATGGCACGCTTGAGCACGCTGGTGAACGCCAGGTCGAACTCGTAGCCCTCGGCCTTGAGCAGCTTGCCGGCCGACATGGCCTGGGAAACGCCAGTGGGCGTGAGGTCCACATCGGTCCAGCCGGTGAAGCGGTTTTCAAGGTTCCAGGTGGATTCGCCGTGGCGGATCAGAACGAGCTTGTACATGGTTTCCCCAGGAAAGGCAGGTCAAAAAATGCGGGCCAAAACCCAGCATTCTAGAATTACGCTGTTCGCCAACCCAAGGAAGCTTCGTGAAATTCATTATTGATAACTGGTATCTGTTCCTCGTTGCACTGGCTTCGGGCAGCATGTTGCTGTGGCCGGTCCTCAAGAACGCCAGTGGCGGCTCGCTGACGCCAGCGCTCGCCGTTCAGCTCATCAACCGCGAAAAAGCGGTGGTCATCGACGTGTGCGAGGCCGAGGAATTTGCCGCTGGCCACGTGAACGGCGCCAAGAACGTGCCCCTCTCCCAGCTCGAGGAGCGCCTGCCCACCGTGGTCAAAAACAAGGCCCTGCCCGTGGTGCTGGTCTGCGCCAGCGGTGCCCGCTCCAACCGCGCCGTCGCCATTGCCAAGAAGCTGGGCTATGAAAACGCCCAATCCCTGGCCGGCGGCCTCAAGGCCTGGCGCGAGGCCAGCCTGCCTGTGGAAAAAGCCTGATCCGCCCCCAGTTATTCGGTCAGCGCTAGTCTTGCGACTGGTTTTTCAGTCCCACAGGAAGAAAGAGGAAGGTTCGCCATGCAACCCGTGAAGATGTACACCACCGCCGTCTGCCCCTATTGCATCCGGGCCAAGCAGATCCTGAAGTCCAAGGGCGTGGAGCAGATCGAGGAGATCCGCATCGACACCGACCCCGCCGCGCGCAGCCACATGATGGAGATCACCGGCCGCCGCACGGTGCCCCAGATCTACATCGGCGACACCCATGTGGGTGGCCACGACGATCTGGTGGCGCTGGACAGCCGTGGCGAGCTGATGCCGCTGCTGGGCGCCTGACCTCCTCTTCGGGCGCTGCATAATGCAGCCCCATGTGCCCGCTGCGGGAGCTGCTCCCCGGCGGGTTTTGTTTTGCTAGCAATTTCGTAAGAGCAAAGAGACTTCACCATGGCCGACCAAGAAAACCCCGTGTTCCAGATCCAGCGCGTCTACCTGAAGGACCTGTCGCTGGAGCAGCCCAACTCCCCCGCCATCCTGCTCGAACAAGAGCAGCCCAGCGTGGACATCCAGCTGGGCGTGGAAGCCACCCCCGTGGCCGAAGGCATCTTTGAAGTGGCCGTCACGGCCACCGTGCAGACCAAGATCAAGGACAAGACCGTGTTCCTGGTCGAGGCCAAGCAAGCCGGCATCTTCGAAATCCGCAACGTGCCCGAAGACCAGATGGGCCCCATCATGGGCATCGCCTGCCCCCAGATCGTGTACCCCTACCTGCGTGGCAACGTGGCCGACGTGATCAACCGCGCTGGCTTCCCGCCCGTGCACCTGGCTGAAATCAACTTCCAGGGCATGTACGAGCAACAGCAAGCCCAGGCCGCCGGCCAGGCTTCGCCCATCATCACGCAGTAAGCATTCACAGGCATTTGTGCCTGTAGTGCTGGATGAATAAGCGCAGACAGCTATGAAAATCATAGTATTGGGCGCTGGGGCCTGGGGGACGGCGGTGGCCATGAGTGCCGCCCAGCACCCCGCAGGCCATGCAGTCACCTTGTGGGCGCGCGATGCCGCCCAGGCGGCCCAGATGCAGACGCAGCGGCAGAACGCGCGTTACCTGCCCGGCATCACCCTCCCCCCCTCCCTCACGCTGGCCCATGGCGACTTTGCTGCGCTGTGGACCGAGGCCGACCTCGTCATCGTGGCCACACCCATGGCGGCTTTGCGCGGCATGCTGCAGGCCCTGCACGGCTGCGCCGCGCCCGTGGCCTGGTTGTGCAAAGGCTTTGAGGCTGTGCCTGCGGGTGCCGAATCGGCGTCTTTTGGGCTGCTGGCGCACGAAGTACAGGCCCTGGTAGCTCCTGGGCTGATGGCAGGCGTATTCAGCGGCCCCAGCTTTGCGCAAGAAGTGGCGCTGGGCCAGCCCACCGCCCTGGTGGCTGCCAGCCCCCATGCGCAGGTGCGCGATGCGCTGGTCAGCGCCTTCCACAGCCCCAGCGTGCGCGTGTATGCCAACGAAGACATCGTGGGCGTGGAGGTGGGTGGCGCGGTGAAGAACGTGCTGGCCATTGCCACCGGCCTGTGCGATGGACTGGCGCTGGGGCTGAACGCCCGCGCCGCACTCATCACGCGCGGCCTGGCCGAGATGACGCGGCTGGGCCTGGCGCTGGGCGCGCGGCCCGATACCTTCATGGGCCTGTCGGGCCTGGGCGACTTGGTGCTGACCGCCACGGGCGACCTGTCGCGCAACCGGCGCGTGGGGATGCTGCTGGCCGAGGGCAAAACCCTGCCGCAGGCCGTCGAGTCGCTGGGCCATGTGGCCGAGGGCGTTTACAGCGCGCGCACCGTGGCGCAGCGGGCGGCAGCGCTCGGGGTGGACATGCCCATCACCCGCGCGGTGGTGGCGCTGCTGGATGGCCAGCTCACCCCAGCCGACGCGGTCGTCACCCTCATGGGGCGCGGGCCCGCATCCGAGCTGATGTAAGCACATCGCGTACCATCAAAACAAAAGGCCCCTGTGGAATTCCGCAGGGGCCTTTTTTGCGGCGCTGATGCAGCGCGCCGAGGTGTGGGTTCAGAACACCCCAAACAACATCAGCAGCAGCACAACCGACAGTGGGACGCCAAGTAGCCAGGCAATGAGAGGCATGGGGAACTCCTTGAAAGGGTGAGAAGGTCAGGTGGTTTCACTGTATTTCTCACCCCCGCCGGCCCTTGTCCGGCTTTGCACCCCAAACCCGTAGGCCCTCACCTACCTGGACCTGTGGCAGATCCCCCCCTCAGCGTAGGAGGCCAGCGCTGCGGCCTGGTTTACAGCCCCAGCTCCAGCGCCAGCAGCTCGTCCACCGTCTGGCGGCGGCGGATCAGGCGGGCCTGGCCGCCGTCCACCAGCACCTCGGCAATCAAGGGCCGCGTGTTGTAGTTGGAGGACATGCTGGCGCCGTACGCGCCCGTATCGTGGATCACCAGCAGGTCACCCACCTGGGCGGCGGGCAGGTCGCGCGGCAGCACCACGCCGCCGTCGCCCTGGGTGAACACGTCGCCCGACTCGCACAGTGGGCCTGCCACCACCGTGGGCTGCTCGGCCGCCGTGGAGCCGTCGCGGCGCAGCACGCTCATGGCGTGGTAGCTGCCGTACATGGACGGGCGCATGAGTTCGTTGAAGCCGGTATCGACCAGTACAAAGTGGTTATTGCCCGCGTTCTTGGTGGCGCGCACCTGGCCCAGCAGCACGCCCGATTCGGCCACCAGGAAGCGGCCGGGCTCGATCTCCAGGCCGAGCTTGTGACCCACGATGGCCTCGGCCTGCTGGCGCGCGGCGTCCCACAGGCCGTGGTAATGCTGCGTGTCCACCACCGGGTCACCGCTGCGATAGGGAATGGACAGGCCACCACCGGCCGAGATGGCGTGCAGGTCATGCCCCGCCGCATGCGCCGTGCGCACCAGATTGACCATGGCGCCGCACACTTCCTGCAAGTGGCTGTAGTCCACGCCCGAACCGATGTGCATGTGCAGGCCCACCAGCTTCAGGCCGTGCTGCGCAATCGCCGCCAGCGCCGCAGGCAGGTCGGTGTGCCAGATGCCGTGCTTGCTGTGCTCGCCGCCCGTGTTGGTCTTGTTGCTGTGGCCGTGGCCAAAGCCGGGGTTGATGCGCAGCCACACCGCATGGCCCGGCGAGCGCGCGCCCAGCTGGTGCAGCATGTCGATGGAACCCGCGTTGACGGGCACGCCATGCTCCACCACGCAATCGAGCGTGGCGGCGTCGAACAGGTCGGCGGTAAAGACGATCTCCGACGGTTCACCACCCGCCACATAGCCCGCCGCCAGCGCGCGCAGGATCTCGCCGCGCGAGACGGCATCCACCTTCACGCCCTGCTCGCGCATGAGCTTCAGGATGTGGATGTTGGAGCAGGCCTTTTGCGCAAAGCGGATGGTCTCGAAGTTGGACACCTGCGCGATGCGCTGGCGGATGGTGGCCGCGTCATACACCCACAGCGGGGTGCCAAACTGGTCGGCCAGTGCCCAGAGCTGGGCGGGGGAAAAAGGGTTGGACATGGGGAGGCTCCAAGGACACAAAGCGTGAACGATGCGCGGATGATGCCGCTATCCGCGTATTCAGTCGAATGCTTTGATTTACGCCATCCATTCAATATGGATATGCTCTGTGCATGACTGGCACGACCGAGCCCCCACTGAATCACCGCACCACCCACCGCATCACCCACCGCCACATCGAGGTCTTCCGTGCGGTGATGACCGCAGGCAGCGCCACCGGCGCGGCCAACCTGCTGCACAGCTCGCAACCGACTGTGAGCCGCGAACTCGCGCGGCTCGAATCGCTGCTGGGTTACGACCTGTTCGAGCGCGTACAAGGCCGCCTGCGTCCCAACGCGAGGGCGCTGGCGCTGTGGGACGAGGTACAGCGGTCCTGGCAGGGGCTGGAGCGCGTGGTGGACCGGGCCGTGGCCCTGGGCCGGTCAGGTGCGGTGCAGTTGTCGGTGCTGTGTCTGCCCGCGCTGGCCCACGCGCTGCTGCCGGGTGCGGCGGCGCGGCTGATGCAGTCGCACCCCGAGGCACACTCCACAACCAGCTTATCCGTCACGCCACAGGAATCGCCCCTGCTCGAAGAATGGATGAGTGCCCAGCGGTTTGACCTGGGCCTGTGCGAGCAGACCACCGCCCCACCCGGCACGCGCGCCGAAGTGCTGCTGACGCTGGACGAGGTGGCCGTACTGCCCGCAGGCCACGCACTGGCGCACCAGCCGGTGCTGAACCTGGCCGACTTTGCCGGCGAGTTTTTTGTGAGCCTGTCGGCCGACGACCCTTATCGACGGCTGATCGACGCCCGGTTTGGAGAAGCGGGTGTGGAGCGCACGCTGCGCGTGGAAACCCACAGCGCCGCCGCAGTGTGCGCCATGGTCGAGCAGGGCCTGGGCATTGCCATCGTCAACCCCGTTACCGCCTTGGCTGCGGCCAGCGAGCGGCTGGTGCTGCGGCGCCTGGCGTTTTCCATCCCGTTCAGCGTGACGGCGCTGCTGCCGCTGTACCGCCCACCCCTGCCTGAGGTGGCGCCCATGCTGGACGCCCTGCGCATGCAGGCCCAGGCCATTGCGGCGACGCTGCCGCTCGCCATGGACTGAGGCCACAGGATATAAAACTACTATTTTGATAGCAGCCCGGGCATATTGCACTAGCGCTATCGGCACAAAAGAGCCACAACCGGAGCTCTTGGTGCATTTCGGGCAGTGTCCTCAGCCCCCCGGCGCTGCTAGGCTGCGCACCTTGACAGCCAGCCGCTCTTCCACCGAGGGTGACACGAACTTGGTCACCTCGCCGCCCAGCACCGCGATCTCGCGCACAAAGGTGCTGCTGATGAACTGGTACTTGTCGCTGGGGGTCAAGAACACGGTTTCCACCTGCGGCATCAGGCTGCGGTTCATGCCGGCCAGCTGGAACTCGTAGTCAAAGTCGGTCACGGCGCGCAGGCCGCGCACCATGGCCTTGCCACCGCGCGACACCACAAAATCGCGCAGCAGGCCCGAGAAGGGCTCGACCTGCACCTGGGGATACATCTTCACGGCATCGCGCACCATGTCGATGCGCTCTTCCAGCGAAAACAGGGTCTTCTTGTGGTGCCCCGCCGCCACCGCCACGATCACACGTTCAAACAACTGGGTGGCTCTGCGCACCACATCTTCATGGCCCAGGGTGATGGGGTCGAAGGTTCCGGGGTACACGGCGAGCACGTTCTGGGCCATGGCTGGTTGTCTCCTGTCTGGCTGTATGGACGTTGGCCCGGGCCCGGGGAGCGGGTGAATCACCCGTTCTGCGGGGCCTGCGGGCCGCGTGCGCGCATTATGCAGTGCAGTGCAACATGAACCGGTGTGGGCTCAGGCGGCGGCCACCACGGGGCGCAGCAGGTGCGCGTGCACAGCGCCCGCCTTCAGATGCCGGTACACGGCCAGGCCGTTCGCGGCCAGTTCGTCGTCCGTCCAAGCGCGGGGGGCTTCGAGGTAGATGAAGCCTTGAGCGGCCACAGCCTGGGCCGCCGCCTGCAGCGCGGGCGCAAACAGGTCACCATCGAACGGCGGGTCCAGCAGCACCAGGTCCAGGCTGGCGGGTGCGGCCTGCTTCAGCGCAGACACGCCGTCACCGCGCTGCACGCGCACGGCGCTCGCCTGCAGCTTAGCCTGCAGCACCTGCAACTGGGCCACCAGCGCTGCGTCGCTCTCCACCAACTGCACCGACGCGGCGCCGCGCGAGGCGGCTTCGAGCCCCAGCGCGCCCGTGCCAGCAAACGCGTCCAGGCAGCGCCAGCCCGCCAGGTCCTGGCCCAGCCAGTTGAACAGGGTTTCGCGCACGCGGTCGGGCGTGGGGCGCAGACCGGGGCGCTGGGCCACGGGCAGGCGGGAGCGCTTCCATTGCCCGCCGATGATGCGGATTTCGCCCGCGCCCTGGGGGACGGCCGCCGCCGCAGCTTTGTCCTTGGCGTTTTTCTTGGCGGCTTTGGGGTCCACAGGGGCTGCAGCGGCGGCGGCTTGAGCCTTGCGGATTTCGGCGGTGATGGCGCTGCCGCGCAGGGTGGATCGGCTCATGGCTGCTTGCCTCCCACCACCACGGTCACCATGCGGTCGGGCTGCAGCTTTTGGGCCATGGCGGTGCGCACGTCGGCCACCGTCAGGGCCTCGACCTTTTTGGCCCACTGGTCCAGGTAGTCCAGCGGCAGGTCGTTCCAGGCGATGTTGGCCACGTTACCCAGCAGCTTCTTGTTGCTGTCGATGCGCAGCGCAAAGCCGCCGATGAGGTTGTCCTTGGCGGCGCGCAGCTCGGCCTCGGAGGGGCCTTCGGCCACAAAGCGGGCGATCACGTCGCGCGAGACCTGCACCGCCTGCGCAGCCTGGTCGGGGCG
This sequence comes from Acidovorax sp. Root70, assembly GCF_001428225.1. Classification (NCBI taxonomy): domain Bacteria; kingdom Pseudomonadati; phylum Pseudomonadota; class Betaproteobacteria; order Burkholderiales; family Comamonadaceae; genus Acidovorax; species Acidovorax sp. Root70. The sequence goes on from NZ_LMHQ01000001.1 coordinate 95,140, forward strand.
CGTCTGCAGGCCCACGGTGAAGGCCCCGGCGTGCAGGCCGGGGGCAAAGTAGCTGTAGACGCTGTAGCTCAGGCCGCGCTTTTCGCGCACCTCGTGGGTCAGGCGCGAGACAAAACCGCCGCCGCCCAGGATGTGGTTGCCCACGAGCAGCGCGAGGAAATCCGGGTCGCGGCGCTGGAAGCCCGGCTGACCGATCAGCACGTGGGCCTGGGCCGATGCGAACGGGATGGTCTTCTCGGCAGGGGCCGTCAGGGCCGCCACCTCGCCCACGGGCTGCAGCGGTGCGCAGCCTTCAGTGGCAGGCAGGCGCGACAGCAGCGTGGCCACCAGCGTCTGCGCCTGGGCGCGCGACACAGCCCCCACGATGCTGACCTTGGCGCGGCAAGCGGCAACGTACTGCGCGTGAAAGGCCTGCATGTCGGCCACGCCGATGCGGGCCAGCGTCTCTTCGGTGGTGCGCACGCCGTAAGGGTGGCTTCCATACACCGCAGCGGCAAACGCGTGGTTGGCCACGGTGGCGGGGCGTGTGTTGGCTTCCTTCAGGCTGGCGCTCCAGCGGGCGCGGTCGCGTTGCCAGACATCTTCGGTCGTCACGGGCTCGGCAATCTGGCGGGCTGCCAGGCGTGCGGCGCGTTCCAGCAGCGGCGGGTCGGTCAGCGAGCGCAGCACGTAGTGCAGCGTGTCGTTGTCGGCATTGGCTTCAAAGCTGGCGCCCAGGTCGGCCCAGGCCTCACCCAAGCCGTTTTCGTCCAGCCCGGGCTCGGCACTCGCGTCGCGCCCGGCCTTGACGCCCTTGCTCGCCATGGCGGCCACCGCGTTGGCCAGGCCTGACTGGCCCGCCGGGTCGCGGCGCGTGCCGGCGTCAAAGTCGATCTGCACATCCACCATGGGGATGACCGGGCTTTCGACCAGGTAGACCTTGGCCCCATTGGGCTCCGTCCAGTGCTGGATGGGCAGCAGCGCCCAGGCAGAATTGGAAGAAAAAAGGGCGATAGCGCCAGTGCATAAAGCACGGGCAGCTATGTTTTTGATAGTAATCATGGGCAGTTTCCGCAGGGCGGGTTCAGCGGATGGCAGCGCCCGGAGGCAGCTGGGGACGGGGGCGGGGGGCGTCCAGGGGCTGGGGCAGCAGCGTGGCCACGGTGAGCTGGTCGTCGCCGAAATACTTGGCAGCCACGGCCTGCACCTGCGCCGGGGTCACGGTGCGCAGCAGGGCCAGCAGGCGCTCGTTGGCGTCCAGCGGAAAGCCCTGCACCCAGTTGCCGCCCAGCTCTTGCGCCTGGCTCATCACCGAGTCGCGCTCGTACACGGTGGAGGCGATCCATTGCGTCTTGACGCGGTTCAGTTCGGCCTCGCTCACACCATCCTTCGCCACCCGGGTCACCTCGGCGCGCAGCGCGTCTTCGACCTGCTGGGCCGTCTTGCCCGCAGCGGGCACGCCGCTGAGCATGAACAGGCTGGGGCCGCGCCCCGTGACCATGGCGGAGCTGCTGGCGCTGTCGGCCACGCGGTTGGGGCCCTGGGTCAGTGCGCGGTCCAGCCGGGCACCGTCGTAGCCGTTGAACACGGCCGACAGCACCATCAGCGCGAGGGCGTCACGGTCTTCGTCGGTGAGGTTGTCCACGCGGTCCAGACTGGGCGCGCGGAAGGCCAGGGCCACATAGGACTGCTCGGCCGGAGCCTTGACGGCAATGCGGCGCAGGCCCTTTTGCTCGGGCTCGGTACGCGGTTTGCGCGCGGGCAGCGCGTGCACGGGCAGGCTGCCGTAGTACTTCTCGGCCAGCACACGCACCTGGGCTACATCCACGTCGCCCGCCACCACGACGGCGGCGTTGGTCGGGGTGTACCACTGGCGGTGGAAGGCGCGCACGTCGTCGGGCGTCATCGCGTCCAGGTCGCTCATCCAGCCCACGATGGGGCGGCGGTAGGGCGACGCGTTGAAGGTGGCGGCAAACAGTTGCTCGGCCAGTACGGCGCGGGGCTGGTCTTCGGTGCGCAGGCGGCGCTCTTCCTTGACGACCTCGATCTCTTTCTTGAACTCCTCGTCGGGCCAGTGATTGTTGGCAAACCGGTCCGATTCGAGCTTCATCACATCTTCCAGCCGGTTGGACGGGATCTGCTGGTAGTAGCCGGTGTAGTCCCGGCTGGTGAATGCGTTCTCCCGCCCACCCAGTGCCGCCACGCGGCGCGAGAACTCGCCCGGCGGCAAGGTCTTGGTGCCCTTGAACATCATGTGCTCCAGCGCATGGGCCACGCCCGAGGTGCCGTCCACCTCGTCCATCGAGCCCACACGCACCCAGACCATGTGCACCGCCGTCGGGGCACGCCGGTCGGGCTGCACGATGAGCTGCATGCCGTTCTTGAGCGTGAACTGCTGCGCACCGGAGGCCGTAGCAGACGGCGCGCTGGAGGGTTGAGACACCGGGGTGGTGGCCGCAAAGGCAGCCCCGGACGAGAGGCAGGCCAGCAGGCCCAGAAGGGTGAAAGCGCGTTTCATAGAATGGGGAGATTCTAAGAACCCGCCAATGTTCAGTTTTTTCAAGAAAAAGCCCGCTCCTTCGCCCGCCCCCACCGATGCGCCCGCCCCGGCCCAGCCGGTAGGCGCACCGGCGCCCGCTGTGGATGCGCCCATGGCGCCGCCCCCGCCCGCCACGCCGCCCGTGGCTACCCCCATCGCACCTGCGCCGATCCCAGCGGCTCCCGCTGCAGCACCTGCCCCGGCAGGCTTTGGCTGGCTGCGCAACCCGTTTGGCAGCAAAGCTCCGGAGCCCGCTGCGCCGCCACCCGCGGCACCGGCGCCCACCATCGAGCCCGCTCCGGCGCCCGTAGCGATGCCACCGGTGGCGCCGGTCGTCACACCGCCCTCTGCCGCACCCGTTGCTGCGCCGGTGGCCGCAAGCCCTGCACTACTCCCTGCTGCGCCCCCGGTTCCCGTTGCCGCCCCCACGCCGGTGACTCCACCCGCGCCCATGGCGACACCCGTGGTCTCGGCTGCGCCCCCCGCCCCGGCGCCTGAGCGCAAAGGCTGGCTCGACCGCCTCAAGGCCGGCCTGCGCAAGACCGGCACCAGCATTGCTACCGTCTTCACCGGTACCCAGATTGACGACGCGCTGTATGAAGAGCTGGAAGAGGCCCTGCTGATGGCCGACACCGGTGTGAAAGCCACCACGCACCTGCTGGCCGACCTCAAGCGCCGCGTCAAGGACAGCAAGACCACCGACCCTGCGGCCGTCAAGGGCCTGCTGGCCGATTCGCTGGCCGACCTGCTGCGCCCGCTCGAAAAAGCCCTGGTCATTGGCGAGCACACGCCCACCGTGATCATGGTGGCGGGCGTCAACGGTGCGGGCAAGACCACGTCGATCGGCAAGCTCACCAAACACCTGGCAGACGAAGGTGCCGCCGTGCTGTTAGCGGCGGCAGACACCTTCCGCGCCGCTGCGCGCGAGCAGCTGGGCGTGTGGGCCGACCGCAACACGGTCGAGATCGTGAGCCAGGAAGGCGGCGACCCCGCTGCCGTGAGCTTTGACGCCGTCACCGCTGGCAAGGCGCGCGGCAAGGACGTCGTGCTGGTGGACACCGCCGGCCGCCTGCCCACGCAGCTGCACTTGATGGAAGAGCTGAAGAAGATCCGCCGCGTGGTGACCAAGGCCGACGCCACAGCCCCCCACGAGGTGCTGCTGGTGATCGACGGCAACACCGGCCAGAACGCACTGGCCCAGGTGCGCGCATTCGACGACGCGCTGCAGCTCACCGGCCTCATCGTGACCAAGCTCGACGGCACGGCCAAGGGCGGCGTGCTGGCCGCCATCGCGCAAGAGCGCCCCATTCCGGTGTATTTCATCGGTGTGGGCGAAAAGCTCGAAGACCTGGAAACCTTCAGCGCCCGCGAATTCGCCCAGGCTTTGCTGAGCTGAGCCGCAGCGGCACAGCCTTCCCCTCAGAAATGGCCCCATCCGGGGCCATTTACACATTTACGGATCGCAACGTTTCCTCCATCATGGGCTTTCCCCTGGAAATGCACGGAGGCCCATGTTCATTGAGCTGGTCAAAGGCGTTGCGCTGCTGCTGGCGCTGTGCTTTCTGCATGGTTTCAACATCCGCGTCTGGCGCCAGCACCCGTGGGTGGGCCAGGTCTTTTCAGGGCTGATCTTCGGCGGCATCTGCGTGGTGGGCATGCTCATCCCCGTGGTGCTGATGCCGGGTGTGATCTTCGATGCGCGCTCGGTGGTGCTAAGCATGGCAGGCCTGTTCGGCGGCCCGCTGGTGGCGGGCATTGCCGCGCTGATGGCGGCCACCGGCCGCCTCTGGCTGGGTGGCGCGGGCGCCGAGGTGGGCCTGATGGTGATCGGCCTGTGCACCGCGCTCGGGCTGGTGTACCGCGAAGGCCGCGCCCGGGGGCGGCTGGGGGTGGAACCCGTTGCCCTTGCGCTGTTTGGGCTGCTGCTGCACACGGCAGTGATTGCGCTGTTTCAGCTACTGCCTACCGAAGTGGCGCAGCGCATCAACCAGACGCTGGCCCTGCCCTACCTGCTGACCTTCACCCCGGCCACCGTGGTACTGGGCCTGCTGCTGCACGATGTGGAGCAGCGCATGGCCACCGAACGCGCATTGATCGGCACTGCCGCGCGCCTGCGCGCCATCACGCAGGCCATCCCGGATGTGCTGCTGGTGCTGGACGCCCAGGGCCGCTATGTGGAGGTGCTGTCCCCCGACGACGACGCGCTGGCCGCCAGCGCACCGGTGCTGGTGGGCAAGCGGCTGCACGACGTGCTGCCCGCTGAGCAGGCCGAACGGTTCATGGCGCTCATCCGCGACACGCTGCAGTCCGGCCAGACCCACAGCGTGGAATACGAGATGCAGACCCTGTCGGGACTGCGCCAGTTTGAAGGGCGCACCCAGCCCCTGGGCGTGCAGGTGGGCGGCCAGGCGGCCGTGGTGTTCCTGGCCCGGGACATCACCAACCGCAAGCAGGCAGAGAGTGCGCTGCGCGAATCCGAACTCCGCTTTCGCTCGCTGCTGCGCAATATCCCGTCCATCTCGGTACAGGGTTACCTGCAGGACGGCACCACCAGCTACTGGAACCAGGCGTCCGAACAACTGTACGGCTACACCGCCGAAGAAGCCCTGGGCGGCAACCTGCTCGACCTCATCATCCCCCCGCCCATGCGCGACGACGTGCGGGCCCACATGCAGCACATGTTCGCCACCGGCGAGGTGATTCCGGCCGGTGAGCTGCAATTGCGGCGCAAGGACGGCACGCCGGTGCATGTGTTCTCCAGCCACGCCTACATCCAGGTGCCCGGCCACCCCCCGGAGATGTTCTGCATCGACATCGACATCTCGGGCCGCAAGGCCGCCGAGGACGAGGCACGCTACCTGGCGTTCTACGACGCACTCACGCAACTGCCCAACCGCCGCCTGCTGGTGGACCGGCTGCAGCAGGTGCTGGCCAACGGCGCACGCTCGGGTCTGACCACGGCCGTGCTGTTTGTGGACCTGGACAACTTCAAGACCTTGAACGACACCCGGGGGCACGAGGTGGGCGACCTGCTGCTCAAGGACGTCGCCCAGCGCCTGCGCAGCTGCGTGCGCGAGCAGGACACCGTGGCCCGCCTGGGGGGTGACGAGTTTGTGGTGGTGCTGCAGAACCTGAGCAGCGACGCCCCCGAGGCCGCCGCGCAGGCGCGCACGCTGGGCGAGCTGATCCTGGCGCAGCTGCGCCAGCCGTATGAGCTGGCGGGGCACGAACACCACTTCACGGCCAGCATTGGGGTGACGCTGCTCACCCACCAGCGCGACTCGGTGGACGAGGTGCTCAAGCAGGCCGACATGGCCATGTACCGCGCCAAGGACGCCGGGCGCAACACGCTGCGCTTTTTTGACCCGGATATGCAGCAGGCCGTGAACCGCCGCGCCCTGCTGGAGACCGAGCTGCACAACGGCTTGCGGCACGCGCAGTTCCTGCTGCTGTACCAGCCTCAGGTGGACAGCCAGGGGCAAGTGACCGGCGCCGAGGCCCTGGTGCGCTGGCAGCACCCGGTGCAGGGCATGGTGCCGCCCTCGGAGTTCATCCCGCTGGCCGAAGAATCGGGCCTGATCCTGCCGCTGGGCCACTGGGTCATGGAAACCGCACTGCGCCAGCAAGCCCGTTGGCAGCACGACCCGCTGTTTGCACACCTGAGCCTGGCCATCAACGTGAGCGCGCGCCAGTTTCTGCAGGACGATTTTGTGACGCAGGTATTGGCACTGGTGCGACAGACCGGTGCCAACCCTGCGCAGATCAAGCTGGAGCTGACCGAAAGCCTGCTGCTGGACAACGTGGACAGCGTGATCGCCACCATGCGCGCCCTGAAGGCCCATGGCCTGGGGTTTTCGCTGGACGACTTTGGCACGGGTTACTCGTCGCTCAGCTACCTCAAGCGCCTGCCGCTCGACCAGATCAAGATCGACCAGGGCTTTGTGCGCGACGTGCTGCTGGACGCCAGCGACGCAGCCATCGCCCGGTCCATCATTGCGCTGGCCGGCAGCCTTGGCCTGTCCGTGATTGCCGAAGGGGTGGAGACCACCGCCCACCACCAGTTTCTGCTGGCCCATGGCTGTCAGGCCTTCCAGGGCTATCTGTTTGGCCGCCCGCTCACGCTGGAAGACTTTGAAAGCCGGGTGCGGCAGGGCGTGTAGCTGGGGTTGGCGCCGCCCCTGCTCTGTCCATTGGGCCACGGCAACAGGAAAAGCAGGATTCAAGTTCTGGGCCCAGGGCGTCGATATCTCTCTGTGGAAACCGTGGAGGTGTCCCATGAAGATTGAATCGTCCGCCCTGCAGATGCAGGCCCAGCATGTGGCCAGCCGCGTGCACACCCAAAGCAGCCGCGTCGAAGCCTGGGTGGGCGATCGCCGCCCCGCCAGCGCCCCTGGCCTCGCCCGAGCGGCCCCGGCGGTACAGATCTCCAGCGCCGCGCGCCTGGCCCGCGCCGCCCAGGAGGCCGCCGCCCCCACCCCGGCCGCAGATGCCGTGTCCAGTAGCAGCCCGGACGACGGCCTGACGCCCCAACTGGCCATGATCCGCGATCTGATCGCTCGCATGACGGGCGTGCAGGTGCAGGTGTACACCGGCCAGACGGAACCAGCTCCATCAGGATCCGCCACACCCGCGAACCGCCCACCCACACCGCGGCCCGCCGATGCTGGCCGCCCCCGTGCCGGATGGGGCCTGGTGGTGGAGCAACGCGAGGTGGTCGTAGAAACCGAAAACACCCAGTTTGCCGCCGAGGGCACCGTGCGCACTGCCGATGGGCAGGAAATCCGCTTCAGCCTGCAGCTGGACATGCAGCGCAGCTACCGCCAGGAATCGTCATTCAGCCTGCGCCTGGGCGATGCCGCGGCGGTCGACCCGCTGGTCATCAACTTCGACGGATCGGCTGCGCAGCTGCAAAATCTGCGCTTTGCGTTCGACCTAGACAGCGACGGCCAGACCGAAAACGTGCCCCTGCTGGCAGGCAACCGGGGCTACCTGGCTCTGGACCTGAACCACAACGGCCGCATCGACAACGGCCAGGAGCTGTTTGGCCCCGGCACCGGCAACGGCTTTGCCGAACTGGCCGTACACGACAGCGACGGCAACGGCTGGATTGACGAGGCGGACCCGGTGTTCCAGCAGCTGCAGGTATGGACGCCTGAGGCCGAGGGAGCCGGCAACCTGCGTACCCTGGCCGACGCAGGCGTGGGCGCACTGTCCACCCGTGCCGTAGCCACCCCGTTTGCCCTGCGTACCGCCGACAACGCCAGTCTGGGCACGGTGCGGTCCACCAGCGCCTACCTACGGGAAAACGGCGGCGCAGGCACGGTGCAGCAGGTGGATCTGACTGTCTAAAAGAGGTGGCGGGGTGGTCGTTTACTATAATTTTTATAGCTACAAAGACATGATTCACTAGCACTTGATGGCGATTTTGCTCAAATTATGTCAAAGGGTTTCGATGAGCAACCCGACGGGAACTCCGGGCTTAGCACTCAATCACAGAGAGTGCTAACATCATGGCTTAGAGGAAAGGATTCCCGGAATGAACATTCAATCTGGAACCGCGACGATGTCTCTGGCACCCGCCAATCCGTGGGCGCTGGTGCCCCCCTTGGGCAACCTGGACGCCTATATTTCGGCCGTCAACCGCCTGCCCCTGCTCACGCACGAAGAAGAGCAGACCTACGCACGCCAGCTCAAGGACAACAACGACCTGGACGCCGCCGGCCGGCTGGTGATGTCGCACCTGCGCCTCGTGGTTTCGATTGCACGCCAGTACCTGGGTTACGGTCTGCCCCACGGCGACTTGATCCAGGAAGGCAACGTGGGCCTCATGAAAGCCGTCAAGCGCTTCGACCCCGATCAGGGCGTGCGGCTGGTGAGCTATGCCATGCACTGGATCAAGGCCGAGATCCATGAATACATCCTGAAGAACTGGCGCATGGTCAAGGTGGCGACCACCAAGGCGCAGCGCAAGCTGTTCTTCAACCTGCGGTCCATGAAGCAGGGCTTCAAGGCCGACGCCTCGGCCGCCGACGCTGCCACCCACCGCGACACCTTGTCCGACCACGAGATCAGCGCCGTGGCCGCGCAGCTCAATGTGAAGCGCGAAGAAGTCATCGAGATGGAAACCCGCATGGCGGGTGGCGATGTGTTGCTGGACCCGGCCCCGGCCGATGACGGCGAGCAGGCGTTTGGCCCCATTGCCTACCTGGCAGATGCGTCGCACGAGCCCACCGCCATGATCGAGTCGCGCCAGCGCGACGCCCTGGCCACCGACGGCATTGCCAACGCCCTGGCCAGCCTGGACGACCGCAGCCGCCGCATCGTGGAAGAGCGCTGGCTCAAGGTCAACGACGATGGCTCCGGCGGCATGACGCTGCACGACCTGGCCGCCGTGTACGGCGTGAGCGCCGAGCGCATCCGCCAGATCGAAGTGGCCGCCATGAAGAAGATGAAGAAGGCGCTGGCCGAATACGCCTGAGTCGGACAGGCAGCGGGGTTAACATCCCCGGCTGCAGAAGTTGCCTCGCGGGGCCCCAGTTCTGGGGCCCCGCGTCGTTTGGCCCCCCGAATATTCTCAAGGAGATTGCACCCTATGCCGTCACGTCCCGCCCTTTCTGGCCGTGTGTCCCGCCGCGCTTCGCTGCTGATTGCGCTGGCTGCCGCATCCCCGTGGGCCCTTGCGCAGAACACCGGCAAGACCGCCGCAGCGCCCGCCCCGCTGGCGTGGCCGACCAAGCCCCTGAAGATCATCGTGGGCTTTCCGGCAGGCTCGTCGCCCGACCTGACCGCACGCACGTTCTCTGAGCCCCTGTCCAAGGCTTTGGGCCAGCCCGTCATCGTGGAGAACAAGGTGGGCGCGGGCGGCAACATTGGTGCCGACGCGGTGGCCAAGGCCCGTGACGACCACACCATCGGGCTGATGATCAATGGCAACATGACGATTGCCAGGCTGCTGAACCCGGCCGTGCCGTACGACCCGATCAAGGACTTGGCCCCTCTCAGCCTCATTGGCACCTCGCCGCTGATTCTGACCGCCCCCATCAGCCAGCCTGGCGTGCCCGCCAACAGCAGCGCCCGCGACTTCTTCGTGGCCGCGCGCAATGGCGGCGACAAATGGAGCTACGGGACGCCCGGCGTGGGCACGGTGGGCCATATCGGCACCGAACTGCTCAAGGCGCGCAGCAACATCAACCCCGTGCATGTGCCCTACCCCGGTTATCCGCAGGTGGCCAATGCCATGCTGGGTGGCCAGCTGCAGATGGCGCTGATGCCTCCAGCGCTGGCCCAAGCCCAAATGCGTGCGGGCAAGCTGCGCGCGATTGGCGTGACGTCCTCGGGGCGCAGCCCGCTGGCGCCCGAGGTCCCCAGCCTGGCCGAGGCAGGCATCACCAACTTCAACCTGGAGATCTGGAACGCCTTTGCAGCACCCGCCACCATGCCCAAGCCCATCCAGGCCAAGCTGGCTGCGCTGATCAGCGAGATCGCACGCAGCGAGGACGTGCGCAGCAAGCTGTTCCAGCAAGGGTGGCAAACGGTGGGGTCGTCACCCGAGGGCCTGGCCAACCGCATCAAGGCCGACACCAACCTGCTGGGCGGGGTGATTGCGATGCGCGGCATCAAGGTGGAGTAAGCCACCGCTGAGGTCTGCGACATACATTTTGTTGCAGTGCGCCAAAAACCCGGGTAAGGTCCAAACACCTTCCCGGGTTTTTTCATTCCGGGTGCCCTGAATGCCCCTTACCCGGTCAATGCCCCTTGCCACTGCTCCATGAAATCTGAACCTCTCGCCCGCAGCGGCGGGTGCGCGCTGTGCGCAGGGCAACAGCAATGCCTGCTGGGACGACAAAACGAAGAGTGCCGCAGCCAATGGATGCCTTTGGTGGTGGAGCGACCCATGTGCAAAGGGGAGCTGCTTTTGCGGCAAGGTGAACTGCCCCATACCTTCAGGATAGTCAAAACAGGTACCGTCATGCTGTTGTGCAGCGGCGAAGACCGTGTGGAGCGGCCCGTCGGGCTGTTTGGCCCCGGACAGCCCGTGGGCACCACCGGGCTGGTGCAGCAAACGGCAGCAGTATCCTGCCGCGCGCTGACGGCGGGGCGGCTGTGCGAAGTACAGATCGCGGCCGCCAGCCAGCGCGGCCTGCTTGACGAGGCATTTCTGCGGGGACTCGCGCAAAGCTACGCACAAACCAATGCCTGGCTCGCCGAGTGGGCCCGCATCGTGCGTATCCGGGGCGTGGCGGGCCAGTTGGCCGCCACCTTGCTGCAACTGGCTCGCATACAGCGCAGCACCCTGGTGCGCCTGCCCAGCCACGTGGTTCTGGCGGACCTGCTCTCGACCACGCGTGAAACCATTGCCCGTGCCCTGCGCCAGTTGGCACAACACCAGGGGCTGGTGCGCCATGACCGCTGGCATTGCGAGATCCAGCGCGAGGTGTTGCTCGGCCTGGCCGGGGGACACCGGCCGTCGTAGGACGGGACAGCCGTCCCGCCCATCAGACGGATACGACGGTGGCCGGCCCGCGCAAAGCATCCTCCCCTGCAGGCATGGCCGTCGCCTGCGCTGCCTGCAGCAGCGCCGCCACGTGGCCAGGGGGCACCGCCCTGGAAAACAGCCAGCCCTGGTAGGCATCACACCCGAAGTCGGTCAGCAGGTGCAGTTGCTCGGCAGACTCCACCCCTTCCGCCACCACATGAAGGCCCAGGGTTTGCGCCAGCACGACGATGGCCTGCACCAGCGTGGCATCGGCGCTGGTGCGCAGTAGCGGGCGCACAAACTCACGGTCAATCTTGATGCGGGAGACCGGCAACTGCTTGAGATAGGCGAGCGAAGAATGGCCGGTGCCGAAGTCATCGAGCGCAATGCGGACGCCCAGCGCCTGCAGGCCGCACAACACACGCCGGGCCTGCTCAGGGTCTGCCATGGCCTCGGATTCGGTCACCTCGATCTCCAGCAGGTCAGCCGGTGCTCCGTGCAGCGACAGGCTGCGCTCGATCTGCTCGACCAGGTCCGTCTGCCGCAATTGCTGCGCAGACAGGTTCACTGCCACCCGCAGCGGCATGCCCGCCCCCGCCCAGGCTGCGATCTGCCGGCAGGCGGTGTCCAGCACCCAGGCGCCCAGCGCAAGGATCAGGCCGGTGGCCTCGGCCACGGGCACAAAGCGGTCAGGGGGTATCTCACCGAGCTGCGGGTCGGTCCAGCGCAGCAGGGCCTCGACCCCGTGCACGCAGCCGGATCTCACATCCACCTGGGGCTGGTAATGCAAGGCCAGCCCCCCGTAGGCCAGTGCCATCTTCAGGCGTTCATGCAACTGCAGCTTCTCCGCCATGCGAATGCCCAGCGGGGGGGCATAAAAGGCGTAATGCGCGCGCCCCGATTCCTTGGCGTGGTACATGGCCATGTCGGCGTAGCGCATCAGCGTGGCCGCGTCCTGCGCGTCGTTGGGGTACAGGGCGATTCCCAGGCTCGCACCGAAGTCCAGCTCGAAGCCATGCATCTGGTAGGGGCGGCACAGCACATCCAGCAGCTTGGCAGCGGTCTGCTCGGCATCCTGCGCTTGCGCAATGTGCGGCAGCAGCACGGTGAACTCATCACCGCCCAGCCGGGCCAGCGCGTCACCTGCGCGCAGCGCGCTCTTGAGCCTGCGCGCCACTTCCAGCAGTACCTGGTCGCCAGCGGCATGGCCATAGCCGTCGTTCACCGCCTTGAAGTCATCCAGATCCAGCAGCAGCAATGCAAAAGACTGGCCGGAGCGCGCCGACTCGGCAATCGCCTGTTCGAGCCGCTGGCCGAACTGCCAGCGGTTGATCAGACCGGTCAACGTGTCGTGGGTGGCCTGGAAATGCATCCGAGCCTCCAGCCGCCGCACCTCCGAGATGTCGCGCACAAAGGCCACCGCCGTGCCGCCCTGTGCGTCCGTGTGCCCCAACGCAATGTCCACCGGAACGGAGCTGCCGTCCTTGCGCATGATCCAGAGGTCCCGTCCCATGCCCATGGGCCGGCGCGATGGGGCTCGGAAATAGCCCTCCAGGTGCTGGGCATGCGCATCGCGCAGGGCGGGGGGCAGGAAGATGCCGACCGAGCGGCCGCACAACTCGTCGGCCGAGTAGCCGGACAGGCTCTCCATCGCGGCGTTGACCATCACGATGCAGCCGGCGCGGTCCACGAGCAGGATACCGTCCGGTGCCGCATTCATGGCCGCCAGGATCAGGGAGCCACCGCCCCCGCTGCGCGGCGCCTGCTCCGACGAAGACGATGCGGCAGGCAGGTCGGGCCCGAGGCCAGCGGACCTCATCGCACAGTGCCCCGTGGCTGGAACACAGAGGCGGCTTCGTCCAGATGCCGCGCCTGCTGCGCCAGCGAACCACTGAGTTCAGCGCTGCGGCGCACCAGCGTGGCGTTTTGTTGCGTCATCTGCTCCAGCTGGGCCACCGCGCTGTTGATCTGCCCCACGCCCAGTGCCTGCTCGTGGCTGGCCTGCTGGATGTCCTGCACCAGCTCGCTGAGCCCGTGCACGGACCGCACCGCGCTGTCCATGGTCTGCGCTGCAGCGACCGCAGCGTCGGTGCCACTGCGCACTTCGGCCAGTGAGGCATCGATCAACGCCTTGATGTCGCGCGCAGCTCGGGCACTTTTTTGCGACAGCGCCCGCACCTCGGTCGCCACCACGGCAAAGCCCTTGCCATGCTCCCCGGCCCGCGCAGCCTCCACGGCTGCGTTGAGCGCCAGCAGATTGGTCTGGAACGCAATGCCGTCGATCAACGTGCTGATCTCTGCCACGCGCTGGCTGGCGCTGGCAATGCCTTGCATGGTGTGCTGCACACGCTGCACGGTGTCAGCGCCCAGCGCGGCGGCCTGCGCCCCCAGGCCGGCGCGCTGCGCGGCCAGTGCGGCCTTGTCGCTGTTGGCACGGATGGCGGCTGTTAGCTCGTCCAGCGCGGTGGCAGCCTCTTCCAGGCTGCTGGCTGCTTCTTCGGTGCGCTCTGACAAATGCGTGTTGCCGTCCTGCAACTCCGTGGCGCACTCGCGCACCTGCAGGGCTTTGCCCTGGATATCGCTCACCAGGGACATCATGTTGAGCCCGGCCTGCTGCACGCTGCGCATGAGCCCACCGATCTCATCCACGCGCTGCAGCATCAGGGGTTCGGCCTTCTGGCCGCTCGCAACGGCTCGCGCCTGCGCCAGCACCTCGCGCAGCGGCGTCACCACCCCGGTCTGCAGCCACCAGGCTGCCGCAGCACCGGCCGCACACCAGGCCACTAAACCCGCCAGCCACCAGCCTGCCCCGGCGGCCTGGCCGCCCGCACTGGCATTGGCACCCACGCTTGCGCTGCCACCAGCCACCAAAGCCAGTGCGCCTCCCAGCAGCAACGCGCCCAGGGCGCCGTGCAATCGCACCCCCAACGACAGAAACCGCAGGCGCGCCCACGCGGCAGCCAACCCCTGCACGCCCACCACAAAGCCGCGGTACACCCGCAGATGCCGGGCCCCTGCATTGATGCGCTGGTACAGCGTTTCGTGCGTGCGAATCTCGTCGTCCGATGCCTTGGTGCGTACCGACAGAAAGCCCACCACGGTGCCGTCCTGCCGGATGGGGCTGGCATTGGCACGCACCCAGTAATGGTCGCCGTCCTTGCGCCGGTTCTTGACCAGCGATGACCACGGCAACCCTCCGCGTATCGTGGCCCACATGTCCTCGAATGCAGCGGCAGGCATGTCGGGGTGGCGCACCACGTTGTGGGCCTTGCCATACAGCTCCTCGCGCCCAAAGCCGCTGACCTTGATGAAGGCATCGTTGGCATAGACGATGCGCCCCTTGAGATCGGTGGTGGAGAGCAGGGTGTCACCCTCGGACAGCGGGTAGTCGCGCTGGGTTACGTACACGTTCGAGCGCATGGAGGGCTGGTTCCTTCACAGAGTGGTGTGATCGAGGCGCAGATGCTGCTTGCGGCCGCATCAGCGCAAAGAAAACGCCACCGCCCGGCGCACCGCAGCAGATGGCTGTAACCACTCTAGGGAATCAGACCAGGATAGGCATCAAGGACGCCCCGGCATGTGCTGGCAACTTGGTGCCAATGTGATGCACCGCGCATTCTTGCCTACCCCAGTGAGGCAAATCTGCGACAGCCCAAGGGCCTGTAAAAGGCTCAGCCCGCTTCGCTCAGCAGGGCTTTGACATCGGCGGCCAGGGCCTGCGCACCGCTGCCGTAGCGGTTGTACACCCGCAGGCGACCCGCAGGGTCGTACACGTAGCTGCCGGCCGAATGGTCCATGGTGTAGCTCGTGGGCGTCTTGCCATCGACCTTCTTGTAGTAGATCTTGAAGTCCTTGGCGACGGCGGCCAGCTGTTCGGGCGTGCCGTACAGCGCCAGAAAGCTCGGGTCAAAGTTGGCCATGTAGGCCTTGAGCACCTCGGGCGTATCGCGCTCAGGGTCCACCGTCACAAAAACGCCCTGCAGCCGGTCGCCGTCCTTGCCCAGCATCTGCTTGACCTCGGCCAGCTCCTGCATCGAGGTGGGACACACGTCGGGGCACTGGGTGTAGCCGAAGAACACCACCACCACCTTGCCGGCAAAGTCCTTGATGTGACGCGGCTGGCCGTTGTGGTCGGTCAGGGGAATGTCGCGGGCGTACTCGGCGCCGGTGACGTCCACCCCCCTAAACTCGGCCTTTTTCTCGGAACATGCGCCCAAAAGGCCTGTAGCGCAGACAGATAGTGCACCAGCAGCTATCAATTGAAGAGCGTTTCGTTTCTGCATGGAGGTCATCACAGCACATAGTGGTCCACCAGCAGTGCCGCAAACAGCACGCTCAGGTGGATGAGAGAAAAACGGAAGGTCTTGCGGGCCAGAGCGTCCGAATAATTGCGCCACAGCGCGAACGCATACCCGCAGAAGCCCAGACTGAGGAGCACGGCAGCGACCAGATAGATCCAGGAACTCATGCCGTAGATGAACGGCATCATGCACCCGGCCAGAAGGATCAGGGTGTACAGGAACACCTGCAACCGCGTGAACTCGTTGCCGTGCGTGACAGGCAGCATGGGCAGGCCGGACTTGCGGTAGTCCTCCACCCGGTACAGGGCCAGCGCCCAGAAGTGCGGTGGGGTCCACAGAAAGATGATGAGGAAGAGGATGAGCGCCTCGGGCCCCACATCGTTGGTCATGGCCGCCCAGCCCAGCACCGGAGGCATGGCACCCGAGGCGCCGCCGATCACGATGTTCTGGGGCGTCAGGGGCTTGAGGATCACGGTGTAGACCACCGCGTAACCCACAAAGGTGGCAAAGGTCAGCCACATGGTCAGCGGGTTGACCCACACATACAGCAGCACGGAGCCTGCGGCACACAGCACGGCCGAAAAGAGCAGGGTCTGCGCGTTGGACAGCTCGCCCTTGGCGGTGGGGCGCCAGGCGGTGCGCTTCATCTTGGCGTCGATGCCTTGCTCGACGATGCAGTTGAACGCGGCAGCGGCACCCGCCACCAGCCACACGCCCACGCTGGCCAGGACCATGTGGCCGAGTTGCGCAGCGCTGGGCAGGCCGGGCACGGCCAGCACCATGCCGATCAGTGCACAAAAAACGATGAGCTGCACCACACGGGGCTTGGTCAGTGCATAAAACTGCTGGAACCGCGAAGGCGGCGCAGCAACGACGGGGG
Source organism: Acidovorax sp. Root70 (assembly GCF_001428225.1). Taxonomy (NCBI): domain Bacteria; kingdom Pseudomonadati; phylum Pseudomonadota; class Betaproteobacteria; order Burkholderiales; family Comamonadaceae; genus Acidovorax; species Acidovorax sp. Root70. Next base: position 111,315 of record NZ_LMHQ01000001.1, read on the forward strand.
GGGCAACACTCATGCAGATACTCTCGATGCGCCCGTGGGCGCAGAAAACTCGCGGGGCGCAGTCGCCGCGCGGCTGGACACCAGGGCCCAGGTCAACACCACCACCAGGGCTGCAGCACCTCCGGTGTGCAGCACTGCAGCCACCAGAGGCCAATCCAGCACCACGTTGGACAAGCCCGTCACCAGTTGCAGCAAAGCCAGCCCGGCGAACCAACGTGTCTGCGCGGGCAACACGCCCCGGCGGTGAAAACGCCAGGCCACCAGGCCCAATGCGAGCAGCACCACGTAGGCCATCAGGCGGTGCACATAGTGGATGGCGGTGAGCGCGGCAAAACTAATGTGGCTGCCATCTTGCAGCATGCCCAGCTTGCGCCAGATTTGAAAACCCTGGGCGAAGTCCATCGCGGGCCACCAGCTGCCCTGGCAGGTGGGGAAGGTGGTGCATGCCAGCACCGCGTAGTTGGTACTGACCCAGCCTCCCAGCACCACCTGGAACGCCAGCAACAGACCGGTCACCAACAGCGCCCAGCGCAGAGCGGGCGGCAGGGTCACCGGTGCACGCCCCTGGGCGCTTTCGGTATGGCGTACCGCCTGTACGCACAGCAGTGCCAGCAGCACCAGGCCGCCGATCAGGTGCAGGGTAACGATGGCGGGAAAGAGCTTCATGGTCACGGTGAGCGCACCAAACGCACCCTGCAGGCACACCCACAACAAGGTCACCGTGGGCCACCAGGGGCTCAGCGGAGGCGCTGGCACGGCATCACGCCGGGCGCGGCGCTGCTGCACCCAGGACGACACCGTGAGCACAATGATCAGCACCCCCACTCCCGTGGCGAGGTAGCGGTGGATCATCTCGATCCAGGCCTTGCCATGGGTCACCGGGCCCGTGGGCATGGCCTCTTGGGCCGCCGCAATCTCGGCCCGGGCCCCTACAGGGCTGGAACTGCCGTAGCAGCCCGGCCAGTCGGGACAACCGAGGCCCGAATCCGTCAGGCGCGTGAAGGCGCCGAAAAGCACCAGATCAAACGTGAGGAACAACGTCAGCACCGTGAGTGCCTGCAGGCGCCGCATGGGCGAGCTGCGGCGGTTGCGCGCCCACACCCAGGTCAGCGGCCCCAGCGCAATCACCAGGCCCAGCAGCATCAGCTCGAGCACGGGAGCGAGGTCGTACAGCGGTTGGGCGTTGGTCATGGCTTGATTGGCCGCCCCGGCTCGTCCCACGAAGACGAAGCGCGCAGCAGGCGCTCCAGGTCGCGCTTGGCCTTGGCGGCGCCGTCTGTGTCCATGGCCGCCGGAAAGCGCATCATCCAGTTGCCCATGGGGTCCACGACATAGATATGGTCGGCCAGCTGCTGGCCTGGTGCGGGCTCGATCCAGGCCTTGAGTGCATCGGGCTCCACCCGCAACACGGTCGCCTGTTGCAGGGCGGTGGCCAATGACGCCGGCGGCTGGGCGTTGTCGCTGACGAGCCAGACCCAGTCCACGCGGTCTTTTTCCTTGCCCAGGCTTTCGCGCAGCTGGCGCTGCAGGTACAAGTGCTTCTGGCAGGCCGCGTCGCAGTTGCCTCCGGCCACGCTGACCAGCAACCACTGGCCCTTGAGCGACTCCAGCCGCGTGGCCTCGCCGCTGAGCGTGGCCGCCGTGAGCGCCGGCACCGTGCGCTGGGGGTTGATCAGCTCGCCATAGTTGCGCCGCCCCTCGGGGCGGATCACGTAGTAGGTGAAATACGACGCAACCACCGGCGCTGCGCAGATCAGCAACACACCCAGCATCTTCCAGCGCCCGTAGCGTGCACGTTGCACGGTGGCGACGGCATCACCCGCCTCGGGCAGGGTGTGCACGGTCAGCCCCAGGGGATGCTCCGCACGGGCCCCAGGCTGAAAATCAGGCGGCTGGCTGGCTGCGCGGGCGAATGAACCGTCGGACGATTTGGAACCAGACATAAAGGAGTGCTATCAGGCCACAGAGCCCGAACCATTGAAATGCGTAACCGTAGTGCTTTTCGACGCCTGCGCCGACCACGGGCCAGTCGCGTTGCAGGCCATCGCCCGCTTCGCCCGCTGGGCCCGTCTGCAACACAGTGAGGGGGGCGAGCGCCAGACCGGTTTCGGTCCGGTACGCCGCCAGGTCGAGATTTTGCCGGATGCGGGAAGACCCCTGCGCGCTATTGCCCCCCTGGAACTCGTACAGCCGCGAAGGCGCGGCGGCCACGCGGCCCTGCACCCGCACATCCGCACCCATGGGCGTCTTGACCGGGGGCAGCTGCGTGCGGTCCTGAAAATTGCGTGCCACCCAGCCACGCTGCACCAGCACCACCCCGGCACCCGGCCCGGCGAGCTGCAGCGGCGTGAGCACAAAGAAGCCAGGGCGACCCTGCATCTGGCGGTTATCCAGATATACCGTGTGCTCTGGCAACCAGCGCCCCTGCAGCTCCACGGCGCGGTGAACCAGGGCCTGTTGTGCCTCGGGCGCCGTACTGGCAGGGTCCGTCAGCGTGCGCCCATCGATGGCAGGCAGAGCGCCACGGGCATCCAGCATCGCCTGCAGCGACTCTTTCTGTGCGGCGCGCGACAGCTGCCAACGCCCCAGCGAGGCGGTGACCAGCATGCCCACCACGGCAGCCAGGGTAATCAGCCAAAAACGCAGGCCCACAGGACGGCGAAGGGGGGTCACGGGATAATGCGCTCCATGAAATACCTCGTAGTGCTGGCGTTCATCGCCATTGTGGCCAGCTTGGCATCGGCCCTGTTCTTCATGATGCGCAATGGGCGCGACGACAAGAGCAAGGGCAGCCACATGGCCAAAGCGCTGGCAGTGCGCGTCGGGTTGTCGATCGTGCTGTTCTTGTGCATTCTGGTGGCCTGGCAACTGGGTTATATCCAACCCACAGGCCTGCCCGCCACGCGTTGATCTGTCCGGCGATCCGCGCACCGTGCCTGCGCCAGGGCCTCCAGCAGGCCACACCAGATCGCCTGCCTGCGCCAGGAGAGAATAAAAAAAGCGCCGCGAGGCGCTTTTTTCATGGCGTCCGGGGCCTGGCTTACATCCAGTACACCAGCACGTACAGGCCCAGCCACACGACGTCCACAAAGTGCCAGTACCAGGCGGCACCTTCAAAGCCAAAGTGTTTGTCGGCCGTGAAGTGACCCTTTTGCAGGCGCAGCGTAATCACCAGCAGCATCAGCATGCCCAAGAACACGTGGAAGCCGTGGAAGCCCGTCAGCATGAAGAACGTGGAACCGAACACACCCGAGCTCAACTTGAGGTTCAAGTCGGTGTACAGGTGGAAATATTCGTAGCCCTGCACCAGCAGGAACACGAAGCCCAGCAGCACGGTGGCCCACATGAAACCGATGGTCTTGCCACGGTGGTTTTCACGCAGAGCGTGGTGAGCAATGGTCAGCGTCACGCCGGACGTCAGCAGCAGCGCCGTGTTGATGGTGGGCAACCAGAAGGGGCCCACGGTCTGGAAGGGCTCAATGATGCCTGCAGGCGAAGCAGTGACGCCAGCGGCCATGCTGGGCCACACTGCCTTGAAGTCGGGCCACAGCAGCGCATTGTCCAGGCTGCCCAGCGCTGGCACCGAGTGCGAGCGCGCCCACCACAAAGCCGTGAAGAAAGCGCCGAAGAACATCACCTCGGAGAAGATGAACCAGCTCATGCTCCAGCGGTACGACAGATCGATCTTGTGACCGTACAGGCCACCCTCGCTCTCGCGCACTGCATCGCCAAACCATTGGTATAGCGTGAACAGCCACCACACCAGCCCCACGGCCAGGGAGTATTTGCCCCAATCGTGGCCGTTGATCCACTGGGCTGCGCCCAGGATCACAAAGAACAGGCCGGCAGCGGCCATGACCGGGTGACGGGACTCGGCGGGCACATAGTAGTACGGGGTTCCGCCGTGGGTTGATGCACTCATTTCAGCTCCTGACTCTCAAAATCTTTGTTTTCAGTATTTGTTCGCACGAACCAGTCAACACACATTCACACTATCCAGTTCACCAGCCCGATCAGGCCCATCACCAGCAGAAAGACAGCGATCAATCCCACCACAATGATGTGAATCGGGTTGAGCTTTTCGACATCTTGCTGGTACTCGCTGCCTTTGCGCAAGCCAATCAGCGACCATGCCACTGCGCGCACCGTGCGCAGCAGCGAGCCCTTGCGGTGCACTGGCTTGATGTCCGAAGGCTGATCGAGCGGCGCACTCATGAGCCCGCTCCTTGCGTGCCACCTGCAGACGTCGACCCAGGCAGCACCACAGCCGCCGTCGATTCGGGCGCCGCCGGGGTCTTGCCACCCACCTCGAAGAAGGTGTACGACAGCGTGATGGTGGTGACGTCTTTGGACAATTTAGGATCAATCACAAACGCCACGGGCCAGGTTTTCTTTTCACCGGGCTCCAGGGTGTATTGGTTGAAGCAAAAACATTCCAGCTTGTTGAAATGCGCAGCGGCCTGGCGAGGCGCATAACTGGGAATCGCCTGGGCGGCCATGCGGCGGTTCTGTACGTTCTGGAATTCGTACATCACCGTCGTCAGTTCACCGGGGTGGACCTGCACGGAACGCTGCGCGGGCTTGAAGTCCCACGGGCCGCGAGAGTTCGCATCGAACTCCACGGTGATAGTGCGCGACTTGTCCACCTGGGTGTTGGCAGGCACGCGCACATCCTTGCCCGCCACGCCGTTGCCTGGCACTTGCCGCTCGGCCAGCGACAAGATGTTGATGCCCGTCATTTCGCAGATGTGCTTGTAGATAGGGATCAGCACATAGCCGAAGGCGAACATGCCAGCCGCGATCACGACCAGCTTTCCGACCATCTTGGCGTTTTCGCGGTGCAGGCTCATGGGGTGGTCAGTGGCTTCAGCGGGACAGCAGCACTACCTTGACCATGAACCCGACAAAGAACACCACCGCCACAGACGCCAGGATCAGCGCCAGCCGCAGGTTGCTCTTTTTTTGTTCGGGGGTCATGGGCATGGTGTTCAGCCAATCACGCGGGTTGCGGTGGCATCCAGCTTGGGAGGATTTTCAAACGTGTGGAAAGGCGCGGGGGAAGGCACTTCCCATTCCAGGCCCTCGGCACCGTCCCATGGCTTGGCGGGGGCCTTGGCACCCTTGCCACGCATGGCGGGAATGACCACCGCCACGAAGAAGTACACCTGCGCTAGGCCAAAGCCGAACGCCCCCACCGAGGCGATGGCGTTGAAGTCGGCAAACTGCATGGGGTAGTCTGCGTAGCGACGTGGCATGCCGGCCAGGCCCAGGAAGTGCATCGGGAAGAAGGTGATGTTGAAGAAGATCAACGACGCCCAGAAGTGAATCTGGCCGCGTGTTTCGGAATACATCACGCCCGTCCACTTGGGCAGCCAGTAGTAAACGCCAGCGAACATGGAGAACAGCGAACCGGCCACCAGCACATAGTGGAAGTGAGCCACCACGTAGTAGGTGTCTTGCAGCTGGATGTCGATGGGCGCCATGGCCAGGATCAGGCCGGTGAAACCCCCCATGGTGAACACAAAGATGAAGCCCACCGCAAACAGCATGGGGGTCTCAAACGTCATGGAGCCGCGCCACATGGTGGCAATCCAGTTGAAGATCTTCACGGCCGTGGGCACGGAGATCAGCATGGTGGCGTACATGAAGAACAGCTGGCCGGTCACGGGCATGCCGGTCGTGAACATGTGGTGAGCCCACACGATGAACGACAGGATGGCGATGGACGAGGTGGCATACACCATGGAGGCGTAGCCAAACAGCTTCTTGCGGCTGAACGCGGGCACGATCTGGCTGATGATGCCGAAGGCCGGCAAGATCATGATGTACACCTCGGGGTGACCGAAGAACCAGAAGATGTGCTGGTACATCACCGGGTCGCCGCCACCGGCGGGGTTGAAGAAGCTGGTGCCGAAGTGGCGGTCCGTCAGCGTCATGGTGATCGCGCCAGCCAGCACAGGCATCACGGCGATCAGCAGGTAGGCGGTGATGAGCCAAGTCCAGGCGAACATGGGCATCTTCATCAGCGTCATGCCGGGGGCGCGCATGTTCAGGATGGTCACGATGATGTTGATCGAACCCATGATGGACGAGGCACCCAGGATGTGCATCGCGAAGATGCCGGCATCCATGGAGGGGCCCATCTGCAGGGTCAGTGGTGCATACAGCGTCCAGCCCGCAGCGGGCGCACCGCCAGGCATGAAGAACGAGCTGACCAGCATGGCTGCGGCAGGAATCATCAGCCAGAAGCTGAAGTTGTTCATGCGTGCGAAGGCCATGTCGGATGCGCCGATCTGCAACGGGATCATCCAGTTCGCAAAGCCCACGAAGGCCGGCATGATCGCGCCGAACACCATGATCAGGCCGTGCATGGTGGTGAGCTGGTTGAACAGCTCGGGGTTCACCAGTTGCAAGCCGGGCTGGAACAGCTCGGCACGGATCAGCAGTGCCAGGATACCGCCCACCATCAGCATGGTGAACGAGAACAGCAGGTACAGCGTACCGATGTCTTTGTGGTTGGTGGCAAACACCCAGCGGCGCCAGCCGGTGGGGCCATGGTGGCCGTGGCCGTCGTGTGCGTGGTCGCCAGCGTGCCCGTGGTTGTCGAGTACTGCGCTCATTGTGAATTCCTCAATACGATGGGGCGATGATTACTTGCCACGCTGGGCCACAACTTCAGCTGGCTGTACCAGCTGGCCGGTCTTGTTGGACCAGTTGTTCTTGGTATAGGTGACCACGGCGGCGATGTCGGTGTCGCTCAGCTGTGCCCATGCGGGCATGGCACCGTTGTTCTGCCCCTTGAGCAGCACCTGGATCTGCTTGGCATGGTCGGCATCCAGCACCACGGCAGCGCCGTCCAGAGGTTTGATGGGGCCAGCGCCCTTGCCGTTGGCCTGGTGGCAGGCTGCGCAGTTGGCTGCGTACACCTTTTCGCCACGCTTGAGAATGTCGTCCAGCGCCCACACCTTGGTGGGGTCGTCCAGCTTGGCGGCGGCCTTCTTCTTCCGCTCGCCCACCCAGGCGGTGTAGTCCTCGGCAGACACGACCTTCACGTGGATGGGCATGTAGGCGTGCTCCTTGCCGCACAACTCGGCGCACTGGCCGTAGTAGTCGCCAATCTTCTCTGCGCGGAACCACGTGTCACGCACAAAGCCAGGGATCGCGTCCTGCTTGATACCGAAGGCAGGCACCATGAAGGCGTGGATCACGTCGTTGGCCGTGGTGATGATGCGAATCTTCTTGTTGACCGGCACCACCATAGGGTTATCCACCTTGAGCAGGTAGTTGGCGGGCGCGTCCTTGACGTTGCCGCTGTCGGACATCACGCGGTGGCTGCTGTCCAGCGTGGAGATAAACGCCAGGCCTTCGCCTTCGCCAGTGATGTAGTCATAACCCCACTTCCACTGGTAGCCCGTGGTCTTGATGGTGAGGTCGGCATTGGTGGTGTCCTTCTGGGCCACCAGCACCTTGGTGGCGGGCAAGGCCATGAGGATCACGATGATGAACGGAACGATGGTCCAGACCACTTCGACCGTCACCGACTCGTGGAAGTTGGCAGCCTTCGCGCCCTTGGAGCGGCGATGCTTCCAGATCGAGTAGAACATCACGGAGAACACTGCAACAAAGATCACCGTGCAGATGATCAGCATCATCCAGTGCAGGAAGTGCTGCTCTTCTGCGATCTTGGTGACGGGCGGCGCCAGGTTCAGCTGGTTGACTGCAGGGCCGCCAGGCAGGTCCTGAACGGCATGGGCTGCGGAGCCCACCCATGCACCGGCAATCAGCAGCAGAGAAGCCAGCTTGTTGGAAATGCTCTTCATAGTTCTCACTTACTTCTAAGCCTCAATTTAACCAATCCCTTTCGCGCGCCTGCGTGGGGTCAGGCAGCGCGCAAGGCCATGCGGATCTCCGATGCCAGGGCCGGTCGAAGCTCGGGACGCATGTAGCGCCCCACCTCCACCGAACGGCCCTGTGCAGACAGCGTGATCAGCGAATGGTCTCCCGTCTTGGGCTCTACGCGAACCCGGCTCCGGTCAAACTCCGCGCGCTCCAGCCTGCCTGCTGTCTCCAGCTCCACCACAAGGCGCGAGCCCTGCAATGAAATCCTCTCGCCATCCGCCGCATGGCGACCGTACATGGCGAACGCAATCCCTACTGCCAAGATTTCGAGCCACGCGAAGGGCATCACCAAGTGGGCGCCAAGCATCCAGAAGCCCGTCGCGATCCCCAGGGACACCACACACAGCGACAGATACATCCAGCCCAATTGCGTCGGAGTGACCGAGCAATTGCGAACCAGACGCCAGTCAATGCGTTGACCCGACACTGTGGCAAAACGAAAAACCAAGCCCGTCACCGTGAGTGCTCACAAGACTGCCGACTGCAGCACACGTTGCGCCTTGGGCACAACAGGCACAGCCTGCCAAATTGCGCGGGAAGATGCCCGAAATCTCAATAACCAAGAATTGTAGCGTGCCTTGTTCCAAGTCATTGACAGGCCGTTACAGGTTAGTTCTCTTTGCCGCCCTTACGCAACATGGCGCGCATGTCCTGCAGCGAAACAGCGCTGCTGGGGCTGACACGCACCCGGGGTGCAGGCTTGAAGGCATGGCCATAGATGATTTCAAAAGTCAGTGCGAGCTGACCACCTTGACCAGGATCAACCAGGCGCTCAGACAGCACTTGGTAGAGCTTGTCGCGCCAACGCCGTCCGCGCAATGAGGGAAAGCGATCAGGGTGCAAATTGACACCGAGCTCGCGCAGCTCTTGAACCAGCCGCTCGGGTGTGGCAAACGTGAGCGTGATGCGCTCCATGTCCATCACCGGCTCGGCAAAACCCGCGTGCACCAGCATGTCGCCCCAGTCATGCATGTCGGTAAACGCGTGGCCCGCCGGTGGCCAGCCCATGGCGGCATACACGCCATGCAACTCACGCAGCGTGTCCGGTCCGAGACACGAGAACATCAGGTAGCCATCCACCGCCAGGGCGCGGTGCCAGCGACCGATCAGGTCTTGGGGGTCGGCCGCCATGTGCAGCGCCATGTTGGACCACAGCATGTGCACACTGGCATCGGCCGGCGCGCCCATCTGCAGGGCCCCTGCAGACCAACGGGCAGGGCTCCACCACGGTTTGGCCAAGGCCTGCCGCGCGACGGGTTCGCCATGGGCGCTGGTTTCGTACACCTGGCAACGCGCCTGTGGGTAGCGGGCACTCACCAACCCATGCGCCTGCAAACCGCCACGCACCGGGTCCCAATGGCACCAGGAAGCCGGGGCCTGGCGAATCCACTGCAGGCGGTCCTCCATGCGGCGGGCCACTTCTTCATGAAGCCAGGGAGACACGGCGGGTGCCGCAGCGTGCCAGCGGGCTGCGGCAACAGGATCAATGGTGGGGGGACGCTCGGAGGACATGGGCGGGGCAGAAGGACGCGCGAGTATATTGATTCATGCTTTTTTCGGGTTTGCCAGGGATTTCACGCCGCCTCCACAGGTGGGTGGACAAAGTGCCCAGCCAGTGCGCGGTCTGCCACGCCTGGCCATCGCAACGCGTCTGCAACGGCTGCGTGGCGCGGTTCGCCCAGCCTGCCACGCGCTGCCAGCGCTGTGCACTGCGAGTACCAGCAGGGGTGGCGGTCTGTGGCGCCTGCCTGCAGAACCCGCCCGGCTTCGATGCCTGCATTGCCGCCGTGGACTATGCTTACCCGTGGGCCGACGCACTGGCGCAATTCAAGTTTCGCGGCGATCCGGGGTGGGCCAGGGCCTTGGCCACGCTCATGCGCAGCACGCCGTGGATGGAGCCTGCGCTGGAAGCTGCCGACCGCGTGCTGGCGGTACCCCTGTCCACCGATCGCCTGCGCGAGCGCGGCTTCAACCAAGCGGCCCTGCTGGCCAGGCACTTGGCGGCCGCCAAGGCCGACCACCAGAGCCTGCTGCGCCTGCACGCCACCGAGGCACAAAGCGGCCTGCCCAGGGCCGAGCGGCTGCGCAACCTGCGCGGTGCGTTCGCCATCGAGCCCGCCCGCGCGGCTGCCCTGCGCGGCCAGCGGGTGGTGCTGATCGACGATGTGATGACCACCGGTGCAACGCTGCACGCAGCCACCCTGGCGCTGCGCGAGGCGGGCGTAGCCCATGTCACTGCCGCGGTGCTGGCGCGGACGGGGCGGGACTGAAAACCGCCAAAAAGGTACCGAACAGGTACCAAAGGGATACTTTTGATTACGAGCGGTTGCTCAACTCACAGGTGCAACGATGACAATGCAGGCATGTTCCATATCGTCCTCGTCGAACCGGAGATCCCGCCCAACACCGGCAACGTGATTCGCCTGGCGGCCAACACGGGTTGCACGCTGCACCTGATCGAGCCCCTGGGTTTCTCGATGGAAGACCGGCAGATGCGGCGCGCGGGACTGGACTACCACGAATACGCGCAGGTGCAACGCCACAGTGGCTGGACAGCCTTTCTGCGGGATGCGCAGCCCGACCCGACACGCATGTTTGCAATGACGACGCACGGCTCGCAGCCCGTGCACTCGACCTGCTTCCTTCCCGGCGACTGGCTGGTGTTTGGGGCCGAAACCCGAGGCCTCCCGGCCGAGCTGCGCGAGAGCTTTCCACCCGCCCAGCGCCTGCGTCTGCCCATGGTGCCGGGGCAACGCAGCCTGAACCTGTCCAACGCCGTGGCCGTGACTGTGTTCGAGGCCTGGCGCCAGAACAGCTTTGCCATGCCCGACGGGCAGGTGGTGGTCGAGCCCGAAGGCACGATCATCAGCGGCTTTGCACAACTCAGCTGAACTGGCCGGACTTTTGCGCCACGGCGCGGGGCACGTGTTCGGTCAGGAAATCCAGAAACACCCGCGTGCGGGCCGGCAACATGCGGCCTGAAGGCAGTGCCGCGTAGATGGTGTAGCGCGAGAAGATCCAGCCCGGCAGGATGTGCACCAGCTCGCCACGGGCCAGGTGCTCCTCGGCCAGCAGGCGCGAGGTAACAGCCACGCCGGCCCCATCCACCGCGGCACGCATCAGCAGTTCGGTGCTCACGGATTGCAGCACGGCTGGTACATCCACTTCCTCATCGGGCACGCCAGGCTGCAGCGACTGCAAGCGCAGCTTGCGCCCCGGCCCCGACTGCAGGCGCACTGGCGCACTGGAGTCGCGCAGGTGGTCGTGGTGCACCAGGTCCTGCGGTTCGCGCGGAATGCCCCGGCGCTCCAGGTAGTCGGGTGACGCCACCACGATGGCTTCGCCCTGCACCAGCGAGCGCGCGACGATGTTGGCGTCGAAGTCTTCGCCCGCGACCATGATGGTCACATCGAACTCATCCACCCGGCTGGCGGCATAGGCGTCCATGCTGATGTCCAGCATGAGCTTGGGGTAGTGCGCGTGCCACAGCGCCACCATGGGCGCCAGGAAGTTGGTCGCCAGCACAGGCGCCGCCACGATGCGGATGGTGCCACGCAGGTCGCGCGTACTGGCGGCAGCCGCCGCCTCGGCATCGTCGATCTCGTGCAGGATGGCGCGCACGCGCTGCAGGTACGACTCGCCCGCATCGGTCAGTGCCAGCTTGCGGGTGGTGCGCTGCAGCAGGCGCGTGCCCAGGTGCTGCTCCAGCTCGGCCACCATGCGGGTGACCACGGGGGGCGACATGTCCATGGCGCGGGCGGCGGCGGCAAAGCCGCCCTCCTCCACCACACGCTCGAAGATTTTCATGGCTTGCAGGCGGTCCATGGTTCAGACCTCCTGCCCGAAGGCGACCCGGCTCAGGCCGGGGCGCCGAAGTTGCGCGCCAGCGATTCGGCCACGCACACCGGCTTGTCGCTGCCCTCGCGCTCCACGGTCACCAGCCAGGTCATCTGCATGCCATCGGGCGCCACGGGCTCGGCAGCCTGCAGCGTAAGGCGCGCGCGCAAGCGGCTGCCCACTGGCACCGGCGCCGTGAAGCGCACCTTGTTGAGCCCGTAGTTCACGCCCATGCGGGCCCCCTCGATCGTGAGGCCCACCTCGAAGAACTTGGGAATCAGCGACAGCGTGAGAAACCCGTGCGCAATGGGCGCGCCAAACGGCCCGGCCTTGGCACGCTCGGGGTCCACATGGATCCACTGGTGGTCGCCCGTGGCCTGGGCAAACAGGTTGACCTGTTCCTGCGTGATGGTGATCCAGTCGGTCACAGCGACCTCTTGCCCCACGCAGGCGCTGACTTCGGAATAAGAGCGGAAGATTTTCATCGTTGCAATGTAGCCCCGCGCTCTGGCGCGCCTTGTCTGCCGGGTGACAGGTGTTTTCCCGGGGGAATGGATGTACGTCGTGCTTCACGCTGTCCTTCAAGAATTGAGCCACGTGCAGATCCCTTGCCACTGCTCCAGGTCGCGCGCCACGCGGCCGGGGGCCACGTCAAACAGCGTGAGGCCGTGCGCTGCCAGGTGGATGTAGTTTTGCGTGTCGCGCAGATAGCCCAGCACTGGGAACCCCAGGCTGTCCACAAAGTGGTGCAGCTGCTCAGCCGCCTTGGTGCGCGCGTCCACCCGCATGCCAACGATGCCCACGGGCACCCCGGCGGCGTGGCGGTGCTCGGCCAGCTGGTCCAGAAAGGCCCGCGTGGCGAAGATGTCAAACACGCTGGGCTGCAGCGGCACGATGACCTTGTCGGCCAGCTTGAGCACATCGTTCAGGCGCCAGCCGTGCAGGCCGGCGGGCGTGTCGAGCACCGCATGCGTCGTGCCCTTGGGCGGGCGGCTGATGACGTCCGAGCTGGTGTCCCAACTACCAATGGGGCGCGCAGCGGGCGGGCGCAGGCCCAGCCACAGCCGGGCGGACTGCTGCCGGTCGGTGTCGCCCAGGATCACGGGATGCCCCTGGCTGGCAAAGTAGCCCGCGATGTTGGTGGACAGCGTGGACTTGCCCACTCCGCCCTTCGGGTTGGCGACAACAACTACTGGCATGACAAGCTCCTTGGAATCTGCAGGTCCATGAAAATACAAGCCAAATCAGCCTCAAGCGCAATAATCATATGCGCTAGCAGCTATCAAATGAGAAGCACCCTCTGACACCCCAGCGGTGCCGCAGCCGCCTCAGGCGTGCTGACCGCCGCGCTTGACGAAGAACAGCCCCGCCCCCACCGCCATCAGCAACCCGCCGAACACGCGGTTCTGCGCCCGCACCGCCCGCGCACTGCGCATCAGGCGGCGCAGAGCACTCGCCCCCGCAGCGTAGCCGTGCATGACCACCACGTCCACCGTCACGGTGGTGGCGGCCATCACCAGCAGCTGCGTCCACAGCGGGCGCGCGTCGGTCATGAACTGGGGCAGCACGGCCACCATGAAAATGATGCCCTTGGGGTTGGTGGCGTTGGTCAGAAAGCCCGTGAGGCAGCGTTTTTGCCAGGTGCCAGCCGGGGTCTCCTCGTCGCCTTGCACCGGCGATTTGTCGCCCGCGCGCCACTGCGCAAAACCCACATAGATCAGATAGCAGGCCCCCAGCACCTTGACGATGCTGAACGCCACCTCGGACGCCAGCAGGAGCGAGCCCACACCCGCCCCAGCGATCAGCAAAATCAGCAGCAGCCCCAGCTGCAGGCCCAGGATGGTGGCGCCCGTCTTGCGCACGCCGAACGACAACCCATGGCTCATCGACAGCACGGCCCCGGAGCCCGGAGACACCGCAATCAGGCAAGACGCCGCAAAAAAAGCCAGCCAAGTCTGCAAATCCATGGGTCACCGTGCCTGTGTGCGAAGAAGGGCCCGCATCTTAGCAACGCAGGGCCTCATGCACCACGATTGGCACAAAAACAGCCGCATGCGCTAGATAATCATGCCTGCAGAGCTATCAAATTAAGAGCGCCACGCATCCAACACACGGCAACCGCCCCGAGGCCTTGCTGCGGTGCCAGAATCTGCAGCGCAGGCCCACGCCCATTCGGGCGCACGGTGCCCCTCTCCCGCCCCACGACGATCCCACAGCGCACACGCCTCCATGGAACACGCCCCCACCTGGCTCACCTACGGTTTTCTGTACCTCACCGCCGCCGTACTGGCCGTGCCCATTGCCAAGGCGCTGGGCCTGGGCGCCATCATTGGCTACCTGGCGGCAGGCATCGCCATCGGCCCCTGGGGCCTGGGCCTGGTGAGCAACGTGCAGGACATCCTGCATTTCGCCGAATTCGGCGTGGTGCTCATGCTCTTTCTGGTCGGGCTGGAACTGCAGCCCAGTCGGCTGTGGGCGCTTCGCCGGCCCATCTTCGGAACCGGTACCGCGCAGGTGCTGGGCTGCGCAGCCATTCTGTTTGCGCTGGGCGCACTGGCCGGCCTGCCCTGGCGCGTGAGCCTGGTGGGCGCTTTGGGCCTGGCGCTGTCGTCCACCGCCATTGCGCTGCAGGTGCTGGCCGAGCGTAACCTCATGCGCACCAGCAGCGGGCAAGCAGGCTTCTCCATCCTGCTGTTCCAGGACGTGGCGGCCATCCCCATCCTTGCCATGCTGCCGGTGCTGGGCGCCGCTGCCGGTGAAGGCGCGGGCCACACGCCCGCCGATGTGGCACTGGAGGCGCTCAAGATCGTGGGCGTGATCGCAGCCATCATCCTCGGCGGGCGCCTGCTGCTGCGCCCCGTGCTGCGCTGGATCGCCAAGAGCAACACCCCCGAAATCTTCACCGCCGCCGCGCTGCTGCTGGTGGTGGGCATTGCCTACCTGATGGTGCTGGTGGGCCTGTCGATGGCGCTGGGCGCCTTCCTTGCCGGCGTGCTGCTGGCCGACAGCGAATACCGGCGCGAGCTGGAGGCCGACATCGAGCCCTTCAAGGGCCTGCTGCTCGGGCTGTTCTTCATCGCCGTGGGCATGAGCATCGACTTCGGCGTGATCCTGCGTTCGCCCGGGCTCATGGCCGCCATCCTGGTCGGCTTTCTGGCGGCCAAGGCGGTCGTTATCTACGCCCTGGCCAAGGTGGTCGATATTCCTTACCAGGAACGCCCCGTCTTCACCCTGCTGCTGGCCCAGGGCGGAGAGTTTGCATTTGTGGTGTTCCAGGCCGCTGCGGGCGCCAGCGTGTTCCCGGCCGAGACCGCCTCGCTGCTGATTGGCGCCGTGGCGCTGTCGATGCTGATCAGCCCGCTGCTGCTGGTGCTGCTGGATCGCGTGCTGCTGCGCCGCTACGCCCAGCTCAAGACCGCCAAGCCCCAGGCCGAAGAAATCTCCGAGCCGCAAGAGGCGCCCATCATCATCGCGGGCTTCGGCCGCTACGGGCAGATCGTCTCGCGCGTGCTGCTGGCCCAGGGCATTTCGACCACCGTGCTGGACCACAGCGTGGACATGCTGGAGGTGGCACGCACCTTTGGCTACCGCGTGTTCTACGGCGACGCCACCCGGCTCGACCTGCTGCGCATCGCCGGGGCCGAACACGCGCGCATCCTGGTGGTGGCCGTGGACGATGCCGAGCAGTCCCTGCAGATCGCCAAGCTGGCGCGCGAGCACTTCCCGCACCTGCAAATCGTGGCCCGCGCACGGGATGTGACCCACTGGAACAAGCTGCGCGACCTGGGCGTGACACTGGTGCAGCGCGAGCTGTTCGAGTCCAGCCTGCAAAGCGCCCACACCGTGCTGGAGCTGATGGGCCTCCCCCCCGCGCAAGCCACCGCCATCACCCAGCGCTTTCGCACCCACAACATCGCGCTGGCCGACCGCATGTACCCGCACCACAAGGACCGCGCCAAGTTCATCGCCGTGGCGCGCGAAGGCCGCAACCAGTTTGCGGAGCAGATGGCGCGAGAGCGGCAGGAGAGTGCGGCACTGGGAGCCGTCGAGGGGCAGTACCCGGGATATGGCGGGGTGGCAGAGGGCGAGGGGGTAGACAAAGCGGTCAGCGCCCGAGATTTGGACAAAAAAGGCTCCTAGTGCCTGAAAAACATTGATTGATAGCTATATTTTTAATAGCAAAATCATCAAGCAACTGTCACTCGCCGCCCTTCGCACTACACCGTCCCACCAGCGCCCATGACCCTGCCACTCGACGCCCCTTGGATTCACACCCTGCGCTTTGTGCTCGAAGTGGCCGCCACCGTGGCGTTCGCGTTGTCGGGCGTGATAGCGGCTGCGCGCAAGCAGCTGGATGCCGTGGGCGTGTGCGTGGTGGCCTTTGTGGCCGCGTTTGGCGGGGGCACACTGCGCGACCTGCTGCTGGACCAGCGGCCTTTTTTCTGGATTCGCCACACCGAATTTGTCTGGGGCATTCTGGCGCTGTGCATTGGCGCCATGCTGTTCATGCGCCAGCGGCACTTTGAGCCCACCGAACGCGCCATGCTGCTGCCCGATGCCATCGGCCTGGGCCTGTTTGCCGCTGTGGGCGTGGACATTGCTACCGCCATCGGCATGCCGCCCCTCATCGGCGTGATGATGGGTGTGATCACCGGCGTATTTGGCGGTGTGCTGCGCGACGTGCTGTGCAACGAGGTGCCCCAGGCGTTCAGCGACCACAGGCCGTATGCGCTGTGCGCTTTTGCGGGCGGCTGGGCCGATGTGGCCCTGCGCCAGGTGCAGGCGCCCGACTGGGCGCCGCTGGTGGTCTGCGTGCTGCTCACCGCCGGGCTGCGCGGGCTGGCGGTGTGGCGCAACTGGGAGCTGCCCGCGTGGCGGGTGTGATGGGGTCATGCGCATTCCACAGCAGAAGCTGGCGCACCCGTGACAGCCTCCCGCGCACAGAAGCCACACACTGATTCCCGACAGACTGCAGGAGACTCCCGCCCATGACCAGCATCCCCACGCCCGCCCACCTGCGTGCCACGGCCCTCATCGACAGCGACGCCCCCGCCGTCCAGGCCTTTGCTGCCCAACACGCGCGCGGCACCACCGACCGCGAACGCGCCGTCGCCCTGTACCTCGCCGTGCGCGACGGTTTTCGCTACGACCCCTACCGCATCGACCTGTCGCCCCAGGGCATGACCGCCAGCACCGTGCTGGCCAACGGCTACGGCTGGTGCGTGCCCAAGGCCGCGCTACTCACCGCTGTGTGCCGCGCGGCGGGCATCCCGGCCCGCATGGGATTTGCCGACGTGCGCAACCACCTCAGCACCGAGCGCATGCGCGAGACCATGAAGACCGACCTCTTCATCTGGCACGGCTACACCGACATCTGGCTCGATGGCGCCTGGCGCAAGGCAACGCCCGCGTTCAACATCGAGCTGTGCGAGCGCTTTGGCCTGCTGCCGCTTGAGTTCGACGGCGAGAACGACTCGATCTACCACCCGTTTGACAAGTCGGGCGCACGCCACATGGAATACGTGCACCAGCGCGGCGCGTTTGACGACATGCCGCTCGCGCAGATCGTGGCCGACTTTCGTACGGTGTACAGCGGCTGGCTGCAGGGCGACGCCACCCGCAGCAGCCTGCAGGACGCCAGTTTTGCCAACGACATTGAAAAGGAAGCCCGCTGATGAGCCACGCCCCCGAGAACACCACCACCGCCCCCATTCCCGAGGGCTTTGCCCCGCTGGTGGCGGGCGGCCCTTACATCCAGCACAACGGCCCGCTGTATGTGCTGCACCAGGGCAACGTGGTGAAGTTCGGCTTTCGCGTGGAGCCGCGCCACACAAACCCCATGGGCAACCTGCACGGCGGCATGATGGCCACGTTCTGCGACATGCTGGTACCGCTGTCGGTGCACCGTAAAAGCGACCAGGTGTCGGACCGTTTCCTGCCCACCATCAGCCTGCAGATCGACTACCTGGCCCCTGCCCCGCTGGGGGCCTGGGTGGAGGGTGAGGCCGAGCCGCTGCGCATCACACGCTCGCTGGTGTTTGCGCAGGGTCTGGTCACCGCCGATGGCGTGCCGTGTGCGCGGGTGAGCGGGGTGTTCAAGATCGGGCCTGCGGTGCCCAGCAACGCAGTGGAGTGAGCGGCCCTGGGCCGCAGGCCCCAGTAGTCCAAACCTGATCCGCACCGCTCAGGCGGTGCCCAACGCTCCGACCACGTATTCCACAAACCGCGCCAGCTTGGGCAGCTGCCGCCGGTCGGGCGCATACACCAGATGCACGGGTCGCGGCGCGGGCAGGCAGTGCGGCATCACCGGCACCAGCGCACCGCTGGCCAGGTCGTCGGCCAATAGCACCTCGGGCTGCATGATGAGCCCCAGGCCACGCAGCGCAGCCTGGCGCAAGCCGTCGCCCTGGTTGCACATAAAACGCGCGTTCTCGGGCCAGAAGAAGTCCTCCTTGCCGTCGCGCAGCGTCCACTCCACCCGGCGCTGCCACACCGAGTGGCTCAGGCATTGGTGCCGCACCAGGTCGGCCGCGCGCTCGGGCGTGCCATGGCGCTGCAGGTAGGCAGGGGCTGCGGCAATCACCATGCGGTAGGGGCGCAGCGGGCGAGCCACCAGGCCCTCGTTCACCACCTGACCAATGCGCACGGCCACGTCAAAGCCCTCGCCTGCCAGGTCCACCACGCTGTCGGTCAGCTGCAGGTCCACACGCACCTGGTCATGCCGCTGCAGAAAGTCGGCCACCAGCGGCGCGATCACGTGATTACCCAGCGTGAACGGAGCACTCACCCGCAGCATGCCCTGGGGCACGGCGCGGCTGCGCTCCACGGCTGACTCGGCCCAGCGCACCTGCTCCAGCACACGTTTGCTGTCTTCGTAGAACGCGGCGCCCACCTCGGTCAGGCTGTTCTGGCGCGTGCTGCGCTGGAACAGGCGTGCGCCCAGGTGGGTCTCCAACTGCTGGATATGTTTGCCCACCATCACGGCCGATATCTGCAGCTGGCGCGCAGCGGCGGCAAAGCTGCCCGCCTCCACCACCGCCACCATGACTTCCATGTTGCGCAGCTTGTCCATGGCAACCCCTCAATTACTAATCAATAGTTAGTTCAAGCATAACCTGAAGGCACTTTATGCATTGATTGATTAGCAAAAGAATCGGGCTGTCAGTTCCTCATCAACCCCTTTTGACACCCAAGGAAAACACCATGTCCAAGATTCTTCTCATCGGCGCCAGCGGCACCATCGGCCAGGCTGTGCTGGCCAACCTGGGCACACGCCACGACGTGATCACCGTGGGCCGCAGCAGCGGCGAGCACCGCGCAGACTTCTCGCAGCCGGGCGCGGTCGCCCAACTGTTCGAGGCGGTGGGCAAGGTGGACGCCATCGTGAGCACGGCGGGCAACTTGCACTTTGGCCCGCTGGCAGAGATGACGGCCGAGCAGTTCAACATCGGCCTGCAAGACAAATTGCTGGGCCAGGTGCAGCTGGCGCTGGTCGGCCAGAAGTATTTGAACGACGGCGGCTCCATCACGCTGACGGCGGGCATCCTGTCGATCGAGCCCATCCGCAACGGTGCCAATGCCACGGCGGTGAACGCGGCCATCGAAGGCTTTGTGGCCGCCGCCGCCATCGAGCTGCCGCGCGGCCTGCGCATCAACGCCGTGAGCCCCACCATCCTCACCGAATCGGTGGGTGTGTACGGCCCTTTCTTCCCGGGGTTTGACACGGTGTCTGCCGAGCGCGCCGCGCGTGGCTACCAACGCAGCGTGGAGGGCGGGCAGACCGGGCGCGTGTACCGGGTGCAGTGAGCCCAGCGGCCTGATATGAAATAAAAATAGCTGCTACCGCTTGATGTACATGCGGTAGCAGCTATCAATTTGGTAGCTGCAGAACGTCTGGACGGTGCTCAGTCCAAACTCGCTCCTGACTCCTTGACGACCTTGCCCCACTTCACCGACTCGGCCTGGATGAAGGCAGCAAACTGCTCGGGCGTTTCGCTGTAGGTTTCAGCGCCCTGTTCGTTGATCTTCTTCTTCACGTCGGCCTGGTTCAGTACCTTCACCAGAGCAGTATTGAGTTTGGCCAGCACCGGCGCAGGCGTGCCCGCGGGTGCAAACATGCCAAACCACGAGGTGGCCTCGTAGCCGGGCACGCCGGCTTCGGCGATGGTGGGCACATTGGGCAGCTCGGGCGAGCGCTTGGCGGTGGTCACGGCAATGGGCACCAGCTTGCCGCTGCGCACATGCTGGATGGCCGAGGGCATGTTGTCGAACATGATGCCGATCTGGTTGCCCAGCAGGTCGGTCACGGCCGGGGCGCTGCCCTTGTAGGGCACGTGCACCATGTCCACCTTGGCAAGGCTCTTGAACAGCTCGCCCGACAGGTGGATGGAGCTGCCGTTACCCGAGGAGCCAAAGTTGACCTTGCCGGGGTTGGCCTTGGCGTAGGCGATCAGTTCCTTCACCGTCTTGTAGGGCTGCGCGGGGTTGGCCACCAGCAGGTTGGGCACATTGGCCACGCGCGTCAGCGGCGCGAAGTCCTTGATGGGGTCGAAGGGCATTTTCTTGTACAGGCTGGCGTTGATGGCGTGGGTGCCCACCGTGCCCATGAACAGGGTGTAGCCATCCGCCGGTGCCTTGGACGCCATGGCGCCGCCGATGTTGCCGCCCGCGCCCGCGCGGTTGTCCACGATGACCGACTGGCCCAGCTCGGTGGTCAGCGCCTGGCCGATGATGCGGGCCAGGATGTCGGTGGTGCCGCCTGCGGCGAAGGGCACGACGATGGTGACGGGCTTGCTCGGGTAGGCCTGGGCCAGTGCAGCGCTGCTGCCCAGCAGGCCCGCACCTGCGATAGCGGCAATGCCCGCGCAGGCTGCAGCCGACAGCGCGAAGCGGCGGGTGGTGTGGATGGAACGGGTCATGGTTTGTCTCCTTCAAGAAGGTGGATGAAATGGGTCTCACGGACGCGGCATCCGGCCGCGCCGTGGCCTCAACCGGGCGCCGAGGCCTCCGGGTGAGAACAGGGGTGCGCCCCTTGCGGGGCGGCGGGGAAGATCAGTTCAGATTGCTAAACAGGCGCCACTCCCAGCGTGGTGCCGCCGCACACGTACAACACCTGCCCGGTCACGAAGCCGTTGTCGGACGAGAGGAAAAACAGCGCCGCGCGCGCCACGTCATCGGGCGTGCCCATGCGGCCTACGGCGATGCTGTTCAGGATGCGCTGGGTCTGCGGTGCACCGTCCGGGTTGCTCTGGCGGAACAATTCAGTGGCAATCGGCCCGGGGCCAATCGCGTTGACGGTGATGCCGTCACGCCCCAGCTCCATGGCCAGCGTGCGCGTCATGCCGATCATTCCGGCCTTGGTGGCTGAGTAGACGATGCGCTCGCCCTTGCCCAGCGCCGCACGCGACGACATGTTGACGATACGGCCCTGCCCGCAGGCGCGCAGCGTGGGCAAGAATGCTTGCAACAGCAGCATGGGGGCCCGCAGGTGCAGGCCCACCACGTCATCCAGCTGCGCGGTGGTCGCGGTGTCGATGGTGCCGGGGCGCGTGGCGCCCGCGTTGTTCACCAGCGCCGTGACGTTGTGCTTGGCCGCAATCTCGGCCGCACGTTCGCGGGTCGATGCCTCGTCGGTCAGGTCGCCCTGGTACGAGGTGAGTTGCGGGTGGCTCCAGGTGGGCAGCACGTAGTCCAGGTTGACCACCGCGTGGCCCTGGGCAAGCACGGCTTCGGCAATCGCGCGACCGATGCCGTTGCTGGCACCGGTGATGACGGTGACCGGGGTGGGGTTGCGCTCAATCACGGTCACACGCGCTCCAGGATGATGGCAATGCCCTGTCCCACGCCAATGCACATGGTGCACAGCGCGTACTTTCCGGCGTGCTCGTGCAGGCGGTTGACGGCGGTGGTGACCAGGCGCGCGCCGCTGGCGCCCAGTGGGTGGCCCAGCGCAATGGCGCCGCCCCAGGCGTTCACGCGCGCGTCGTCGTCCTTGATGCCCAGCGCGCGCAGCACGGCCAGGCCTTGCGCGGCAAAGGCTTCGTTGAGTTCGATCACGTCCATGTGGTCGATGGTCAGGCCCGTCTGCGCCAGTACCTTCAGCGTCGCGGGTGTGGGGCCAAAGCCCATGATGCGCGGCGCCACACCGGCCACGGCCATGCCCACCACGCGGGCGCGGGGCTTGAGGCCGTACTTGGCGGCGTTGGCTTCATCGGCCAGCAGCAGCGCGCAGGCGCCGTCGTTCACACCACTGGCGTTGCCCGCCGTCACCGTGCCATCGGGCCGCACCACGCCCTTGAGCTTGGCCAGCGCTTCCAGGCTGGTCTCGCGGGGGTGTTCGTCCTGGCTAACGATGATGGCGTCGCCCTTTTTCTGCGGGATGTGCACGGGCACGATCTCGCGCGCCAGGTGGCCGGCCTTGATGGCGGCCACGGCGTTGAGCTGGCTGCGCAGGGCCATCTGGTCCTGGGCTTCGCGCTCAATCTTGAAGTCCGTCGCCACGTTCTCGGCGGTTTCGGGCATCGAATCCACGCCGTACTTTTCCTTCATCAGCTTGTTGATGAAGCGCCAGCCGATGGTGGTGTCATACACCGCGTTGTTGCGGCTGAAGGCCGACTCGGCCTTGGGCATGACGAAGGGCGCACGGCTCATGCTCTCCACGCCGCCCGCAATCATCAGGCCTGCCTCGCCCGCCTTGATGGCGCGTGCGGCGGTGCCTACGGCATCCAGGCCCGAACCGCACAGGCGGTTGATGGTGGCGCCGGGCACGTCGATGGGCAGGCCTGCCAGCAGGCTGCTCATGTGGGCCACGTTGCGGTTGTCTTCGCCGGCCTGGTTGGCGCAGCCGTACAGCACGTCGGTCACCGCCGCCCAGTCCACGCCAGGGTTCCGGTCCATCAGCGCCTTGATGGGAATGGCGCCCAGGTCGTCCGTGCGCACGCTGGAAAGCGCACCGCCGTAGCGGCCGAAGGGGGTGCGGATGGCGTCGCAGATGAAGGCTTGGCGGGTCGTCATGGTTTTTGTCTCCTCGGTTCTCGGGTGGGTTTGATAGGTGCGGTCAGGCCGCCGTGGTCTGCGGGGCCTGGATGGGCAGGCCCACCAGTTGCTCCAGCTCGGCCAGCGACAGCCCGGGCACGGTGTCGATGAGCTGCAGCCCGGCGGGCGTGCAGGCCAGTGTGCACAGATCGGTGTAGATGCGCTTCACGCAGGCGACACCGGTGAGCGGGTAGGTGCATTGCGTGACGATCTTGCTCATGCCCTGCTTGGTCAGCAGGTCCATCATCACCCAGGTCTGCTTGGCCCCGATGGCCAGGTCCATCGCGCCGCCCACGGCGGGGATGGCGCCGGGCTCGCCCGTGCTCCAGTTGGCCAGGTCGCCCGTGGCAGACACCTGGAACGCGCCCAGCACGCAGATGTCGAGGTGGCCGCCGCGCATCATCGCGAAGCTGTCGGCGTGATGGAAGTACGCGCCGCCGGGCAGCAAGGTCACGGGCTGCTTGCCCGCGTTGATGAGGTCATAGTCCTCCAGCCCCGCAGCGGGCGCGGGGCCCATGCCCAGGATGCCGTTTTCGCTTTGCAGGATGACCTCGCGGCCGGCAGGAATGTGGTTGGCCACCAGGGTGGGTTGGCCGATGCCCAGGTTGACGTAGGCGCCGTCGTGGATGTCTTGTGCCACGCGTTTCGCCAACTCGTCTTTACTACGCTTTTGATAGCTGCTCATGCTTATTCTTTCTGCGCTTGCGGCCGATATCACGCGGATTTCTTGAATCCGCCCGCCTGCGTGGCTGTGCGGTCGATCTTCACGACATGGGTCACGTAGATGCCGGGGGTTACGATGGCCTCCGGGTCCAGCGCGCCGAGCGTGACCACCTCGTGCACGGTGGCAATCGTGGTCTTGGCGGCGGTGGCCATCACGGGGCCAAAGTTGCGCGCCGACATGCGGTAGGTGAGGTTGCCCCAGCGGTCGCCCTTTTCGGCTTTGATCAGGGCCACGTCGCCATAGATGGGGTACTCCAGCACGTAGTGTTTGCCGTTGATCTCGCGCGTTTCCTTGCCAGCAGCCAGCTCGGTGCCATGCGCCGTGGGGCAGAAGAAGGCGCCGATGCCCGCACCCGCCGCGCGCAGGCGCTCGGCCAGATTGCCCTGGGGCACGAGTTCCAGCTCCAGCTTGCCGCTGCGATACAGCTCGTCGAACACATAGCTATCGACCTGGCGCGGAAAGCTGCAGATGATCTTGCGCACCTGCCCGGCCTTGAGCAGCGCGGCCAGGCCCTGGTCGGCATTGCCAGCGTTGTTGTTGACCACAGTGAGGTCACGCGCACCCTGGGCGATGAGGCCGTCGATCAGCTCGCCCGGAATGCCGGCCGTGCCGAACCCGCCTATCAACACCGTGGCACCATCCTTCACCCCCGCAAGGGCCTGGGCCACCGAGTCCGCCAGTTTGTTGATCATTGCAACGCTTTCTTGGTTTGCTTGTTTGCTGTCTCGTCTCTCCGAAATTTGTTCGTATATAGAACAAATGTTCGCTTAAAGAATTATAGTTGGCATACGTATGAATTCCCAAAGCCCTGAAGCCAAAGACCCCAAACCGAGCGACAGCTATGTGCAGTCATTCGCGCGCGGGCTGGAGGTGATCCGCTCGTTCAGCGCGGCCACACCGCAGCAGACCTTGAGCGAAGTGGCGGCGCAAACCGGCCTGACCCGCGCAGGCGCGCGCCGCATCCTGCTCACGCTGCAGACGCTGGGCTATGTGGAGACGGACGGCAAGCTGTTTCGCCTGAGCCCGCGCATCCTGGACCTGGGGTTTGCGTACCTGTCCTCGCTGCCCATCTGGAACCTGGCCGAGCCGGTGATGGAAGACCTGGTGGAAGAGGTGCGCGAGTCGTCATCGGCCGCCGTGCTCGACGGCCTGGACATCGTTTACGTGCTGCGCGTGCCCACGCACAAGATCATGCGCACCACGCTGGGCGTGGGCTCGCGCCTGCCCGCGTGCTGGACCTCCATGGGCCGCATGCTGCTGGCAGGGTTGCCAGACGACGAACTGCAGGCCCGGCTGCAGGGCCACCCCCTGCAGCGCTTTACCGCGCACACCACCACGGATATGGAGGCGCTGCTGGCTCACATCCGTCAGGCGCGACAGCAAGGCTGGTGCCTAGTGAACCAGGAGCTGGAAGAGGGATTGATTTCGATTGCCGCGCCGCTGACCAACCGCACGGGGCAGACGGTGGCGGCGCTCAACATCAGCGGTCAGGCCAACCGTACGAGTGCGGCCATGATGCAGGAGAGCCTGTTGCCCGCGCTGCTGAGTGCGGCGCGGACCATTTCGCGCATGATGGGAGCGCCAAGGGGGTAGGAGTCCTGGAGAAAGCAGGACGACGCCCGGCGAACTTTGGGGATCACCCATCGCAACGAGCGCCTAGAGATGAACCTCAGACACTCGTCTTACGTGGATAGGGCAAGAGCCGGAGTCGCAGCCCCAGTCGCTCGCCACGACGGGTGAAATTAGTTCTTGCGAAAACCCAGCACCAACACCACGCCGCCCAGCACCATCGCGCCCAGGCTCATCCACTGCGGAATGTTGACGGACTCTTTTTCCTTCACAGTGAGCTCCAGCGGCCCCAGCTTGGCCTGCGTGGTGTCCTTGGTAAAACTGAAGCCACCGGTCAAAAACCCGGCCAGCCCCAGCACCAGCAACAGCACACCCACAATTCGCATTGCCTTCATGACAGTTCTCCCAATGCCGGGTTTTGAGGACTGCGACAAAGGGGACCCGGCTCCCTGCCTTTGCGCCAGCCCAATGTAGGTGCGCGCGCCCGCCGCCCGCGTAGGACGCCGCCCCGGCGCCGCGTAGCGGGCGGGCGCGACCCGCACGGCCGTATCGGTCCACGCTCCCCTGCGCATGCCGGCTTGTGGCCTGCGTGCTACCCTCACGTCCCATGTTCAGCCCCTCTCAAGCCGATGTGCGCCGCTTTCTGTGCGGCGTGCACGCCAAGACCCAGAGCGGCGCCCCCATGGAAGCCATCGAAACGCTGGCCAGCCTGTGGATCGCCGAGCACCCCGAATACCACGCCGACCTGTCCGACGCCGACGCGGCCGTGGCGCGCAACTACGACGAAACGCCGGGGCAGACCAATCCGTTTCTGCACCTGTCGATGCACCTGTCGATCAGCGAGCAGTGCAGCATCGACCAGCCCCGCGGCATCCGCCAGGCGGTCGAGCTGCTGACCGCGCGGCTCGACTCGCTGCACGACGCACACCACGCCGCCATGGACTGCCTGGGCGAGATGCTGTGGGAAAGCCAGCGTGCAGGCCGCCCGCCCGACGGCGACGCCTACATCGCCTGCGTGCAGCGGCGCGCCACGCGCGACTGAGACCACAGCCCGGCGCCCCACTACCAGCCCCCAGCAACAAAAAAAGGCCAGCACCCACCCGGGGTGCTGGCCTTACTTTTCATGAACACTGCGCCGCACTCGGGCGCGTGCAATTCAACCGGCTTCGTAGTGCGCCTGGCGCTCTTCCATGGCCTTCCAGCCAATCACTTCCTTGAAGTCGGCCATGCTGGTCTGTCCACAGGGCAAACCGTCTACATCGCCCGTGCGGCGCGCCGACAGCGTGGCCAGGTTCTTTTGCAAGGCATGCACCGTGCTCATCAGCGTCACCACCGGGTAGGTGGCAAAGGCTGCCACCTCTTCGATCTGCGAGCGCGTCAGACGCGACATCCAGAGCCCCTGCATGAGCTGCAGCGACAGTCGGCGGCCCGAGGCATCGCGCAAGCGCACCAAGTCTTCATAGCCCTTGAAGGTGCGCGAGATGGGCTGGATCAGGTCCGCACCAGCCTCGGCAAAGCGCACGGCACGCTCAATGGCCTCCTCGGGGTCGGCCACATCGGTGCGGGCCACGATCAGGAGGTCCGGGTCCCGACGGGCATCCACCGCCGCCTTGATGCGCGCCACGGCGTCGGGGATGGACACCACGGGCGTCACGGCCGCGGCCGCCGGGCAGCGCTTGGGGCTGATCTGGTCTTCGATCGAGATGGCCGCCACACCGGCCTTCTCAAACTCGCGCACCGTGCGGGCCACGTTGATCACGTTGCCGTAGCCGGTGTCGGCATCAGCAAACACGGGCTTCCTCACCACGTTGACGATGTGGTGCACCACACCCACGTTCTCGCTGAGTGTGTAGACCTCCATGTCCGGCTGCCCCAGCAGCGATGCCGAGATGCCGAAGCCCGTTGTGAAGATGCCGTCAAAGTCCGACTGGTCCACCAGCAGGGCCGACAGGGCGTCTTGCGCGCCCGCCATCCAGAAGGTCGGGCCTGACTGGATGCGCGCGCGCAGCTGTTGTCGCAAGCTCTTGGTCATGGTCAGGTCCTCAGCGCTTCACAGGGTCGATATAGCTGCCCATGGACACGAACTTCTGGTCCTTGAGCTCCATCAGCGCCACGCCTGTCTGGCCGCGCCGCGCATAGCCACCAGCACTGATAGGCTGGAAGGTGATCTTGGGGCCAATCTTCTGGTCAAAGTCCTTCATGCCATCCAGCTCGGCCACCACCTTGGCACGGCTGGGCTCGGCACCGGCACGCTTCAAAGCCTCGACCGTCACAGCGGCTGACGAATAGCCCATCAGCGCCATCGACGTGGGCGCCGACTTGGGGTACAGCTTGGCGTAGCGCTGGAAGAACGACTGGATGGCCGGGTTGTTGCCGTCCACGGCGTCGTAGTACGAAGCCACGTACAGCTTGGACTGCGTCTTGCCCAGCAGCTCGATGAATTTGGGGTCGTTGAGCCCGCCCGCACCGAACACCGTAGGCTTCCAGCCCAGTTTTTCGGCACCGCGGAAGAACTGCACGGCCTCCTGACCCAGCGCGTAGACGATGACTACATCGGGCTCGGCCTGCTTGAGCTTGAACACCTGCGAGGTGAGGTCGGTCGCAAACCGCTCGAAGGTCTGCGCCTCCACCAGCTTCAGGCCGTGCTTTTCCATGCGCTGGACGGCAATGTCGTAGGCTGGCTTGCCCCAGCCGTCGTTCTGGTAAAGCATCGCGATCTTCTTGGCCTTGAGCACCTCGACCGCATGGTCGATGTAGGCCGCCGTCTCGGTGGATTGGGGCGATGGCAGCACGTACAGCAGGTCGCGCGGCGGGTTGGAGGTCAGGTCCGAGATGCTCAGCGCGCCAATGGTGGGCACCTTCTTGGTGGAGCTGTATTCGTAGGCACTGATGTTGGTGGCGTGGCCGATGTTGCCCACCATGGCAAACACCTTGTCGCGCTCGACCAGCAGCTTCGCATTGGCCACCGACTTGGCGGGCTTGAGCTCGTCGTCATAGGTAATGAGCTTGATCTTGCGGCCGTTGACGCCGCCTTGCTCGTTGACCATGTCGAAGTACGTGCGCATGCCTTCGTCCACGGCCTTGCCCATGTAGGCCAGCGTGCCCGACAGCGGTTGCGAGGAGCCCAGAACGATCTCCTGGGTCAGCACACCTTCGTCCTTGTTCTCGAAAGCCTGCACGCCCAGCGTGGTCGCCATCAGGCAGCTTGCTGCAGCGGCAGCCAGCAGCGTACGGCGTGGAATGAAGTGACTCATGGTTTGTCTCCTGTGTTTATCGGTGGGAAGGGAACATGGGAAAGGAACTTGGGGGTTTGGGCCAGCGATCAGCCACCCAGGTAGGCGCGGCGGATGTCCTCATTGCCCGCCAGCTCGGCGGCCGGGCCTTGCATCACCACGCGGCCGGTCTCGATGACGTAGCCTTCATCGGAGATGTCGAGCGCAATGTCGGCGTCCTGCTCCACGATGAGCAGCGTGAGGTTTTCACGATCGCGGATGTCGCGCAGCGTCTCGAAGATCGCGTCCTTCAGGATGGGCGCAACGCCCATCGAAGGCTCGTCCAGCATCAGCAGGCGCGGCTTGGCCAGCAGGCCCCGGGCAATGGCCAGCATCTGCTGCTCGCCGCCCGACAGGGTGCCGGCGCGCGAGGTGATGCGCTCCTTGAGCCGGGGGAAATAGCCCAGCACACGGTCGATGTCGTCGCGCACCTCGGCGGCGGGGCGGGTGTAGCCGCCCAGCACCAGGTTGTCGCGTACGGTGAGCTGCGCAAACACCATGCGGCCTTGCGGCACATGGGCAATGCCGCGGCGCACCAGTGCTTCGGCAGGCACGTTGGCAATGGACTGGCCATCAAAAATAGCCTGACCCTCGCTGACCGGCAACAGGCCCGAGAGCGCACGCATCAACGTGGTCTTGCCAGCCCCATTGGCGCCCAGCACGCACACGATGCGGGCCTGCGGCACACGCAGGCTCACGCCGTGCAGCGCGCGGATCTTGCCGTAGCCCGCGCTCAGGTTGTCCACGCTCAGCAGTGCCGGTGCACTGGATGTCTCAACGCCGTTTGCCACTCTTGCCTCCTCCGAGATACGCCTCGACCACGGCGGGATGGTTTTCGATTTCTCTGGGTGTGCCCTGTGCCAGGAAGGCGCCGTTGTGCATCACGGTGATCGTGTCCGAGATGGACATCACCAGCGGCATGCTGTGCTCGATGAGCAGCAGCGTCGCTTGCGCGCTGGCCTGCAGCCGCTTGAGCGTTTCGCCCAGGGCATCGATCTCGCGGTTATTCATGCCGGCAGCGGGCTCGTCCAGCAACATCAGGCGTGGCTCCAGCGCCATGGCACGGGCCAGCTCCACCAGCTTTTGCGTGCCATAGGGCAGGTCGCGCACCACCGCATGCGCATGGGCCTGCAGGTTGAGCCCTTCGAGCACAGCCTCCACGCGCTCGCGTTCCGCGCACTCCTCGCGGCGCTGGCGTGGCAGGCCCAGCAAGGCCTCCACCAGCGTCGCACGCATGGCCATCGACCGCGCAATGAGCACGTTGTCAAACACCGTCAGCTCTGCAAACAGCTCTAGGTTCTGGAACGTGCGGGCAATCCCCAGGCGCGCCACCTGGTGGGCCTTGCAGCCCAGCAGCTCCATGTCACCGGAGGCTGTGCGATAGCGCATGGCGCCTTGCTGGGGCGTGTAGAAGCGGCTGATGCAATTGAGCATCGTCGTCTTGCCAGCGCCGTTGGGTCCGATGAGTGCGTGCACCGTGCCGGGCATCACGTCGAAGCTCACGTCCTGCACGGCTACGATGCCACCAAACGCCATGCGCACACCCTGGATGCTCAGCAAAGGCGCAGCCCGGCCGGGAACTGCCACCACAGGCGCCTGCGACGGCAAGGTCTTGTCGTCCATCACTCTCATCGCACACCCCCGCTCTGCGCTGCATCTGCACCGGGCAAACGCTTGCGCTTGAAGAGGCTGGCCAACCCGTCGGGCAGGAACATCAGCGCCAGGATCATCGCCACGCCATACAGCGCGCGCTGGAACTGATCGAACCCCAGGTACGTGAGCAACTGCGGCGCACCGATGACGAACACTGCGCCCAGCACCGAGCCCAGGATGGAGCCCAGCCCGCCTACGATGACCATCGAGACGAAGCTGATCGACACCATGATGCTGAAGAGCGATGGGTCGATAAAGCGCACCAGTGGCGCGTACAGCGCGCCCGACAGGCCCGTGTAGAACGCGCATACGCCAAACGCCACCAGTTTGAGCGCCGTGGTGTTCAGGCCCAGCGCCCTCGCAGCCGTCTCGCTGCCCTTGATGGCCAGAAAACCCCGCCCAAACCGGCTACGCGCCAGATTGCGCGCCACCCATAGCGCGCCCGCCAGCACGACGGCAGTGAACACGTGGTACGCGCGCTCGTCCAGCGCCCAGCCAAACAAGGTGGGGCCAGGTGCGCCCATTCCGTTCTCGCCGCCCGACATGTCACCGCTGGACTTGGCGATCTCCACCGAGATCATCACGAACCCCAGCGTGGCAATGGCCAGAAACACCTCTTCCAGACGCAGCACGGGCAGCGCCAACAACAGGCCCACCACGGTGGCGATGCCGGCGGCAATGAACATCGACAGCACCAGCGGCACGCCAAAGTGCGTGGTGAGGATGGCCGAGCCATAGGCACCGATGCCGAAGAACACGGCACCCGCCATGGAGATCAGGTTGGTGTAGCCCGTGAGGATGTTGGTGCCGAACGAAGCCAGCGTGTAGATGATGACGAGCGTGAAGATGTACAGCACGTAACCACCGGGCACCAGCGGCGCCAGCACGAAGGCCAGCACAAACAGCACTGGGCCGAGCCAGGGGTAGGTGTCAAAGACTTTGGTCATGGCGGCTCCTTAGACCTTCTTGATCTGGGCGCGGGCCAGCAAACCGTGGGGACGCAGGATCAGGATGACCAGCATCACGATGAAGGGCACGGCGTCCTTCCAGGCCGAGGACACATAGGCGCCAGTGAGGTTTGACGACACACCAATGATCACGCCGCCCAAGAGCGCGCCTGGCATGCTGCCAATGCCACCCAGCACGGCAGCAGCGAACGCGAAGTGAAGTGCGTGCTGCATCATCGAAAAGTGCACGAAAGTCAGCGGCGCAATCAGCAAGCCCGCGGTGGCTGCGATCACGTGCGACAGCGCCCAGGCCAACGCATAGATGCGCTTGATCGGAATGCCCATGAGGCGCGCAGCCGTGGGGTTTTCCATCGTCGCCTGCATGGCAATACCGAGGCGCGTGAAGCGGAAGAACGCAAACAGCAGGGCGGCCAGCGTGGCGCACACGGCCACAATGCCCAGGTCAATGCCCGAAACGATCACGCCCCCGATGTCGATGGGCGCGGCCGGGAAGATGCTGGGCAGCTCCTGCGTGTCCTTGCCCCACACCCAGATGGCCAGATCGCCAAACACCAGGAACAGCCCCAGCGTGCAGATCGCAGACGACAGCAGCGCCTTGCCAATGAAGCGGCGAATGATGAACCGCTCGATCGCCATGCCCAGCGCCGCGCCAAAGAGCAGCGTGAGCGGCACCACAGCCCACAGCGGCAGGCCCAGCTTGAACAGCGTGTAGGCCACGAAGGCCGAGAGCATGGCTGCTTCGCCATGCGCGAAATTGAGGATTCCCGTCGCCTTGAACACCATCACGATGCCCAGGGCGATGAGCCCGTAGATGGCGCCCAGGGCGACGCCGCTGACAATCATCTGCAACATGGTGTGCCCCTGCCCGTCACGCCGCCGCAGCGGCAGCACGCTCGCGTGCCAGCCGGGCCTTGAGATAGGGCGTGAACCCACCCGCCTCGATCGTGGCGCGCTCGGTGGACGACCAGGGCTCGAACGGCAGTGCCTGCCCCGTGCGCTGGTTAACTACCACGCCGCGCTCCCAATCCACCTGCAGGGTGTCCCACCGCTGCGTCGCCGCGCGGATGCCCGGGCAGGTGATCAGCGGGAACCCCATGCTGATCTCGCCCCGGAAGAAACCGGGAGAGAACGACTCGGCAATCACGCCTGCCACGCCCAAGTGGCGCATGGCACGCATGGCCGGGTAATGAGGATGGCCATAGCCAAAGTTTTGGCCGCCCACCAGCAAATCCCCCTTAGTGACCGACTTGGCAAAGTCGGCGTCGTAGCTGGTCATGGTGACCGCTGCCAGCTCGTTGATGTCGGTGATCTTGATGTTCTTGATGCCGACGATCAGGTCGATGTCGTAGTCGTCTTCCGTAAAGACCCAGGCCGCGCGGCCGTGCAAGGTGGGCAGAGTCATGCTGCACTCCCTTCGGTGTTGGAGAGGTAAGGCCGGGGATCGGTGATGCAGCCCTCCAGGGCCGATGCAGCCACCACGGCGGCGTTGCAGATGAAGATTTCAGAATCGGCACTGCCCATGCGGCCGGGCGTGTTGAGCGTGCCGGTGGAGACAGCGCGCTGACCATCCGTCATGGTGGCAATGCGGCCATAGCAGTAGTCGCAGCTCGACGAGCTGATGAACGCACCGGCATCTACCAGGGTCGAGATCAGGCCTTCGCCGGCGGCCTGCGACATGATGGCCTGCGAGGTGGGCACCACATGCAGCTGGAAGCCCGGCTTGATCTTGCGGCCCTTGAGCACCTGCGCTGCAACGCGCAGATCCTCCAGCCGGCCGCTGGCACAGCTGCCCAGATACCCCATGTGCACTTCCAGGCCCGCGTATTCGGTCAGGTCCCGCGTGTTGGCGGGGCTGGGTGGTGCCACCACGATGGGGGCCAGGTTGCTCACATCCACCGTCACCACGCGGTCGTAGTGCGCGTCGGCATCGGGGTAAACCGGGTCCAGGGCGATCTTGGCGCGGCCCTTGGCATATTCGAGCGTCTTGGCATCGGGGGCGATCAGCATCGTCGTCGCGCCCAAGAACATGGCCTGGCCGCAGATCGTCTGGCGGCCTTCGATGCTCATGGCGTCAATCACAGGGCCGCACAGCTCCACCACCTTGAAGCGGCAGGAAGAAGGCCCCATCACCCGCACCAGGTGGTGGAAGATGTCCCGCGCCATCACGCCGGGCTGCACCGTACCGGTGACTTCGATCTTGACCGTGCCGGGCACCACGAGCGCCATGCGCTCGGAGACAAAGGTCTCCAGCACGCTCTTGCGGGCGCCCATCGCCAGGGTACCAAACGCGCCCAGCTGGCTCACATGCCCGTCAAAGTGCACTGCAAAGGCACCCGGCGTGGCGTAACCCAGCTCGGCCGACACCTGGTGGCCGATGCCCTCGCGCTCATGCACGGGCACGCCTTGCTCCTTGCCCCAGGCACGGGTGATCTTGTGGAGTTCTTCCTCTTTGGGGGCAGCAGCCGGGACCATGTGGTCGATGAACAGCACAAAGCGCTCAGGGCTTGGCACCTTGTCCACACCGAACTCCTCCTTGGCCTCCTTGAAGAACACATCGGTGTAGCCCGGAAAGTCGTAGGCAATCACGAAATCCGGCCGCGCCAGGATCTCGTCGCCCGCCCTGACGGCAGGCACCCCTGCAACCCGGGCGAGGATTTTTTCAGTCATCGTGTAAGACATGCGGCTTTACCCAGTTATCCACCATGTGGAAGTTGAACAAATCGTTTGATCACTTATTAAAAAATCAAACACCAGCTCAACTGCCTGGGTAAACCCTATATTGCCCACCATGTGGATACAAACTACAAACACAATATGAATAAAAACACTACAACAGTCCCCTTTGAGACAAAAGAATCGCCACATAGTGGAAATTCAAAAACTGGCACCCAGAGCATTGAGCGCGTGGTGCAGATGCTCCGTATCGTGGCGTCTCGTGGAAAAGGCGGCATGCGCATCGGCGAGATCGCCACCACCAGCGGTCTGCCGCAATCGACCTGCTTTCGCATGCTCCACCGGTTGGAAGCCGAGGGCCTGCTGAACCGGGATACGCACACGCGCAAGTACTACCTCGGCCCCTTGCTGTACGAGCTGGGCCTGCTCGCGCGGCCACGCTACCGGCTATCGGAACTGTGTGACGGTGCGCTGCAGAAACTGGCCGAAGTCACGCAGGACACCATCTACCTGAGCGAACGCAGCGGGCTGGAGGCGGTGTGCACCCACCGCGCACTGGGCGACTACCCCATCAAGTCATTGGCGCTGGATGTGGGCATTCGCCGCCCGCTGGGCGTCGGTGCGGGCGGGCTGGCCATCTTGTGCGCCCTGCCGCCGGACGAGGCAGAGTCCATCATCGAAGCCAATGCTCCCAAGTACGAGAAGTACGGATTCGTCACAGCCCCCTACCTGCGCGAAGCGATCAAGGTAGGGCGCGAGAAGGGTTACGCGTTTCTGGACAGCGTGGTCACGCCGGGCACAGCCGCCATTGGCATTGCCTTTCCGCCGGACAATCCCATCGCCGCCATCAGCGTGGCCGCCATTTCAGGGAGGCTCGAATCGCACCGGCGTGATGAGGTGGCCCGGCTGATGCGCCCTCAGATCCGATCCATCTGCGAGGCCATGACCAACCAGGCGGTGCTGGCTGATCGCTGACCGCCCAGCAACTACAACACCCGAAACGCGATCACCGCCACCAGCGTAGGCGGCAAGGCCCCCAGCAGCAGGCCCAGCGGGTTGATGACGCCGTCCGAAAACTTCTCCTTCAGGATGGATGCCCCGGCCGGGTTGGGCGCATTGGCAATCACCGTCAGGCCACCCCCCGTGACGGCGCCCGCCACCAGGGCCACCTTGAACTCGTCGCTCAGGCCTTCGACCAGCGAGCCCAGGTAGGTCAGCGCAGCGTTATCGGTGAACGCGGTGAGCGCCGCGGCGCCAAAAAACACAGCGTTGGCATCCATCTTCATGAGCACGGGCTGCAGCCACCATTGCTGCAAGCCGCCCAGCACCACCAGCCCAGCCAGGAAGAACGCCACCAGCAGCGCCTCGCGCAGGATCAGCGGACTTTGGTAGCGCTGGTACGCCGTGGTGAACCCCATGAAGAACAGGAACAGTCCCAGGAACACGGCGGGATGGTGGGCAAACACCACCACCAGCACCAGGAAGGCAAGGTGCACGCCCGTCACGGTCCACGGCACGGGGGACTCGGCGGCGGGAATCTTGCGGCCCATGTGGCCCAGCTGGTTGCGGAAGATCAGCATCACGATGGCCGCATTGATGAGCACGGCCACTGCCGCCTTCCAGCCGAAGTTGGACAGCATGAACCAGATGTCCCAGTTCCACTTGGCAGCCACCATCAGCACGGGAGGCGCCGCAAAGGAAGTGAGCGTTCCACCAATCGAAATGTTCACGAACAGCACACCGATGGTCGAATACTTGAGCCGACTGGAGATGGGGTGAGAGAACAGCGTGTCCCGAAGCATCAGCGCGGCCAGCGTCATCGCCGCCGGCTCGGTGATGAACGACCCGAGCAAGGGCACGAACGCCAGGACCACAAAGTACATGGCCATGCCGCGCTGCACTGGCAACAAGGCGGCGAGCGCCCGGACTAGCGCCCCAGACAGTTCCAGGATGGGCCTGGTGGCGGCTATCACCATGATCGCGAACACGAACAACGGTTCGGTGAAATTGCGAGAGTCCAGATAGGCGGTGGCCTCCTGCTTGCCGCCAATGGCAAACATGAACAGCATGAGCACCATCGCCCAGAAGCCGAAGACGACCTCTACCTCGCCCAGCAGATGCCAGATGCCCGCATGCCGGGGCTGCGTGTGCGCAAGGTGCTCGAAATACTTGGTGGAGAAGGTGTGAAGAATGGCCAGGCCGAACAGGACGGCGCCAACCACCTGGATCAAGGTGGGGAAGGAGTTCATGGGTCGCAGAAAAACCGCGCGGCGGCCCGACCAGCGCATGAACCTGCCGGGCCACCCTGGCGCCGACACCCAGTTCCTATTTTAACGGGCGATACCGGAGAGCTCTGTAGGCGCAGGGCTTGAGACTTTCGCGAAGCGCCGGGTGGGTGGCACACAACCATGCATGGCACTCGGGAGTCCCGGTTTCCAGACAATGCGAGCACCCTATCTGGAGGCCTCCATGTCGACTCACATCCACCGGTCCACACAACCTTTGCCTTCGCCCTCCTCTGCCCCCACCCCGCCGGTTGTAGCCTGGCTGGGATACGGCGGCCTGCTGCCGTTCCTGGCGCTGGCAGCGGTGGGCCTGTGGGCGCCGGGCACACCGTGGTGGAGCGCAGCGCTGCTGGCCTACGGCGCGGTGATTTTGAGTTTTGTGGGTGCGCTGCACTGGGGCTTTGCCATGGCACAAAGCGGGATGAGCGCCCCAGAGCGCACACGCTGCTTTGTGTGGAGCGTGGTGCCATCGCTGATGGCCTGGCCTGCCACGCTATTGCCCCCTGCAGCAGGGGCCGTGCTGTTGATCGCAGGCTTTGCAGCACACCTGGTACAAGACCATCGGCTGGCTGCGCGTACCTCGCTTCCCGCGTGGTACTTGCCGCTGCGATGGCGCCTGACGGTCACGGCGTGCGTGTGTCTGGCGGTTGGTGCGTGGGCCGCCAGCCGTTGAGAATTCAATCGCCCAGCAAAAAGCCCGCCGAAGCGGGCTTTTCATGTTGTGGTCAGCGCGGCTGCTGATCAACGGAAGCGCGACTGCGGCACCGTGTGCAGTTCGCTGTCCAGGCCGCTCACGTAATTGGCCAGCGCCTTCAGTTCGGCATTGGTGAACTGCTTGGCCACACCACCCATGATGGCGTTTCCACGGCCCACGTTGGCGTTCTTTTCGACCTTGTAGGACTTGAGGGCCACAAACAGGTAGTCAGCGTGCTGGCCTGCAATCTTGGGGTAGGACGGGTCGATGGGCTTGGAGAAGTTGTCGCCGTGGCAAGACACGCAGGCGCCCTTCTTCAGCAGCTCGGCCACTTGCACGCTGGGTTCACGCGAGGGCTTGGCGGGCAGCTCGGCGCCGGTCTTGCCGTGTTGTTCGTAATAGGCCGACACGTCAGCGATGTCCTTCTCGGACAGCGACTCGGCGATGCCGCGCATGGTGGGGTGCTTGCGCTCACCCTTCTGGTAGGCGACCAGCGCTGCCGAAATGTACTTGGCGCTCTGGCCCGAGATCATGGGCACCTTGTGCACCTCGGGGAAGCTGGCCTGGTAGCCGACGATGCCGTGGCACCCAATGCACATGGCAATCTTTTGCTTGCCGGCTTCCACGTCGCCCTTGGCTTCCTGGGCGTGGGACAAGGCGGTCACGGAAGCGACAGCCAGGGCAAATAGCGTGGTCAACGTTTTGTTCATTTTGCGCGCACAATCTCGTGGAAGTTCAGCTCTGGGCTCTGATCAGCCGTCGATTATAGCCAGCGCCCTGTCAAGCCCATTCATCAACGATCCGGTGTTTTCCCCCATGAAATTCCAAGGCTCCCAGAACTACGTCGCTACCCAAGACCTGATGCTTGCCGTGAATGCCGCCATCACGCTGCAACGGCCGTTGCTGATCAAGGGCGAGCCCGGCACGGGCAAGACGATGCTGGCCGAGGAAGTGGCGCAGGCGCTGGACATGCCACTGTTGCAATGGCACATCAAATCCACCACCAAGGCCCAGCAGGGCCTGTATGAATACGACGCGGTGAGTCGCTTGCGGGACAGCCAGCTCAACGACGGTGACAGCGCCGAGCGCGTGAAGAACATCCGCAACTACATCATCCAGGGCGTGCTGTGGCAGGCCTTCACAGCCGACCGCCCCGTGGCGCTCTTGATCGACGAGATCGACAAGGCCGACATTGAATTCCCGAACGACCTGCTGCGCGAGATCGACCGCATGGAGTTCTACTGCTACGAAACGCGCGAACTCATCAAGGCCAAGCACCGCCCACTGGTGTTCATCACCTCGAACAACGAAAAGGAACTGCCCGACGCTTTCCTGCGCCGCTGCTTTTTCCACTTCATCAAGTTCCCCGAGGCCGACACCATGCGGCAGATCATCAACGTGCACTTCCCCACACTCAAGAGCGAGCTGCTCAGCGTGGCGATGAAGACGTTCTATGACGTACGCAACCTGCCCGGCCTGAAAAAGAAGCCCTCGACCAGCGAGCTGATCGACTGGCTCAAGCTGCTGGTGGCCGAAGACATCCCGCTCACCGCCCTGCAAAGCGCAGACAACAAGGTGGCCGTACCCCCGCTGGTGGGCGCGCTGCTCAAGAACGAACAGGACGTGAGCCTGTTTGAAAAGCTGGTGTTCATGAACCAGAGGAACCGCTGAGTGAGCCACGGCAACAGCAACAGCAACGGCAACGACGACACCCGCCAGCTGCTGGTCAACGGCGTCGCAGATGCCGTTGGCTTTGTGGGGGGTGCGCTGCTGGGCTTCTGGCTCGGCCAGCTGCTCGGGCTCGACATCTTCGCGCCCGGCTACGGCACCGGCAGCCTGGTGGGCATTGCCCTGGTGGGCCTCGGTGGTGGCCTGGGACTGCACGGGGCCCGGCGCTGGCAGAACAGCCGCCGCAGCCAGCCGTCCCAGGATTGATGATCAAAGGGTAGAGACCCATGGCTTTTGTAGAACCTGTCACGCTGCGGGATCGCGGCGTCCGCCTGGAGCCCCTGGCTCTGACCCACGAAGAAGGCTTGCGCGCCGCTGCCTCCGATGGCGAGCTGTGGAAGCTGCGCATCACCTCGGTGCCCGAGCCGCAGGACACGCGTGCGTACATCGAAGCCGCGCTCAAGATGCGCGAAGACGGCAACCGCTTTGCTTTTGCCGTGGTGGAAGACGCCACCGGCACGGTGCTGGGCACCACGAGCTACCACGACATAGTGCCCGCCGTGAAGCGTGTGGAAATCGGGTGGACCTGGTACCGCCACAGCGTGCAGCGCACCCACGTCAACACCACGGCCAAGCTGCTGATGATGGGCCACGCGTTCGACACGCTGGACTGCCATGTGGTGGGCTGGCGCACCGACAACTACAACTTTGCGTCGCAACGCGCCATCGAGCGCCTGGGCGCCAAGAAGGACGGCGTGCTGCGCGGCCACGCGCTGCGCCGCGACGGCACCATCCGCGATACGGTGATGTACAGCATGCGTGCTGGCGAATGGCCGGAGGCCAAGGCACAGTTGCTATATCTTTTAGAGCGTCACGCGCAATAACTACTAGCGCTGGAGGCCCAAATCATGCTCATCGACTTCTTCTACACCCTGCGCTCGGCCAAGCTGCCCGTGTCGGTCAAGGAATACCTCACCCTGCTCGAAGCCCTGCAGGCCGGTGTGGTGGGCCCCAAGTCGGATGACGCCTGGAGCCTGGACGACTTCTACAACCTCTCGCGCCTCACGCTGGTCAAGGACG
The DNA here is from genome assembly GCF_001428225.1 of Acidovorax sp. Root70. Lineage (NCBI taxonomy): Bacteria > Pseudomonadati > Pseudomonadota > Betaproteobacteria > Burkholderiales > Comamonadaceae > Acidovorax > Acidovorax sp. Root70. Next base: position 150,671 of record NZ_LMHQ01000001.1, read on the forward strand.
AGAAGCACTACGACAAGTTCGACCGGGCCTTCGGCGCCTACTTCAAGGGCGTCGAAATGGTGGCCGACTTCACCAAGCAGATCCCGGCCGACTGGCTGCGCAAGATCCTGGAGAACGAACTCACGCCCGAGCAGAAAGCCGCCATCGAGAAGATGGGCTGGGACGAACTCATGGAGACGCTGAAGAAGCGCCTCGAAGAACAGAAGGAGCGCCACGAGGGTGGCAACAAGTGGATCGGCACCGGCGGCACCAGCCCGTTCGGCCACGGCGGCTACAACCCGCAGGGCGTGCGCATTGGCGGTGCAGGCAAGAACAAGAGCGCGGTGAAGGTGTGGGAGCAGCGCGCCTACAAAGACTACGACGACCAACAGGAGCTGGGCACGCGCAACATCAAGGTCGCGCTGCGCCGCCTGCGCAAGTTTGCGCGCGAAGGGCATGAGCTGGAGCTGGACCTGCCCGACACCATCCGCAGCACGGCAGCCAACGCAGGCTACCTGGACATCAAGATGGTGCCCGAACGGCACAACAACGTGAAGGTGCTGCTGCTCATGGACGTGGGCGGCACCATGGACGAACACATCCAGCGGGTGGAAGAACTGTTCAGCGCCGTGAAGAGCGAGTTCAAGCACCTGGAGTTCTATTACTTCCACAACTGCGTCTATGACTTCATGTGGAAGAACAACCGCCGCCGCTTTGCCGAGAAGTTCCCGACGTGGGACATCATCCGCAAGTACAACAAGGACTACAAGCTGATCTTTGTGGGCGACGCGACCATGAGCCCGTACGAGATCCTGCAGCCCGGCGGCAGCGTGGAATACAACAACGAAGAGCCGGGTGCCGAGTGGATCCAGCGCCTGACCCACGCCTTCCCCAAGTTTGCGTGGATCAACCCTGAGCCACAGGGCGTGTGGCAGTACCGCCAAAGCATCAGCATCATCCAGCAGCTCATCGGCAACCGCATGTACCCGCTGTCGCTCAAGGGCCTGGAAGAAACCATGCGGCTGCTGTCCAAGTAGCCCCTGCGGCGGGGCCAGATGCCTTGCGAGCATCTGTCCGACAGGGGGCGCTCCCGTTTCAGGGCATAGTCGGGGATGCATCGGGCGGGCTGACAGGCTTGCCCTCCCCCACACGATCCCCTGACACATCCTCCCGCACCGTGCCCCTCCGCGTTTTGCGTCCCGCCACTGTTAGTACCCCAACGCCGGCCCTGTGGTCGGCGTTGCTGCTTTCCGGCGCGCTGTGCCTGAGCGGCTGCAGCCTGCTGCCGCGTGCCGATGAGCCCACGACCGGCGACACCCGCAGCGACCTGATCAGCCCCGAAGCCAGCAGTGGCGCCCCATCGTTTGACGTGGTGGTACGCGCCCCCGACGCGGTGCGCGAGACGCTGGAGCGCCACCTGGAGCTGCAGCGCTTTCGCCAGCTGCCCGACCTGCAGGCCAACGAGCTGCAGCGCCTGCTGGGCGCCACCGACGCCAATTCGCGCGAACTGCTGGGCACCCTGGGCTACTTCGCGCCCACCATCACCGTGGAGCTGACCGAGGCACAAGAGACTGCGGGCACCCGCAAGGGCGCACCCCGCACCGTCACGGTCACCGTGGAGCCCGGCCCCCAAACCCGCATTGCCCGTGCCGACATCACCGTGGCGGGCACCGACGAGGCCGACAAAGACAACCTGGCGCGACGGCAGCAACGCCTGCAGCGCAACTGGTCCCTCGCCCCCGGGCAGCCCTTCACCCAGTCGGCCTGGGACAGCGCCAAGACCGACGGGCTACGCCAGCTGCAGGCCCGGCGCTACCCCACGGCCCGCATCGCCAACAGCCGGGCCGAGATCGATGCCGACCGGCACGAAGCCCAGCTGGGCGTGAGCTACGACCCCGGCCCCGCCTACCGCTTTGGCCCCTTGCGCGTGCAGGGCAGCCAGCGCTACGACAGCGACGGTGCGCGGCGCCTGGCACGACTGCCCACGGGCGCCGTGTATGACGAGGCCGACATGCTGGACGCCCAGCTGCGCCTGGCCAGCAGCGGCTACTACGACGCCGTGTTCCTCACGCTCGACACCGAAGGCACCGACCCACAGGCCGCCCCCGTCGTGGCCCAGGTGCGTGAGGCCCCGATGCAAAAGCTGGTCTTTGGCCCGGGCTTCTCGACCGACAGCGGCGCACGCCTGTCCCTGGAACATATCCACAACCAGATGCCCGTGCTGGGCTGGCGCGCGGTGACCAAACTCGCGCTCGACCGCGAAACCAAGCTCGCCAACACCGAATGGACGGACCTGCCCAACGACAACGGCTGGCGCTGGTTTGCGGGCGGCCAGTTGCTGCGCGAGGCCACGGGCGACTACGACGTGAACAGCGGCCGCTTGCGCGCAGGCCGCAGCAAAAGCACCAAATCCATCGACCGCAATTATTTTTTGCAGTATGACTACGCCCACAGCCAGGGACTGACCGACAACACGCGGTCGCCCTCCGACACCAGCACGGCCCTGAGCATCAACTACGGGTGGACGGGCCGCTACTTCAACAGCCTGACCGCCCCCACGCGGGGACATGGCCTGGCGGTGGAGCTGGGCCTGGGCACCACGCTGCGACCCGAGCGCGACCCGTTTGTGCGCACCCTGGTGCGGTGGCAGTCCTTCATCCCCGCAGGGCGCGTGCAGGACGACGCAGGCATCGGGCGCAATGCCCGTGTGGCCCTGCGGGCCGAGGCAGGCGCAGTGCTGGCGCGCGAGGGGGCGCAGATCCCCGTCACGCAGCTGTTTGTGACGGGCGGCGACACCACCGTGCGCGGCTACGGCTACCGCAGCATCGGCGCGCGCACCGACAACGGTCAGCTGTACGGGGGCCGCTACCTGGCCGTGGGCAGCGTGGAGTGGCAACGCCCCATCGTCTACAAGGGGGCGATGACCGACTGGGAAAGCACGCTGTTTGTGGATGCCGGTGCCGTGGCCGACAAGGTGGGTGACCTGAGCCCGCGTGTGGGCGTGGGTGCCGGTGTGCGCTGGCGCAGCCCCGTGGGCCCGCTGCAGGCCGACCTGGCCTATGGCGTCAAGACCAAAGAGGTGCGGCTGCACCTGCGCCTGGGGTTCAGCTTCTGATGGCGATGAACGACGCCCCCCACACTCCCAAGCCGCGCGCCCGCGCGTCGGACTTCAGCGCCGGGTCGTCCTCGGCACCCCGCCCTCACCCCCCCCGCGCGCCGCGCTGGCTCCGAGCCGTGGGCTGGCTGCTGGTAACGCTGCTGGCCTTGCTGCTAGCGGCCAGCGCGCTGCTGTGGTGGTGGGCGGGCAGCGGCACGTCGCTGGCCACCACGCTGGCCCGTGCAGCGCAATACCTGCCCGCCAACCAGCAGCTGGAGAGCCGCGATGTCAGTGGCTCGCTGCGCAGCGGCGGGCACATTGGCTGGCTGCGCTGGAGCAGTCCTACCCTGGCGGTGGAAGTGACCGACATCCGCCTGGGCTGGCAGCTGGCCCCCTTGCTGCAGCGCCGCCTGGAGCTGGGCGAGGTGCATGCCGCCCGCGTGGCGATCACCCCCCAGCCCAAACCCACTGAGACACCCGAGCCTCCACCCACGCCCCTTACCAGCCTGGTGCTGCCGCTGCAGCTGGGCGTGCCGTTCCGGGTCAACCAGCTGCTGTGGGCCGGGTCACCCGCCGTGGAAGCCCAAGACCTGGTGGGTGACTACCGGTTTGATGGCCGCCAGCACCGCCTGAACATCGGCGCGGTGGAGCTGGCCCAGGGCCAGTACAGCGCCCGCGCCACGCTGGACGCACAAGCCCCCATGGCGCTGGACGCCACCGTGGATGGCACCGTGCGCACCGCCGTGCCCGGGGGCGGCGCTGCGCTGCAGGTGGGCGCCCACGCCACGCTGCAGGGCACACTGGCCACCGCAGCCGCCCAGCTGCAACTGCAGGCACGCCTGAAGCCCGAGCCGACCAGCGAAGCCGCCACACCACCCGCAGCCGCGCCCGCCAGCAAACCAGGCGCATCAAAACCTCCTACCCCACGCACAACCCCTGCGCCCACTGCCGACCCCATGCAGGCCGATCTGGCCGCCACGCTGGCACCCTGGGCGCAGCAACCCCTGCAGTCCGCCAACGCCACGTTGCGCGCCGTCAACCTGGCGGCCCTGTGGCCGCAGGCACCGGTCACGCAGCTGCACGGCACGCTGCAAGCCGGGCCCACATCCGGCGGCGCAGGCACGGCAGGCACAGCAGGCTGGAGTCTGCAGGCCGCGTTGCGCAACGACCTGCCCGGCCCCTGGGACACCACCCGCCTGCCCCTGACCGCGTTGGACGCCAGCGCAAGCTACGACGGCACCCGCTGGACCGTGCCCAGCGCCACCCTGCAGGCGGGCACGGGCAACATCACCGCACAGGGCCACTACACCCCCGCCACCCACGTACTGGAAGGCCAGGCCACCCTGCGCGCGCTGCGCCCCGACGCCCTGCACACGCTGCTGGCCGCCGCCCCGCTCTCCGGCCGCGTCACCGCACAAACGCAAGGAGAGGCCGTGCGCTTCAGTGCCGATGTGCGGGCAGCCACCGGCACGGCGGCGCGCGCAGCAACCGTCAAGACCCCGGGTGCAGCGGGCGCACCGCTGCGCATCAATACCTTCAGCACACAAGGCACCTGGCAGGCCACCGACGGCGGCACGGTGCGGCTGGACCGCCTGCTGCTGGACGCATTGCAGGCCCGCGTGGAAGCCACCGGGCTGCAGGTCGCACTGGGCACGCAGTCTGCACAGGGCAAGGTCACCCTGGCAGTGCCCGGCGCCACCGCACAGGCACAAGGCACGCTGGCCCCGCGCAGCGGCGCGGGCGACCTGCAGGGGCAGTGGGCCGACGCCGCGCTCACGCAGCGCTGGCTGGCGAGCCTGCCGGTGGTGGGCACCGCCGTGCAGCGCGCGCTGCAAGGGGCCAGCGCGCAGGGCACCGCACAGATCACCGCGCGGTGGAAGGGCGGCTGGCAGACGCTGACGGAGCAACCTCAGACTGCCACCGCCCACAGCGCAGCCGCCCGCAACCCCGACCGTTTTGATCTGCAAGCCACGCTGAACACCCCCCAGCTGGACCTGACACTCCCGGCCAGCACCAACGCCAGCGGCGGCACCTCCGCCGGGCAAGCCTTGCAACTGCGGGCCTTCAAGGCCGAACTGGGTGGCAACCTGGCACAGGCCTCTCTGGCGCTGACCGGCGAGGTCCGCACACCCGCGCCCCAGGCCACGCAGACCACGTTGCAGACACGCCTTGCCAGCACGATGGTGGGTGCGGGGCAATGGCAACTGCAAGTCAGCGAACTGCGCCTGCAAGCCCAGGCCGCCCAGCGCCCCGGGCCGTGGATGCTGCAACTGGCAGAGCCCCTGGGCCTGACCATGCGCACCGGCGCACCTACCCCCAGCGCCCCCCAGTCCCCGGCCAGCGGGCGGGCGGCACCATCAACCACCACCAAATCCCTCAGCCTGCAGGCATCGGCCGGCCAGGCCCGCGTCACCGGCCCCTTGCCGGGCACCGTCACCCTGCGCTGGTCGCCGATGCAATGGTCAGCAGCGACGGCACCCGGCGCCCTCGCGCGATTGCAAACGCAGGGCACGCTGCAGGGCCTGCCTATGGCCTGGGTGGATGCGCTGGGGCTGGGCGAAACGCCTGCCGCCGCTGGCCGGCCCGCACAGCCGCTACTTGCGCGCATGGGCCTGTCCAGCAGCATCGTGCTCGACGGGCACTGGAGTGTGGACACCACGGGCGACGCCCTGCGCGCCAGCGCCAGCCTGCGCCGTGCCAGTGGCGACCTGCGCATCCTGGCGGGCGATGCCACAGCCGTCACAGCAGTGCAAAGCAGCGGCCAGGGCACCGGTGCAGGTGCCACCACCGTGCTGGCCACTGCAGCCACACCGCCTGCAGGTGCATCAGGTGCAGCAAGCGCATCGAGCGCCCCGGGCACGCCCGCCGGTGTGCGCCAGGCAGAAATCACGGTCACCGCCGAAGGCGACACGCTGCGCGCGCGCCTGCTCTGGGCCAGCGACCGCGCGGGCGAGATCGACGCCACCGCCAGCACACGCCTGTCCGCGGCCAACGCCGGTGCCCCGATCACCTGGCCTGCCGACGCACCACTGGCCGGCACCTTGCGCGCCCGCCTGCCCGACGTGGGCGTGTGGTCTGCGCTGGCGCCGCCCGGCTGGCGCGTGCGCGGCACGCTGGACGCCAGTGCGACCTTGTCGGGCACGCGCGATGCGCCGCGCTGGGCGGGCACCCTGGGGGCCGACGACATGGCAGTGAGATCGGTGGTGGACGGCGTGGACCTGCAAGGTGGCCGCCTGCGCGCCACGCTACAGGGCAACCAGCTCAACATCACCGAGTTCCGCCTGCAAGGTGGTCGGGGCAGCAGCGCGCGCATCGCAGGCTTTAGCGGCAACCGCACGGCCGCAGCGCAAGACGGCGGCACGCTGACTGCTACGGGCCGCGTGGCCTGGGGCGACAGCGCCACGGCAGCCACCGGCCTGTCAGGCATCACCATGTCCCTGCAGGCCGAGGCCAAGGCCCTGCAAGTGCTCGTACGGGCCGACCGCCAGGTCAGCGTGTCGGGCCAGTTGCAGGCCCAGTTGCAGCAGGGCCAGATCAGCCTGCGCGGCAAGCTCACCACCGACCGCGCCACCATCATCCTGCCCGATGAATCCGCACCGCGACTGGGCTCGGACGTGGTCGTGCGCTCTGCCGCCAAGGACCGCGAAGACCAGGCCAAGGCCCAGGCCGCCGCCAAGGCCAACCAGGTGGCCGCGCAGGCAGAGACCGCCAAGCCGCCCGACATCGCCATCACCCTCAACCTGGGGCGCGACTTTGCGCTGCAAGGCCAGGGCATCACCACCCGGCTGACGGGCGAGGTGGACATCCGCAGCAGCGCCGTGCCCGGCGCCCCGCCCCGCGTGACTGGCGAGGTGCGCACCGATCAGGGCCGCTACCGCGCCTGGGGCCAGATGCTGGACGTGGAGACGGGCCTCATCCGCTTCAACGGCCCGTACAACAACCCCTCGCTCGACATCCTGGCGCTGCGCCCCAACATCAGCGTGCGCGCCGGAGTGCAGGTCACGGGCAGCGTGCAGGCGCCGCGCGTCACGCTGTACTCCGACCCGGAACTGCCCGATGCCGAAAAACTGTCGTGGGTGGTGCTGGGCCGCAATGCCTCGGCCGGAGGCGCCGAAGCGGCCGTGCTGCAACAAGCCGCGCTGGCCCTGCTGGGCCGCAACGGCGGCCAAAGCCCCACGGCCAACGCCGCCAGTCGCCTGGGACTGGACGAAATCGGTTTTCGCGGCGCCACCACGGGCGAAGACGCCAGCGCCGCCGCCCTCACCTTCGGCAAGCGCCTGTCCAAAGACCTGTACGTGACCTATGAGCGCAGCCTGTCGGGCACGCTGGGCACGCTGTACATCTTCTACGACCTCTCCCGCCGCCTCACGCTGCGCGGGCAGACCGGCGAGAAAAGCGCGGTGGACATCATCTACACCGTGAAGTACGACTGAGGGCCAGGCGGCCAGGAAGGCACCCGCGCGCCACTACAATGCGCGGCTGCCTTGCTCCTCGTAGTTCAATGGATAGAACGAGTGCCTCCTAAGCGCTAGATACAGGTTCGATCCCTGTCGAGGGGACCATAAGTCCTTGATTTCAAAAGAGAAATATTTCGACCGGGACAAAAATCGGGTCGCTCGTCCATGTACAACGCATGCGCATCAACAACATCGATGCGCAATCAGCAACTCTTCAAGTCACGAAACAACGCTGGCTCAGTCACGGCCTGCAGAATTAACTTCCGGACGACCGCACGGAGAAATCGGCAGACTGCTTTGTGGCTTTCAAGTACTTGTAACTCACCAGAAAACTCAAGCGCCGATCCATGCGCTACTTTGCTCCTGTAAGCATAGAGCTTAGAGACCACCTTTTTGAAGTCCATCCCTTCGGTCTGGGGCAGATGATCCTTGAGGACAAGGGGCTCGGCGAAACGATTCCCGAGCAGCGTCAACTTTTCCTTCAGTTGATGGCTTAACGAGTTCTCGGTGGTTTTATCCTGCTGAGTGGTCAGCAACATCTCGATGATTGAGAACAAACCGACGACGTATATTGGCATCCTCGCTGGTACACGCTTTAAATCCACGAAGTCCTGAATTGCCTTCTTAATGAATTGGTACGAAGGCTCATCCTGACTTTCAAAGGCGATGAGAAGCTGCCAAGCACGTTCAACACCTACGAGATCGGTTGAACCTATGTGACGTGTTTCCGCCACCAGATTTTCTTCAAGCCAATTCAAGATCGCGTGAGCGTTGACAGACCCCGACGGACGCTGAAGGGGAGAAGTCAGGGACATCAGCGGCGTGAGCCCAGGATCAGCAAGCTCCAGTGCATGTTCAAGCTGCAGGTCGAACCACCGACGCCAGTGCTGAACGATCCAATAGTGATGCTGCGAAGGATCAGCAATTGGCCTGATTTCAACCCCCTGGTCATTTGGGACTCCTTCAGACTCCCAAGGGTTGATGTGCAGCATGAGTCGTGTCTTTGTGTGGGGTTCCAAAATACGGCTTAGCTCAGCACGAACGTCAGAATGAGCGCGCATCAGTCTGGCCTCTGCACCGATCATCACAGGATCTTCAAGCCCACACAGATTGATCGACTCAGCCAGAAAAATGACACCGGGGCGATCCACCTCACCTGCGAAATCGGACAACTTCGACAAACTCGTCTCCGTTAATTGGTTGACTTCGATTCTGCCCTACGCCTTAGATTGAGCTGTCAACCTCTCCCCGCCGAGCGCAGCACAATCGCCCTAATAGACCGGGACAAAAAACGGGACAGGGACAAAGAATTAGGCTGAATTTGGCAGCACGGTTTATGCGCGCCTCGAAGAAAGAAGTGCGCCAAATTCGGTCACTTTCAGTGATTCTTAGGTTCGATTCCTGTCGAGGGACCAGCTTCATAGCCAAAATGGCCACAAGCGCTAGTGAAATATGCGCTGGCAGCTATCAAATTTGAAGCATCCGCACGCAATACGCGCACTGCCCCAATCAGCGCGTAGCCGCCTTGGCGGCCTTACTTCGAGTCCGTCTTGCCTGCTGGCCCTCGCGCAGACTGCGCAGGGTGATCGCCTTCCACAGCATCGGCCAAAGGCTCGTCCGGGCTGACCATGGTGCCCGCAGCGGCACCTCCCAGCGCACCGGCAATGCCGCCCAAGGTGCTGCCGACCACAACACCCACCGGGCCCGCAACGGCCACGCCCACGGCGGCACCGGCTGCGGCACCGGCCATCATGCCGCCGCCCATCAGGGCGGAGTGGGCTTCGCGCTCTGCGTCTTCAGGCTCCAGCGCGGTCTGGGCGCCGGTTCGGGGGTCTTGCGACGGAATGCCGTAGCCGGGGCGCGCTTGCTCGGCCAGGTCTTCGTCCACGGGTGCGGTGACCGCAGTGGAAGGGGTGGTAGAGGGAATCATGATGGGCTCCTTGGACATGGGACGACGGCGCCAAGGGGGTGCCGTCACAGTCCTTTTTTAGCCCTGCAACCCAACCGATCAAGCCAGCCTGCAGACCGCGCTGCTGTCAGGCAATGCGCCGTGCCACGGCACCGCCCGCTTGGCAGCACCGCTCCGCCAGCACGCACCTTCAGGCCGCTTGCGGCGCCGTGTGGGCGACAGCAGCGGGCCGCGCAGCCGTCATGGCACTGCCCATCGACGCGGCCATGATGCAGCCAATGGCCAGCCACTGCACCGCGCTCAGGTGCTCGCCCAGCAGCGCCATGGCCACCAGTGCTGCCACGGCGGGCTCCATGCTGATCATGATGCCGAAGGCCTCTTTGGGCAGGCGCTTCAGGGCCATCATCTCCAGCGAGATCGGGATGGCGCTGGACACCGCCGCCACCGCCACGCCAATGAGCAGCACTGTGGGCGACAGCAGCGCAGCGCCCGCATGCGCCACGCCCACGGGCACCACCACCAACGCGGCCACCAGCAGGCCCAGCGATACCGAATGCCCCGCGTGCAGGTGCCCGGCGCGCTTGCCGAACACGATGTACAGCCCCCAGAAAACGGCCGCGCCCAGAGCGTAGAAGACGCCCACTGGATCCAGCGTGCTGCCGTTGAGCCCCAGCGGCAGCAGCATGCCCAGGCCGGCGATGGCCAGCGCCACCCACACAAAATCCACCGCGCGGCGCGATGACCAGATGGCCACCGCCAGCGGCCCCGCGAACTCGATGGCCACTGCCAGGCCAAACGGCAGGGTGCGCAGCGACATGTAGAACATGAGGTTCATGCCGCCCAGCGCCGCGCCGTACAGCATGACGGCCCGCGCGTCCTTGCGCGACAAGTGCCAACGCCAGGGCCGCCACAGCAGCAACACCAGCAGTGCCGAAAAGCCCACGCGCACGGTGGTGGTGCCCTGCGCCCCCACCACCGGGAACAGCCAGTGCTTGGCCCATGAGGTACCAATGCCCAGGGCAGTGACGGAGCCCAGTACGGCCAGGAAGGGGAAGAAGCGGTGCAGAAGAGAACGGAGAGGGGAAGCGCTCATGGGCTGAAAATATAGTGCGACCCCAGCGTGCTTTTGGCTCGAATTTCGGGGCTTGCGCGCAACTTTCGCTCACCCTGAGACCCTGTTCCGAGGAGACCCATGACCACTCCGGCAGCACTTGACCGCTTTGACCTCGCGATCCTCGACATCCTGCAGGCCGACAACACCACGCCCCAGCGCGCGATTGCGCAAGCCGTCAACCTGTCGGCGCCTGCGGTGCAGCGGCGCATTCAGCGGCTCAAGGACAGCGGCGTGATCCGCGCCAACGTGGCCGTGCTGGACCCGGTGAAGGTAGGCAAGCCGCTGACCATCATGTTAGAGGTGCACCTGGACAACGAGCGCCCCGACCGCACCGCCCCGCTGCGCGCGCGCATTGCGGCCGAAGACGCGGTGCAGCAGTGCTACAGCGTGACGGGCGAGGCAGACTACCTGCTGGTGGTGAATGTGGCGTCGATGGCGGACTACGAGGCGCTGACGCGGCGGCTGTTTGAGGGGGACGACAACATCAAGCGCTTTCGGACCTCGGTGGCGCTGGCCAGCCTCAAAACCGGGCTGCGCGTGCCGCTGGACAGCGCAGCAACCGTGGCCTGATCACGAAGCCACAGCCGCAATCACAGCCCCAGAACCTGGCGCAACTGTTTGCCCGTGAGGCGCTGGCGCGGCCCGCCCAGCAGCTCGCACATGCGCGCATTGAGCGGCGCTGCCATGCCCAGTGCCGCCGCCAGCCGCACCACGGCGCCGCACAGCGCGTCGATCTCCGTCACGCGCCCGGCTTCCAGGTCGTCCCACATCGACGAGCGGGCCGTGGCGTCGATCTGCAGCATGCGCTTGGCCAGCCGGGTGAACAGCCAGTTGGGCAGGCGCAGCACATGGGGCAGCAGCGTGGGCGACACGGCAGTGACCTGGGCGGGGGTGATGCCCGCGCGCGCCATCACGCGCAGCGCCTCGGTCTGCAGCGCGGCAAAGACGCGGCGGCAGTCGCGGTCCAGCAGCTCTTGTCGCAGGGGCAGGTCGGACAGCGCGTTGACCGGGTTGTTGAGGTTGAGCAGCAGCTTGCCCCACTGCACGGCGCGGATGTCTGGCGGCAGCGTGGTGGCCAGGCCGGCGGCATTGAACAGCGGAGCGATGCGCTCGGTGACCGCGTCACGCTGCAGCTGCAAATGGCCTGCGGTGGCGCGGTGTACGTGCGCGCCACGCAGCACCACGTTGTAGGGCACCATGCCAGCCAGCACGTTCAGGCCGGGCGCCAGGGCTGCGATGCGGGCCACGTTGTCCACGCCGTTTTGCAGCGAGATCACCGGCGTGCCGGGCGCACAGGCCGCCGCCAGCTCGCGCGCGGCCGACTCGGTGGCACCGCTTTTGACGCACAGCAGGATGACGCTGTCGGCACTGGGCGCAGCATCGGCCAGCGTGGGGGCCAGTTGCAATGAGGACGCGGGCACGGTGCGGTCAAAGCCGTCCAGGTCGGTGACCTTCAGGCCGTGCAGCGCGATGGGCTCCAGCGCATGCGGGCGGCCCACCAGGCACACGGGCTGGCCGTGCGCGGCCAGGCGCCCACCCACATAACAACCAATGGCGCCTGCGCCCAAAACGATGAAGTTCATGCCGATGCGTGTGTGCTGAGGTGGAAGTGGGTGCAGGCAGATCGGGAACTGACACAGCCTGCGCGCTACCCCCGCATTGTGCGGGGCAGGCCTCTGGCGGCGTGGCGCACACGTGACGAGGCGTTTTGAAGCACTCTGCGGGTGCTTTTGAGGGATTTTTGGCTGGTAGCGCTAGTGCAATATGCCTGACCAGCTATCCAATTAATAGCAATCAGTCATCACACAGCTCAAGGCTTGGCGGCCGCAAACCGAACAGTCACCCGCAAGCCGCCCAGGCGCGGCGAGCTGTCCAGCGCCACGGTGGCGCCATGGCCCTGTGCAATGGCCTGCACGATGGCCAGGCCCAGGCCGCTGCCGGGGGCACCGTCGGCGGTGACGCGCACAAACCGCTGCATGGCCCGCTCACGGTGCTCGGAGGCGATGCCGGGGCCGCTGTCTTCCACGGTGAGCACGGCGTGGTCGCCCTCGCGGCGCACCTGCAGGTCCACCTGGCCGCCGGGAGGGCTGTATTTGATGGCGTTGTCCAGCAGATTGCGGGCCAGCATGCGCAGGGCCTCGGCGTTGCCGGTAACGGTGGCAGCGTCAGAGTCCAGCAGGCCCACATCCATGCTGCGCGCCTGGGCGGCGGGGGCCACATCGGCCAGCGCCAGCTGCGCCGTGGCGCGCAGGTCCACAGGGTCATTCACGGCCGTGCTGGCCTCTTGCCGCGCCAGGGTGAGCAGCTGCTCGACCAGCCGCGTGGCGCGCTCGATGCCGGCCGACAGGCGTTCGACGGCGGCCGCCCGCGCGGCATCGTCGCCCGCACGCTGCAGGCCTTGCAGTTGCAGGCGCAGTGCGGCCAGGGGGGAGCGCAGCTCGTGCGCGGCGTCGGCCACAAAATGCTGCTGGGCCTCGAACGCGTGCTGCACACGCTCGAACAGCAGGTTGAGTTCGCTCACCAGCGGCTGCACCTCATCGGGCAGCTGCGCATCGCTCACGGGGGAGAGGTCGTCGGCCTGGCGCTTTGCCAGCTGGCGGCGCACGCGCTCCACCGGGGCCAGCGACCGGCTCACGCCCCACCACACGGCCAGCACCAGCAGCGGCGCCATGATGGCCAGCGGCGCCAGCGTGCGCAGTGCCAGGCTACGGGCCATGTCGCGCCGCGCGGCCATGTTCTGCGCCACCTGGATGACCTGCGAGCGGGTCTGCATCGAGAACACCCGGTAGGTGCCGCCGCGCGCCTGCACGTTGGTGAAGCCCAGCACGGCAATCTGCGGCAGGGCGGCGCCCACGGCGGATTCAAAAATGCGCAGGCCCTCGTTGGTCCACACCTGCACGATGAATTCGTGGTTTTCGTCCTCCGGGTCCAGCCCGGGGCCCAGGCCCTGGGCATCCACCGGCAGGCCCGAGCGCAGGGCCAGCGCGGTCTGCTGCATGTGGTAGTCGAACAGCGCATCGGCTTCTTCCAACGCGCCCCGGTAGGCCAGTGCGCCCTGCACCGCCCCGGCCAGCACGATGGCCGCGAGCAGAAAAACCAGCAGCCGCATGCGCAAGGAGCGCGGGAGCAGGGCGTGAAAGCTGCGAGAGATTTTTTCCATCACATCTTCGGTACCAGATACCCGACACCCCGCACGTTCAGCACCAGCTCAGGCCCCAGCTTCTTGCGCAGGCCGTGGATATAGACCTCCACCGCGTTGCTGCTCACCTCGTCGCCCCAGCCGTAGAGCTTGTCCTCCAGCTGCTGGCGCGACAGCACCATGCCGGGCCGCGCAATGAGCGGTTCCAGCACCGCCCATTCGCGCCCCGATAGCACCACCGGTGTGCCTCGCACCGTCACCTCGCGCGTGGCGGGGTTGATGCTGACGCCCTGGTGCTCGTACACCGGCTCGGCCCGGCCCGCTGCGCGGCGCAGCAGGGCGCGGATGCGGGCCAGCAGCTCGTCCAGGTCGTAGGGCTTGAGCACGTAGTCGTCGGCCCCGGCATCCAGCCCCTCGATGCGCTGCGCCACGGCATCGCGCGCGGTGGTCACAAGCACGGGGGTGCGGTTCTTGCGGGCGCGCAGGTCGCGCAGCACGGCCAGGCCGTCGCGTTTGGGCAGGCCCAGGTCCAGCAGCACCAGGTCGTACGCCTGGGTGCGCAAGGCCGTGTCGGCTGCATCGCCATCGCGCGCCCAGTCCACCGCGTACTGCTCGGCGCGCAGCAGGTCCAGCACGGCTTCGCCGATCATGGAATCGTCTTCAACAAGCAGCAGGCGCATGGCAAGGGGGCAGAAAGGTCGGTCAGTCAGGAGTGCAGGAAAAGGGCTGGCTGCCAAGGATAGCGGCGGCACGGCCGCTGACGCAGCACCGGGCTGAAAGAACGACTTAAATTTGACACATCACTGTCACAATGAAAGCGCCACGCGCACACCGCCCGCCCCAGGGGCCGGGCCATTACGACAAAAGACAAGGAGCAAGACCGATGGCAATTCCAATCACATTTCCCCCTCTCCACCACGTTGCTGCGGCCGTTGCGCTGGCGGCACTGTCTGCCACGGGCGCCCAGGCGCAGGGTGTGGTCAACGCGCTGTGCAGCACCGACGCGCCCTGGTGCGAAGCAGCTGCCAAGGAATTCACCCGCAAGACGGGCATCAAGGTGAACCAGGCCCACAAGGGCACGGGCGAGATTGCCGCGCAGCTGCGCGCCGAGGCCAACAACCCCAAGACCGACATCTGGTGGGGCGGCACGGGCGACCCCTTCTTGCAGGCGGCCGAGCAGGGCCTGCTGGCCGAATACCGCCCCGCGTATCTGCACGACCTGCACAGCTGGAGCGTGCGCCAGTACGCCATGTCGGGCCACCAGGTGGGGGGCTTTTACAGCTCGGCCATCGGCTTTGGCTACAACACCGAAACGCTCAAGAAGAAAAAGCTGCCTGAGCCGCAGTGCTGGTCCGACGTGATCAAGCCCGCCTACAAAGGCGAGGTCGAAATCTCGCACCCCGCCTCCAGCGGCACGGCCTACACCGTGATTGCAGGGCTGGTGCAATTGATGGGCGAAGACAAGGCGTTCGACTACCTCAAGGCGCTGCACAAGAACACCACCACCTACACCCGCAGCGGCCAGGCGCAGGCGCCCAATGTGGCCAAGGGCGAGGTGGGTGTGGGCATCACCTTCATGTTCAACTTTGAAAAATGGAAGGCCGACAAGTACCCGGTGAAAACCCAGGCGCCTTGTGAAGGCACCAGCTACGAGGTGGGCGGCATTGCGCTGGTCAAGGGCGCGCGCAACATGGACAACGCCAAAAAATATTACGACTGGCTGATGAGCCCCGAAGGCCAGGCCGTGGGCGCCCAGGTGGGCAGCTACCAGGTGCCCGCCAACAAGACCTTCAAGATGGACCCGCGCATCCCGACGCTGGACAACGTGAAGCTCATAAAATACGACTTCGAGAAATACGGCAAGGCCGCCGAGCGCCGGCGCCTGATCGACCGCTGGACAAAGGAAGTGGAGCCCCTGCCGCGCTGATGCGCAGCGCCCGCCGCAGGCCCCCAACCGACGGCGGGCGCAGGCCATGGATCAGCCCAGGCGCACGGGCACAAAGATCTTGTCGCCGTCGCGCTCAATCAGCAGCGCCACCGACTTGCCCGCCTTGGCCATGGCGGCACGCACCTGCGTGATGTCCTTGATGGGCGCGCCATTGATGGCCAGCAGCACGTCGCCCGGCTGCACGCCGGCCGCAGCGGCGGGGCCGCGCGCCTGCTCGATGACCAGGCCTTCATTCAAGCCCGCCGCGCGCCGCTCCTGCGGGTCCAGCGGGCGCAATGACAGACCCAGTTGGCCCTTGCCCACGGCGTCATCGTTGCGCGCCTGCTTGATTGCCTTGTCGCTGGCGTCGCCCAGGGTGGCAGTCAGCTCCAGCGGCTTGCCCTGGCGCCACACCGACAACTTGGCCTGCTGGCCCGGCTGCGCCTGGCCCACCCAGGCGGGCAGGTCGCCCGAAGCGACGATGGGCTGGCCGTCCACCTGGCGGATCACGTCGCCCGCCTGCAGGCCGGCCTTCTCGGCCGGGCTGCCCTTGCTGACGCTGGCCACCAGTGCGCCTTCGGGCTTGTCGAGGTTGAACGACTCGGCAAACGCCTGGTTCACCTCCTGCACGGCCACGCCCAGCTGGGCGTGGCGCACCTTGCCGGTGGCAACGATCTGGTCCTTGATCTTGGCGGCCAACTCGATGGGGATGGAGAACGACACGCCCTGGTAGCCGCCCGAGCGGCTGTAGATTTGCGAATTGATGCCCACCACCTCGCCGCGCGCGTTGAACAGCGGTCCGCCCGAGTTGCCGGGGTTCACCGCCACATCGGTCTGGATGAAGGGCACCAGGCTGTCGTCGGGCAGCGACCGGCCCTTGGCACTGACTACGCCGGCCGTCACGCTGTTTTCAAAGCCAAAGGGTGAGCCGATGGCCAGCACCCATTCACCCACCTGCAGGTCGCGGGTGCTGCCCAGGCGCACGGTGGGCAGGTTCTTGGCGTCAATCTTGAGCACCGCCACATCGGTCTTAGGGTCGGAGCCCAGCACCTTGGCGCGGAACTCGCGCCGGTCGGTGAGCTTGACGATGACTTCGCTGGCACCCTTGACCACATGGGCGTTGGTCAGCACCAAGCCATCGGGGCTGACGATGAAGCCCGAGCCCTGGCCGTGCGTGGGCACGTTGGGCTGGGCCTGCGGCCCCATGCCGCCCGGAAAGCCGAACTGCCGGAAGAACTGGTAGAACGGATCGTTCGGGTCCATCTGCGGCGCCCGGCCCTGGCGCGCGGCGGGCTGGCCCTCGTCTTCGCCGTCGTCATCGGCCACCGCGGCCTTGGTGCTGCCTGTCACGCTGATGTTGACCACTGCCGGGCCGTTTTGCGCAGTGATCTGCGCGAAGCTGGGCAAGGCCCCGCCAGGGGCGGCGGGCGTCTGGGCCACGATGGCGGGGGGCGGGGTCAGGGCGCGGGCCTGGTGCCCGGTGATGAGGCCTGCGCCCGTGGCACCCACCGCACCGGCGGCCACCAGGGCCAGGATGAGGCGGCGGGGGGTAGATGTGAGCGTTGTCGTGTTCATGGTGTGGTGCCTTTGCCATCGGAGTTGCGATGGAGGGCAGTGTGGGCACCAACACTTAGACGAAACTTAGACCCCGATGGCCCCCGGCGCCCGGCGCCCCCGCCAGGCCACACCACCGCCACCGCCACCGCCACCCCCAGCTTGGCGCCGCATCACAGGAACATGCCGCCCGATGCTTCGATGCGCTGCGCGTTCACCCAGCGTGTGGCGGGCTGCAGCAGCGCTGCAACCAAGGGGCCGATGTCCTCGGTCACGCCCACGCGGCCCAGCGCGGTCTGGCTGGCGACAAAGGCGTTGAGCTGTGCGTTGTCGCGCACGGCGCCGCCGCCAAAATCCGTCTCGATGGCGCCCGGAGCCACCACGTTCACGGCGATGCCGCGCGGTCCCAGCTCCTTGGCAAGGTAGCGGCTGAGCACCTCGATGGCGCCCTTCATCGCCGCGTAGGCCGCATAGCCTGGCAGGGCGAAGCGAGCCAGGCCCGACGACAGGTTGAGGATGCGGCCGCCGTCATTCATCAACGGCAGCAGGCGCTGCGTGAGGAAGAACACGCCCTTCAGGTGCACATTGACCAGCGCGTCGAACTGCGCCTCGGTGGTCTCGGCAAAGGGTGCGTGCACGCCCATGCCCGCGTTGTTGACCAGAAAGTCCAGACGATCACGCTGCCAGCCGGACTGCAGGGACTGCGACAGCCGGCCGGCAAACGCCTCGAAGCTGCTGACGTCGCCCACATCGAGCGGCAGCGCCACGGCGCGGCGGCCCAGGGTTTCGATCTCGGCCACCACCGCCTGGGCCTCGGCGGCCTGCTGGCGGTAGGTCAGCACCACATCGATGCCGCTCTTCGCAGCCGCCAGCGCGGCGCTGCGGCCCAGGCCCCGGCTGCCGCCGGTGATGAGAACGATGGGGGTGGAGTGAGTGTTGGCGGGTGCGGTCATGGCAAGGTCCTCGGTGTGGGGCTTGGGCGCCTGCCGCAGGGTGCGGCGGGCATGGGGAGAACTTTATTGACTCCCAAGAAAAACATAAACCATGCAAAATTGAATTGATTGTTCAAACCAAACAACCAATCCAAGCCATGAACCCCCTGGACCGCATGCAGATCTTTGCCCACGTGGCCGAACTGGCCAGCTTCACGCAGGCGGCCCAGGTGCTGGGCATCCCCAAGGCCAATGCCTCGCTGGCCGTCCAGCAACTGGAGGCGCAGCTGGGCACGCGCCTGCTGCACCGCACGACGCGGCGCGTGCAGCTGACGCAGGACGGGCAGGTGTACTACGAGCGCTGCAAGGACCTGCTGGACGACGTGGAGGAGCTGCAGACCCTGTTCGCCCACCCCGAGGGCGCCGACCTGCGCGGGCGCGTGCGCATCGACATGTCCACCGGCATCGCGCGCCAGCTGGTGCTGCCGCGCCTGCCCGAGCTGCTGCAGCGCCACGCGCAGCTGCAGGTGGAGCTGAGCAGCACCGACCGCCGCGTGGATCTGGTGCGCGAGGGTTTTGACTGCGTGATCCGCGTGGGGCCGGTGGCCGAGCCCGGCCTGGTGGCGCGCCCGCTGGGCGTGGTGCGCGTGGCCACCTGCGCCAGCCCCGACTACCTGGCGAAGAAGGGCACGCCCCGCACGCTGGCAGACCTGGCGCAGCACGACCTGGTGCACTACGTGAGCACGCTGGGCACGCGCTCGGCGGGGTTCGAGACCGCAGAGGCGGGTGGCGCGCCCCAGTTTCACGCGATGGGCGGGCGCGTCACCGTCAACAGCGCCGAGGCCTACCTGGGTGCCTGCGCCGCCGGGCTGGGGCTGATCCAGGCACCGCTGCTGGGCGTGCGCGAGCTGATCGACAAGGGGCTGCTGGTGGAGGTGCTGCAGGACCACCCTGCCCCGCCCATGCCCGTGACGCTGCTGTACGCCCACCGGCGCCACCTGCCGCAACGCGTGCGCGTGGTGATGGACTGGCTGGCTGCCGTGGTACGGGACCACCTCCTGCGTGAAGCCGCTGCAATCCAGCAAGTCACGCTATCAATTGAGTAGCTACCAGCGCTTGTGAAACAAGCACCAGGTGCCAAAACCTTCCAAAATCAAACGCTCGGTAAAAGAATCAGCCGGTGAAGCGATAGACGATGGCCCCGCGCACCACCTCGCCCGGCTGCCACCAGCGGGCTTTGAAGCCGGGGTGGTTGGGCGCGTCGGGGTATTCCATCGGCTCCAGACAGAGGCCGTCGCCTGGCTGCCACTGCCAGGGCGCACCGGGTGTACCGATGGCGCTGCGCCCGCTGTCGCGCAGCGGGTCGGCCTTGAGGCCGTGGCCGGCGTACACCTGCACGCCCGGCGCGGTGGTCCACACCTGCAAGGCGCGTCTGCTGGCTGGGTCGCTGAGCAGCGCTGCCGGGCGCAGGCCTGCGGGCGTGGTGGGCAGCGCTGGTGCCAGTGGCGGCAGCGACCCGGCGGGCTGCGCACCGCGGTGCACATCGCCGCCGACATCGCCCAACACCAGATAGTGGTCCAGCCCGCCTGCGCGCTCCAGTTGTTCACTGCGTTGCGCCACCGCATCGCCCACCCGGCGGGGCTGCTGGAAGTCGAACGGCGTGCCCTGCACCGACTCCAACACGCCGGTGGGGCAAACGTCGGCCGCCAGCGGCACGTAGCGGCTGGCGGGCACCTGCAGCACATGGCCATGCGTGCTCCCCGCCCCGGCCAGGTTGAAGAAGGCGTGGCCGGTGATGTTGACCACGGTCGGCGCATCGGCCACCTCGGCGGTCCAGGCCATGTACAGCGCGTTGTCGGGCGCCACGGCCAGGTCCAGCGTCAGCCGCACCGTGCCGGGCACGCTGTCGTCCTGCGTGCGAAAGATGTGCTGCAGGCGCAGTGCATCGGGCCGCACCTCGGTCACCGTGAACACCTGGAACCGGCTGCCCAGCGGGCCGCCGTGGTGGTGGTGCGGGCCGCTGTTGGTGGGTAGTTGCAGCACCGCACCATCGGGCAGCGCAAGCTGTCCGTGGCGCAGCCGGCCGGCCCAGCGGCCGATGAGGGCGCCCATCGACAGTTGCCCATCCAGGTAGCCCTGCAGGCTGTCGTAGCCCAGCGCAACATCCACCAGGCCGCCCTGCCCGTCGGGCATCGCCACCTGCACCAGGCGGGCGCCGTAGTTGCTCACCGCCACCTGCAACCCGCCGGCGCCGCGCAGGGTGTACAGGTCGGTGGGCTGACCGTTGAGTGTTTGCCTAAAAGCGTCGCGCGAAAGGGAATAAGCCATGGCCGCCAGTTTATTTGGCGGCGGGCGATGCGGCAGGCTGAGTGGCAGGCGCATCGCGCGTCACCAGCCAGATGCCGGCGCACACCAGCACCAGGGCCAGCAGATTCTTCCACTCCCACAGCGCCTCGCCCAAAAACAGCGCCGACAGCGCGGCACCGAAGACCGGCACGGTGAAGTTGAACACCGTGATCTGGCTCACCCGGTTGTGCTTGAGCAAGATGCTCCAGAGCGAAAACGCGGCCGACGACAGCAGCGCCAGGTACACCAGCAGCACGGTCGAGCCCGGCGTGAAGCCTGTGAGCGAGCCCCCCAGCGCCCAGCCGATGGCCAGCAGCGCCACGCCGCCCAGTCCCAGCTGCCAGCCCGTCATCACTACCGAGTCCATGCGCTGTGACACCTGCTTGCCGTAGATGCTGGCCGCGGCCAGCACCAAGGCGGCGATCACCACGAAGCCCTCGCCCAGCAGCGTGAAGTCCAGGTCCAGCGTGCCACGCCCCAGGTTCACCACCATCACGCCCGCAAAACCCACCAGGCAGCCCCAGAGCTTGGCATGGCTCAGGCGGTCGTTGTGATAGACCCAGTGCGCCAGCAGCACGCTGAAGAAGGTGCCCGTGGCGTTCATGATCGAGCCCTTGACGCCCGTGGTGTGCGCCAGGCCCACGTAGAAGAAAACATACTGCAGCGTGGTCTGCGCCAGGCCTAGCACCACCAGCTGGCGCCCGGCCCCGGGCCCCAACCCCCAGATGGCCTTGCGTGTGGCCACGGCCCAGGCCAGCAGGATCAGGCCCGCGCCCAAAAAACGCCAGCCCGCAAACACCAGCTGGGTGGGGATGTCGTCGCGGGCAATGCCGAACCAGGCGTAGCCGGTCTTGATGGCGGGGTACGAGCTGCCCCAGAGCAGGCAGCACAGCAGCGCGAGCGCCACGACGACCTTGCGGTCAGAAAATCGGGAAGGTCCCATGCGAAGCAGTCTTTCAAGGACAACAGCCCTTGCAGGCAAGGGCTGTTGAAGGGGGAACACAAAGGGCGGTAGCCCCGGCGGTTCAGGTGACGGGTGCAGGGTTGAACAGCACCAGCGCGTTGTGCAGCTTCCACTGCTCGGCCCAGGTCTTCTTGCGCCCACTGGCCACATCGAGCAGTAGGTGGAACATCTCCCAGCCCAGGTCTTCAATGGTGGCCTCGCCATCGGCGATCTTGCCGGCGTTGATGTCCATGAGGTCATGCCAGCGGCGCGCCAGGTCAGTGCGCGTGGCTACCTTGACCACGGGGCATTCGGCCAGGCCGTAGGGCGTGCCCCGGCCGGTGGTGAACACGTGCAGGTTCATGCCCGCGGCCAGTTGCAGCGTGCCGCAAATGAAGTCGCTCGCGGGTGTGGCGGCGTACACCAGGCCGCGCTGGTCGCTGCGCAGCTTCTCGCCCGGTGCCAGCACGTGTGCAATGGGCGCGGTGCCGCTCTTGATGATGGAGCCCATGGCCTTTTCGGCAATGTTGGACAGCCCGCCCGCCTTGTTGCCCGGCGTGGTGTTGGCCGCGCGGTCTACGCGGCCCCGGTCCAGATAGCGGTCGTACCAGCCCAGCTCGCGCACGATAGCGTCAGCCACTTCGGGCGTGGCGGCGCGGCTGGTGAGCTGCTCCACGGCGTCGCGCACCTCGGTGTTCTCGCTGAACATCACTGTGGCCCCGGCACGCACCAGCAGGTCGGCGCAAAAGCCCACGGCCGGGTTGGCGGTGACGCCGGAGAACGCGTCGCTGCCACCGCACTGCACGCCCAGCACCAGCTCGCTGGCTGGGACTGTCTCGCGGCGGCGCGCGTTCAGGCGCTCCAGGTGGGGACGCGCGCTTTGCACGATGTGGTCGAGCATGGACATGAAGCCCACATGTTCGTCGGCCTGCAAGCACACCGTCTCGGGGCCCAGCGCCGCATCGCGCTCGTCGGTGATGGGGAAGCTGCCCGGGGGCAGCAGGCGGTCAGGCTGCAGCTTTTCGCAGCCCAGGCTGACCACCATGACCTCGCCCCCAAAGTTGGGGTTGAGACTGATGTTGCGCAGCGTGCGGATGGGAATGATGGCATCGGGCGCATCAATCGCCACGCCGCATCCGTAGGTGTGCTCCAGGCCGATCACATCGTCTACATGGGGGTACAGAGGCAGCAGCTCGGCCTTGATACGGCGCACGGCCTGCGCCACCACACCGGCCACGCACTGCACGGTGGTGGTGATGGCCAGGATGTTGCGCGTGCCCACGGAGCCGTCGGCGTTGCGGTAGCCCTCGAAGGTATAGCCCGTGAGGGGTTCGAGCACCGGTGGCTTCACGGTGGCCATGGGCAGGCCTTCGAGCGCGCGGGCTGATGGAATCTGCAGCAGGCGCTCGTGCACCCAGCTGCCGGCCGGGATGGCCTTGAGCGCATAACCGATGGGCACGTTGTAGCGTCGCACCACATCGCCCTCGGCAAGGTCCTGCAGCGCCACCTTGTGGCCCTGGGGCACCTTGTCGCGCAGCGCAATGCCTGCGCCCGGCACGCCCGGGGGCAGCACCGTGCCGGCGGGCAGGCCACCGTCGTTGGCGACGATGGCGACGTTGTCGTCCGCATGCATGCGGATGGTGAGGGGTTCTCGCATCGGATCGTTCACTTCATGTCCACTTCATGTGCTGCACGGCCGTGCTCAGCCACCCGCCTTCAGCACCAGGTCCGGCAGCCACATCGAAAACTGGGGCACGTAGGTCACCAGCATCAGTGCCACGATGAGCGCACTGTAGAACGGCCAGATGGTCTTCATCACCTCGCCCACGGAGATACCGCCGATGGTGCAGCCAATGAACTGCGTGGTGCCCACGGGCGGCGTGTTCAGGCCCAGCGCGCAGTTGATGAGCATGACGATGCCGAACTGCTCGGTGCTCATGCCGAACTGCTGGCAGATGGGCAGAAAGATGGGCGTGCAGATGAGGATGGTGGCCGCCATGTCGAGGAAGGTGCCCAGCACGAACAGGATGATGTTGACCGACAGGAAGATCACCCAGGGCGAGGTGCTCATGGACTTGAGCGCATCGCCTGTGAGCTCTGCCACGCCGTACAGGCCGATGAGGTAGCCAAACATCGACGAGATGCCGATGAGCAGCAGCACCGTGCCCGTGGTCTTGACGGCTTTGGACGCGGCCTTGAGGAACTGCTCGCGCGTGAGCTTCTTGTAGACGAACACCGAAAGGATCAACGCCCACAGCACCGCCACCGACGCCGACTCGGTGGCCGTGAACGCCCCCGACAAGATGCCCGCAATGATGATGGCCACCACGGCCAGGCCGGGGACGGAGGCGCGGAACGAGATCCACACGATCTCCCAGCCGGGGAAGGTGCCGGCGGGGTAGCCGCGCTTGACGGCCACGAAGTAGGCGGCAGCCAGGTTGCAGATGGTGAGCAGCAGGGCGGGCACGATGCCAGCGAGGATCAGCGCGGCAATGCTCACCTTGCCGCCAGCGGCCAGCGTGAAGATGATGAGGTTGTGCGAGGTGGGCATGAGCGCGCCCACCAGCGAGGCGTGGGTGGTCACGTTCACCGCGTAGTCGGCGTGGTAGCCCTCTTTCTTCATCTGCGGGATGAGCACGGCACCCATGGCCGACACGTCAGCCACGGGCGAGCCCGAGACGCCGCCGAACAGCGTGCAGGCGAGCACGTTGCTCATGCCCAGGCCGCCGCGCACATGGCCCGCCACGCTCTTGGCGAAGTTGACGATGCGGTCGGCAATGCCGCCGTACATCATGATTTCGCCGGCAAAGATGAAGAACGGAATCGCCAGGAACGAGAACGGGTTCATACCCGAAATCATCTGCTGGAAGCCCACGGCCAGCGGCAGGCCTTCGTAGAGGATGGTGGCCAGCGAGGACAGGCCGATCGAAAAGGCCACGGGCACGCCCAGCAGCAGCAGCAGCGTGAAGCTCACGCACAGGATGGTCAACGCCATGATGGTGGAATCTTTGTAAGACGTTAGGGTGCGGAAAAGAGGCTCAGGGGCTGGAAATCAATGCCAGGCAGGCTCGACTTCAACGCCACGCAGGATGGCGAGGATGTGTTCCAGCGAGAACATGGCCACCAGCACGCCGGCCATGGCGGGCGGCACGTACTTGAAGGCTTCGGAGATGCCCAGCGTGGGGATCTTGTAGGGCGCCACGGATTCAGCCAGCACGCCGCAGTTCCAGGCCATGACGATGCCGAACAGCAGCACCAGCGCATGGATCAGCAATTCGAGCTTGGTGCGCAGCCCGTCGGGCGCCAGCACCAGGAAGGATTCGAGGCCGATGTGGCCCGCGTCACGCACACCCACGGCCATGCCCAGCATGGTCACGTACAGCACCAGCAGCACGGCGCCGCTCTCGGCCCAGGTGGGGGTGTCGTTGAAGATGTAGCGGCCGATGACCTGGTAGAGCACGGCACAGACCAGCAGGACGAGCCCCCCCACGCCGAGCTGCAGGCAGGTGCGCGCGATGAAGGCGCAAAGTCGCGTGTACATAGAGAACATTCAGAGGACAAAAAATAGAACCTGCCGCAGCGCACACGGCCCTGCGGCAGGGACCGCCAGGATCACTTCACCGCGTCGATGCGCTTGACCATGTCCTGGAGCTTGGGGTCCTTCAGGAACTTGTCGTACACCGGCTTCATGGCCGCCTTGAAGGGCGCCTTGTCCACTTCCACGATGTCAGCGCCACCAGCCTTGACGACGGCCAGCGACTTCTCCTCCCGCTCGTCCCAGAGCTTGCGCATGTACACCACCGACTCCTTCGCGGCTGCGCGGATCGCCTTTTGCTCGTCGGCGCTCAGCTTGTCCCACACGCGCTTGCTGAACAACAGAATCTCGGGCGCCATGGAGTGCTCGGTCTTGTTGAAGTACTTGGCCACTTCGAAGTGACGCGAGCTTTCGTAGCTGGGGTAGTTGTTCTCGGCGGCGTCCACCAGGCCCGTCTTGAGTGCGGTGTAGACCTCACCGAACGGCATGGGGGTGGCGTTGGCGCCCATGGCTTCGAGCAGCGAGACCCACAGGTCGCTCTGCTGCACACGCACCTTCAAGCCCTTGACGTCGGCCAGGGTCTTGATGGGCTTCTTGACGGTGTAGATCGAGCGTGCGCCGGAGTCATAGAACGCCAGGCCCACAAAGCCCTGCGATTCGCAGTCCTTCAGGATCTCGTCGCCAATGGCGCCGTCCAGCACCTTGCGCATGTGCTCCTTGTCGCGGAACAGAAACGGCATGGTGGGCACCATGGTGGCGGGGCAAATGTTATTCATGGGCGCGACGTTCACGCGCGTCATGGCAATGGCGCCCAGCTTGGTCTGCTCGATAGTGTCCTTCTCAATGCCCAGCGAGCCCTTGGCGTAGACCTTGATGCTGTGCTTGCCGCCGGTGGCCTTGGACAGCGTCTCACCCATGTGGCGCACGGCCAGCACGGTGGGGTAGTCCTCGGGGTGGATGTCGGACGAGCGGAACTCGGTGGCCTGAGCGGCCAGGCTGCCGAGCAGGATGCCGGCGGCGATGGCCACGCGGCCAAAGAGGTGTGGAACGTTCATGGTGCTTTGTCTCCGGGGTTGAATGGGGTTGGCGCGCCGCGCTCACGCGGGCTGGTACGGGGCTTCTGTGAGCCCTTGGGCGCCCGGGCGGGTCACGAAGACCGCGCCACCGTGGGCTGCATCGTTGCCCTGCGGCTGGCCGGGGCGGATGGAGGTGATGAACAGCAGGTCCATGCCGGGCCCGCCAAAACTGCACATCGAGGGCTTGCTGACCGGCACGGGCAGCGAGCGGTCCAGCACGCCCGATGGCGTGAAGCGATGCACCAAGCCCGCGTCGTTGGCGCAGATCCAGTAGCAACCGTCGGTGTCGATGGCAGCGCCGTCGGGCCGGCCTGGCAGCTCGCGCATGTCCACGAACTCGCGGCGCGGCCCCAGGCTGCCGTCGTCGTGCAGGTCCAGCGACCAGATCTTCTGCACGCTGGGGTGGCTGTCGCTGAGGTACATGGTGGCGCCATCGGGGCTGAAGGCCAAGCCGTTCTGGGTGACCAGGCCCTGGACCAGCGGCGCCGAAAGGCCGCGCGCGTCCTGCCGGTACAGGCCGCCCGCAGGCTGGGCCAGCGACATGTCGCGCACCATGGTGCCGGCCCAGAAGCGCCCTTGGCGGTCACATCGCCCGTCGTTGAAGCGCATGCCGGCTTGCGGGTGCTGCACGGCAGAGATAAGGGTGCAAGCCAGGGTGCCGTCATCGGCAGGCTGCAGGTGGAAGACGCCGGTGTCCATGCCAGCAATGAGCCCGCCGCTCGCATGCAGCGCAATACAGGCCAGCCGCTCCGGGGTCGTCCAGCTCGTCAGTTGCCGGTCGGCCCAGCGCAGGCGGCGCAGCGCGCGGCCTTCAATGTCCACCCAATACAGCGCCTGCTCGGCAGGGCTCCACAGCGGGCTTTCGCCCACCTGGTCCTGGTGGTGAGACAGCAAGAGTTCCATGGACTCGGTCACTCGAACGGACCGGTGCGCACAAACGGCCCGCCCTGGTAGATCACGGCCGGGTCGGTCAGGTCGGGCTGCGGGTCTGCGGCCTCCACCTTGGCACGGAAGGGCTCGGAGCTGTCTTGCGGGCGGTAGCCGATGTGACGGGCGAGTGTGTTGTCCCACCAGGTGGTGGTGTTGTCGCCCATGCCATAGATGATGCTGTGGCCTACCACTGGTGCCGTGAGGCTGGCCACCACCAGGCGCTCCAGGTCGTCGTAGCTCATCCACGTGGCCAGCATGCGACGGTTGCGCGGCTCGGGGAAGGAGGAGCCGATGCGCAGGCACACGGTTTCGATGCCGTAGCGGTCAAAGTAGAAGCGCGAGAGGTCCTCGCCAAACGCCTTGGACAGGCCATACAGGCCATCGGGCCGCGCCGGGTCGCGCAGGCCCACCACTTCGTCCTGGCGGTAAAAGCCGGTCACATGGTTGGAGCTGGCAAACACCACGCGCTTGACGCCTTGCTTGCGAACGGCCTCATAGAGGTTGTACGCCCCCACGATGTTGGCCTGCAGGATGGGGTCCCAGGGCTGCTCGGTGGACACGCCCCCCAGGTGCACCACGGCGTCCACACCTTCGAGCAGCGGTAGCATGGCGCTGGCGTCTTCCAGCCGCGCGGGGCGCAGTTCTTCGCCGGGCGCCTCGCTGCCCAGGTCTGCGATGTCGGACAGGCGCAAGGTGGTGCAGTACGCCTTCAGGCGCGTGCGCAGCTCACGCCCCAAGCCCCCGGCGGCTCCGGTCAGTAACAAACGCTGGAAACGGATCGGTGTCGGGTGACAGGGCATGGCTTTTGTGAAGGTTCTTGGTACAGTGGCGTTACAAGCGGTTGAACGTCATCAGTTGTCATACAACGAAGAGGCAATGTACTCCTTTCAACCCCGCCAATACATAGGGATAACACCAAGAGATGAGCACCGACATCGCCCCCCGCCGCAAGCCCCGCACCCTGGCCCTGGAGCTGGTGGACTCGTTGGGCGACCGCATCCGCGACGGCCGTCTGGGGCTGGGCGACAAGCTGCCCACCGAGGCGGCCATCATGGCCGAGTTCAATGTCAGCCGCACCGTGGTGCGCGAGGCCATTTCCAAGCTGCAGGCCTCGGGACTGGTGGAGACGCGGCACGGCATCGGCACGTTTGTGCTGGGCCTGGGGCAGGCCCCGGGTTTCAAGATCACGCCCGACCAGTTCAGCACGCTGCGTGACGTGATTGCCGTGCTGGAGCTGCGCATTGGCGTCGAGACCGAGGCAGCCGCTCTGGCTGCGCTGCGCCGCACCGAGGCCAACCTGAAAGTGATGCGAGAGGCGCTGGACGCTGTGGCCGCCGCCGTGGACGCGGGGCGGGACGCCGTGGCCTCGGACTTCCAGTTCCACCTTGAAATCGCACGCGCCACGCAAAACAGCCATTTCGCCGAGCTGATGGGCACGCTGGGCAGCATGATTATTCCGCGCGCACGCCTGGCCGCCATGGACTCAGCCAACGATGAGCGGCGGCAGTATCTGCGGCGGGTCAACGGGGAGCACGAGAGCATCTACGACGCCATCGTCGGCCAAGACCCGGACGCCGCCCGCGCCGCCATGCGCACCCACCTGGCCAACAGCCGCGAGCGCCGCCGGCGCGCGCAGGCCGAGGCCAGCTGACGCAGAAGGCCCGTGCCGGTACCACCCACCCTGCGCGCCCGCCTGCTGCCCCGTGGGCCGCGCAGGCGTGCAGTGGTCCCATGAGTAATTACCCGCAGTACCCAAGATCTCACTTATGTTGTACGATGACATACAACAATGAACCTGCAGTGGCCGAACCCCGGCGCACGGCGCTTGCCTGGATGGCAGCCGTCTGCGGCGAGCAGTTCTCTCAGCGAAATGATCCCGGCACCGGGGCTTTGATTCGACTTTTCTCAACCACCCACACACCTACACAGCCATGCATGCAAACCTGATCGCCGGCAACTGGACCGAAGGCGTCCGCACCTACCAGAACACCAACCCGTCCGACACGCGCGACGTGATCGGCGACTACGCCGTGGCCAGCCGCGAGCAGGCGCTGGAGGCTGTCTCGGCCGCCCACGCGGCCTTCCCGGCCTGGAGCCTGTCCACGCCCCAGCAGCGCTTTGACATCCTCGACGCGGTGGGCAACGAAATCATCGCGCGCAAGGCCGAGCTGGGCGACCTGCTGGCCCGTGAGGAAGGCAAGACCCTGCCCGAAGCCATCGGCGAAGTGGGCCGCGCGGCCGCCATCTTCAAGTTCTTTGCGGGCGAAGCGCTGCGCCCCGGCGGCGAAATGATTCCGTCCGTGCGCCCCGGCGTGAGCATCGAGATCACACGCGAGCCCCTGGGCGTGATCGGCATCATCACGCCGTGGAACTTCCCCATCGCCATCCCGGCCTGGAAGATCGCCCCGGCCCTGGCCTACGGCAACACGGTGGTGTTCAAGCCCGCCGAAGTGGTGCCGGGCTCTGCCTGGGCACTGGCCGACATCCTGCACCGCGCGGGCCTGCCCGCCGGTGTGTTCAACCTGGTGATGGGTCGCGGCTCCGATGTGGGCGCCGTGCTGCTGGAAGACGAGCGCATTGCGGGCGTGAGCTTTACCGGCTCCGTTGGTACGGGCCAGCGCGTGGCCGCCGCCTGCGTGCCGCGCGGCGCCAAGGTGCAGCTGGAGATGGGCGGCAAGAACCCGTTTGTGGTGCTGGACGACGCCGACCTGAATGTGGCCGTGGGCGCGGCCATCAACAGCGGCTTCTTCTCCACCGGCCAGCGCTGCACGGCCAGCAGCCGCGTGATCGTGACCGAAGGCATCCACGACCGTTTCGTGGCCGCCATGGTCGAGAAGATGAAGACCCTGAAGGTGGATGATGCGCGCAAGGCCGGCACCGACATCGGCCCCGTGGTGGACGACCGCCAACTGGCGCAAGACCTGGAATACATCGGCATCGGCCAGCAGGAGGGCGCCAAGCTGGCCTTTGGCGGCGAAGCCCTGGAGAAGAACGCCGATGGTGCGCCCGGCTTCTACCTGCGCCCTGCCCTGTTCACCGAGACCACACCCGGCATGCGCATCAACCGCGAAGAGATCTTCGGCCCCGTGGTGAGCGTGCAGCGCGCCAAGAACTATGAGGAAGCGCTGGCCCTGGCCAACGACACGCCCTTTGGCCTGGCCAGCGGCATTGCCACCACCAGCCTCAAGCACGCCACGCACTTCAAACGCCACGCCCAGGCTGGCATGGTGATGGTGAACCTGCCCACGGCGGGTGTGGACTACCACGTGCCGTTTGGCGGCCGCAAGAGCAGCAGCTACGGCCCGCGCGAGCAGGGGCGCTACGCGGCGGAGTTCTACACCACGGTGAAGACCGCGTATACCCAGGCTTGATTGGTGCGGGGCTGGTCCAAGACCCTACCCCTGAGTAGCTGCCGGAGCGCGAGCGAAGCCCGGCGTTGCCGCCACGGCCTGCACGCCTCCCGCGCACAGGATTGAAGTAAAACTGGCCGAAGGCGCATGTGAATCATGCGCTTACAGCTATATTTTGTATAGCAAACACAACCACGCCGCCGTCCCCGGCAGACACAAGGGGGCTCATTGTCTGTGGGAACTGGCGGCCCCCGCCAGGGTGTCGCCCGCTGTAGGGCGTTCTGCTCGTTGGGCGGTGCCCGGGCGGGTCGGCAGTGCGCCTGACCAGCGTGGTGACGGAGTCCCGCCGGTGGGGTGCCCAGATCGGCGACTTGCCCCGTGAATCACCGGGCTGCGGTTCGCGCGAGCCGCAGGCCTATGATGGTTGCAGTTGCTTACTTAAACACTCGCCCATGACGGCCCCTGCCTCGCCTTCCGCAGCCCCCCCAGCGCATCAGCCCCCCGACGGCCCGTCCTTGCAACCCAAGCGGCCGTCGAGCCTGCCCTTGCGCACCATGGTGGCATGGGGCACGGCCCTGGTGCTGCTGCTGGCCTGGACCACGGTAGTTGTCCTGCTGAATGTGTCCTGGCGCGATGCCATGAATGCACAGGTTCGCCAGAACAGCAATCTGGCGCTGAGCCTGGGCGAACAAACCGTGCGGGTGATGGCGGCGGTGGACCAGGCCACCATCCGCATGCGCGACGCGGTCCAGGCCAACGACTTTGAAAAGGCCGATTTCACGCGGTTCGCCAATGAAACCGGGCTGGCGCCCCAGATCCTGACCCAGCTCTCTCTGGTAGGACCCGACGGCCGGTTCATCGGCAGCAACATCGACCCCACGGGCGAAAAAACCGGCCACGTCGATCTGTCGGAGCGCGAGCACGTACAGGTGCACCTGAACCCGAAAGCGCCGGAGGCTACGCGCCTGCAGCAGACACCCAACGGATTGTTTGTGGGCAAGCCGGTGGTGGGCAAGGTCTCTGGCAAAGCCACTATCCAGCTATCGCGAAAGATTCCGGATGCCAACGGCGGCATCGCGGGCCTGGTGGTGGCCTCCGTGAACCCCGGCTATTTTGAGGACGTCTATCGGGGTGTGCAGCTGGGGCGCATCGGGGTGGTGACCCTCATCGGCAACGACAGTACCGTGCGCGCCCGGGTCTTGGGCGGGCAGAGCGCGGGCATGGGCAGCGTGATCGCGCGGGCGGCCAACAACAACATGGAGGAACTGGGGAGCAACGGCAACTATGTGCGCTCCAGTGGACTGGACGGCGTCGAACGCATCTATGCCTACAGCCGTGTGGGCGAATATCCGCTGCTGGTTGTGGTGGCCACGAGCACCGACGAATCCTTGCAGGAATGGCGCGCCAGCCGCAACGTAGCCTTGTTCACCATGGCGCTCTTCAGCGTCGCGCTGGTGGGCGCCGCGATCATCTTTGTGCGCAGCGTGCGCCAGCTGGAAAGCACCAATGCTGCCCTGCGCGTCAGCGAGGCCGAAGCCCGCTCGGCCAGCCAGGCCAAGAGTGAGTTCCTGGCGGCGGTGTCGCACGAACTGCGCACGCCCCTCACCAGTATCCGGGGGTTTGCCGAGCTGATGGAACTGCGGCTGGACCAGCCACGATACAAAGAGCAGGCTGGATTGATCCGCAAGGCGGCCGAACACCTCAACGCCCTGCTCACCGAAATCCTGGACCTGGCCAAGGTGGAAGCAGGCGCCATGCCCCACACGCCCACCGAGCAGAACGTGGCAGAGATCGTCCAGTCCACGGCTGATTTCTTCGCCGTCACGGCGGCCAACAAGAACCTGGCGCTCCACGTGCGCATCGACCCCGAAGCCCCCCACACCCTGCTGTGCGACGGACTGCGGCTCAAACAGGTGCTCAACAACCTGCTCTCCAACGCCATGAAATTCACAACCGAGGGCTCGGTCGCCATCGAGGTGGACACCGCCGGTGACACCGTGCGCTTCCACGTGGTGGACACCGGCCCCGGCATCCCGGCGCACCTGCACGAAACGGTGTTTGAAAAATTCCGCCAGGGCAACGACCAGGTGAGCTATCAGCACGGCGGCACCGGCCTGGGGCTGGCGCTGTCGCGGGCCCTGGCAGCGTTGATGGGCGGCACACTCACGCTGTCCTCCGCGGAGGGCCAGGGGTCCCGCTTCACCCTCACCCTGCCCCGCAACCCAGGTACCGCGCCTCAGTAAACAACGCCGCCCAGCGCGATGCGCGCGCCACGGCGTTGTTGGGTCAGTGCCGACTGCGCAGCGTCCGGCTGAGCAGAATCACCGGAACCAGCCCCACCGCCACCAGCGCCAGCGACGGCAGGGCCGCCTCGCCCAGCCGCTCGTCACGCGCGAGCTGGTAGGCGACCACGGCCAGGGTGTCGCTGTTGAAGGGGCGCAGCACCATGGTGGCGGGCAGCTCCTTCATCACGTCCACAAACACCAGCAGCGCGGCCGCTGCGGTAGACCGCTTGAGCAGCGGCCAGTGCACGCGTGCCAGCAGGCCTGCACTGCCCACGCCCAGCATGCGGGCCGAGTCATCCAGGCTGAGCGGGATGCGCGCATAGCCACTTTGCATGGACTGCAGCGCCACGGCACAAAAGCGGACCAGGTAGGCCCACACAATGCCCAGCGCCGTGGCCGTGACCAACGCGCCCACGCCCCACTGGGGCACCGCCGCCTGCAGCCAGCCCACGGGCAGCAGCAGGCCCACCACGATCACGGCGCCCGGTACTGCGTAACCCACGCTGGCCAGTTGCACCACACCGCGCGTCACGGCATCGGGCTGGCGGCGCACGGCAAAGGCCAGGGCCAGCGCAACGGCCACAGCCAGCACAGCGGTGATGCCGCCCAGGCGCACGCTGTGCCAGGCCCATTCCATGAACCGCTCCCACGGCAGCACCGACCAGTCGGACGCGAGCGGGCGCAGCATGAACAGCACCGGCGCCACAAAGCCCATGAGCACGGGCACAGTGCACACCACCCAGGCGGCCCAGCGGCGCGCACCGCGCAGGGCCAGTGGCTGCGCCTCGGCCGAGCCCGCACGACCGCCGCCGGTGGCAAAACGCATGCGCTTTTGTGCGCGGTGCTCCAGGTGCAGCAGCGCCATCACCACCACCAGCAGCATGGTGGCCAGTTGCGCGGCGGCCAGGCGGTTGTCCATGGACAGCCAGGCCTTGTAGATACCGGTGGTGAAGGTCTGGATGCCAAAGTAGCTGGCCACGCCGAAGTCGGCCAGGGTTTCCATCAGCACTAGCGCCACCCCGGCGGCGACGGCCGGGCGCGCCAGTGGCAGGGCCACGGCACGGATGCGGCGCGGCAGCGGTGCGCCCAGCAGGCGTGCGGCCTCCATCAGGTGCGCGGCGCGTTCGCCCAGCGCCGTGCGCGCCAGCAGGTACACATAGGGGTAGAGCGAGAAGATGAACACCCACACCGCACCGCCCAGGCTGCGCACCTCGGGCAGCAGGCGGCCTTCCAGGCCAAAGGTGTTGCGCAGGCCCACCTGCAACGGGCCGCTGAACTGCAGGAAGTCGGTGTACGCATAGGCGGTGACGTAGGCGGGCATGGCCAGCGGCAGCAGCAGCAGCCATTCAAAGGTACGGCGGCCCGGAAAGTCGAACAGCGTCACGGCCGCAGCCGCCAGCGTGCCCACCACGGCGGCGCCCAGCGCCACCAGCACGCTGAGCCACAGGGTGGTCCACACGTAGCCGGGCAGAACCGTGGAAGCCATCTCGCGCAGGATGGCGCCCGCCTGCGCATCGCCCTGCCCCGTGGCCGACAGCGGCAACCACGACGCCAGCACCGCCAGCACCGGCAAGGCCAGAAAGCCTGCAAACAGGATCAGCGGGACGCTGCGAAGGACAGAAGACGGGGTGCGGCGCAAGGCGGTGGGCTCGGCAGAAGGGAAAAAGACGCACACCTGCCGAAAGGCATGGGCGCCACAGCGCCCAGGAATGCAAATGCGAATTTTAAGCATTCACTCCACCCCGCCTAAAATGCACAGATATGTTTCTTGAGGTCTCCCAACTCGAAGTGCACTACGCAGGCCGTGCACAGGCCGCCGTGCAAGGCGTCACGCTCAGCCTGAAGGCGGGCGACATCGGCGTGCTGATCGGCCCGTCCGGCTGCGGCAAAACCACCTTGCTGCGCGCCGTGGCCGGGCTGGAGCCCGTGACGGGTGGCGAGATCCGCCTCACCAAAAGCGTGGTCAGCAACGCCACCCTGAGCGTGCCGCCCGAGCTGCGTCGCATCGGCATGGTGTTCCAGGACTACGCATTGTTCCCGCACCTATCGGTGGGCCGCAATGTGGCGTTTGGCATCCACCAGCTGCCCAGGGCCGAGCAGGCCGTACGCGTGGCCGAGGTGCTGAAACTGGTGGGGCTGGAAGGCAGCGAGCACCGCTACCCGCATGAACTCTCTGGCGGCCAGCAGCAGCGTGTGGCGCTGGCCCGCGCGCTGGCTCCGCGCCCACAGCTCATGCTGCTGGACGAGCCGTTCTCCAACCTCGACGTGGACCTGCGCGAGCGCCTGGCGCACGAGGTGCGCGGCATCCTGAAAGCCGCTGGCGCCACGGCCCTGTTCGTCACCCACGACCAGTTCGAGGCGTTTGCGATTGGCGACGTGATCGGCGTGATGAACGAGGGACACCTGCACCAGTGGGACGACGCGTACACCCTGTACCACCGCCCCGCCACGCGGTTTGTGGCGGACTTCATCGGCCACGGCGTGTTTGCGCCGGCCACGCTGGTGCAGCGCGACCACAACGTGGTGGCTCAAACCCCCTTGGGCGACCTGACCGACCTGGACGAGTGCCCCCTGCCCAGCAGCTACCCCGGTGGGGAATGTGATGTGCTGCTGCGTGCCGACGACATCGTGCACGACGACCATGCGCCCGTGCAGGCGCAGATCGTGCGCAAGTCGTTCCGGGGTTCGGAGTTTCTGTACACCCTGCGCCTGGCCAGCGGCCACACGGTGCTGGCCCATGTGCCCAGCCACCACGACCATGCGCTGGGCGAGTGGATCGGCATCCGCGCCCAGGTGGACCACGTGGTGACGTTTCCGCGTGGCTGAGACCACTATGGGATCAGAATCGGCCGGATGCGCTAGTCGAGCATGCCTGAATAGCTATTGAATCAATAGCAGATACCCATCCGCTCAGGACTTGCCCTTGCGCTGCAGGCCCTCCAGGCCGTTCAGGTCCACCTGCGACATCAGGCTGCGCAGCTCTTTCACGCCGATCTTGTCCCCTTCGATGCTGACCACCAGGCCGTTCTTTAGGATGGTCTTGAACTCGGCGTGGCTGCCGTCCTTGTCGTAGCGCTGGTGCAGGGTGCGGCCACCTTCCTGCCAGGTCTTTTCGGCGCTGGTCTGGTCTTCCTTCTCGCCCTGCACCATGCCCATGGCCATCACCGCCATCTGCCCGAGGCCACCCACATCCACGATCTCCAGGCGCAGCTGCTTGTCGTCGTTGCCGTATTGGGCGCTGGCCTGGCTGGTGGGCAAGCCCAGTGCTGCACCGTCCTGCACATCAAAACCCGTGCGGGGCAGGCCCGCCAGCTTCTCCGGCAGTGCCGCCTTGAGCGACTGGGCCGCGATGGCCTGTCCCCCACCCAGCACACCGGCCGCAGCCTTGGCGGCATCGCCCGTGGCGGCGGCGATAGCGGCCGGGTCCTGGCTCTTCTGGGCCTCTTCCATCTTGCGGGCGGCCTCTTCCATCTTCTTACCCGCAGCTTCCAGGCCTGCGGTGTCGATAGACACCTTGCCGCCGGGCGTGTTCATGGTGATGGCAGGGGCGTCGGCACCGCCAAACAGGGCACCGCTGCGCGGCATGAACAGCGCGCTGACGGCACCGATGACCACACCCATCACGATGGCTGCAATGATGACTACCACCGTGTAGCCCACCGACTTCTCGGGCGCACTGCGCATGAGCACCGGCAGGCCGGTATAGAGCAGGTAGATGGAGTACAGCGCCGCCAGCAGGCCCAGCATGGCCAGCGAGGGCAACAGGCTGAAGATGCCGCCCAGCAGGGCAGCCGTGCTGGCGTACACCGCCACCTTCTGTGCCTGGATGGCATTCTTTTGCCCGCCGAAGGTGGGCGCCAGCGCATCGACGATGAAGCCGAGCACCAGCAGGCCCACCAGGCTCAGCCCGTACGACACGACCATGTTCACCAGCCCCGACACGAAAGGCATGCGGATGGTGACCCCAAAGCCGCCAAAGCCGATCAGCGACATGCCGATGAAACCGCAGACCGCCGGGATGGCTGCCAGGACCATGGCGTAGCGGGTGAACAGGGTGGCGGTGTCGGTGACTTCCGCATCGATGGTGGCCCAGGCCTCCTTGGGTTGCAGAAGAATGCTTTTGGCGCGTTCAATCAGGTTCATGGTGCCCTCCCGGCAGTGTGCAAAGGCCTGCGATGAACCGCAGGCAAATGGAAAGCGCGGACGATACGGGACATTGCGCCGGGCAGACCACCTAGACGACCACCTGCCGGGCTCAAAGCGTGGAATATGCACGCTTTTGCCGCACAAAGACAGCTCGTTGGGAACCCAGGGAACCTGTGTGCGTTCTCAGGCCTTGCGCAGTTGATCGACCGTGTCGTGCAGGTGCTGCGTCCAGGTGCGGCGGTCGCGCTCGCCTGCCAGCTCGGGCGGGCCGTAGTGCACCACGGCCTCGATGGGCGGGGCGCTGAGCGTGCGCCAGATCGAGCCCACCAGGGTTTCGTCGCCGATGTAGCTCGGCGCAAAGCTGGTGGCGCCGGTGGCCTTGTCGGCAAAGCGCAGGCCCACGGGCTGCACTGGCGCCTGCGCGGCCACAGCGGCCTGCAGCAGGTTGGCATGGAAGGGCAGCATCTCGCGCCCGTCACCCGTAGTGCCTTCGGGGAACACGGCCAGCACTTCGCCACGCTCCAGCGCCTCCTGCATCGAGCGCACCATGCGCAGCGCATCGCGGCGCGAGCTGCGCTCGATGTAGAGCGTGCCTGCGGCCGTGGCCAGGGTGCCGATCAGTGGCCAGCCCTGCACGTCGGACTTGGAGACAAAACGGCAGTGCCGCGCCGCATGCATCACGGGGATGTCAAGCCAGGAGATGTGGTTGGCCACCAGCATCACCGGCCCGGTCACCGGGGGTTCCCCCAGGATGCGCAGGCTCACGCCCGCATGGGCCAGCAGCTCCAGCGACCACACCTGCACGCGGGCGTGCTGCTGGTCGGGCGACAGCGCTGGAAAACGCAGTGCCACGATCCACAGGCCTTTGGCAATGTGGCCCAGCAGCCGCAGCAGCCGCCAGCAGGCGCGCAGGGATCTCATCACAAGGCCCGGCCCCGGGCCTGGCTGCAGCGCGCCACGTCAGCCCCGGTCAAAAGCGACCTGTCCGCCGACCAGGGTCATGCGCACACGGCCGGGCAGTTCATAGCCCGAGAACGGCGTGTGCTTGCCCTGGCTGGCGAGCGCGTCGTCCTGCACCGTCCACGCGGCCTGCGGGTCGAAGATGCAGAGGTCGCCCACGCCGCCTTCCACGATCTGGCCCACGCTGGCCTGCAAGGTGCCCAGCGCGTTGCCCAGCACGCGTGCGGGCTCTGCCGTGACCACAGCCAGCGCGCGCTGCAAAGGCACACCGCTGTCCTGCGACCACTTGAGCGCCAGCGACAGCAGCAGCTCCAGGCCCGTGGCGCCGGGTTCGGCCTCAGCGAACGGCAAGGTCTTGGCATCTTCATCGACGGGGGTGTGGTCGGACACCAGCGCGTCGATGGTGCCATCGAGCAGCGCCGCGCTCAGGGCATCGCGGTCGCGCTGCTGGCGCAGCGGCGGGGTCAGGCGCGCGCGGCTGTCGAAGAAGCCGATGTCGTTTTCGGTGAGGTGCAGCGTGTTGATGCTGATGTCGCAGGTGACCTTGAGGCCCTCGGCCTTCGCGCGGCGCACCAGCTCGACACCCGCAGCGCTGCTCAGGCGGCACAGGTGCACACGCGCGCCGGTAGTCTTGAGCAGCTCGAAGATGGTGTGCAGCGCAATGGTTTCGGCTGCCACGGGCACGCCCGACAGGCCCAGGCGGGTGGCCAGCGCACCGCTGGCGGCCACGCCCTTGCCCAGGTGCATCTCTTGCGGACGCAGCCACACGGTGTAGCCAAAGGTGGCGGCGTACTGCAGCGCGCGCTGCAGCACCTGGGTGCTGGCCAGCGGCACCTCGGCCTGGCCAAAGCCCACGCAGCCGGACTCGGTCAGCTCGGCCATCTCGGTGAGCACCTCGCCCGCCAGGTTGCGCGTAAGCGCCCCGAGCGGAAAAAGGCGCGACTGGTGCAGCTTCTCGGCGCGGAACTTGAGCATCTCCACCAGGCCGGGCTCGTCCAGCACGGGGTCGGTGTCGGGCGGGCAGACCAGGCTGGTCACGCCACCGGCCACGGCGGCGGCCATTTCGGATTCGAGCATGCCTTCGTGCTCGTGGCCGGGCTCGCGCAGGCGCGCCGCCAGATCCACCAGGCCAGGCAGCACGATGCAGCCCGTGGCATCCACCACGCGCTTGGGCGCAAAGTCGGGCGGCACGCGGTTCACGCCCACGATGCGGCCCGCCGCGATGGCAATGTCGCAGGTCTGGTCAAGGCCCGAGGCGGGGTCGATCACCCGGCCGTTCTGGATCAGGATTTTCATGATTTCAAGCCAAATTGGCTGCCAGCGCTTACTGGATAAGCGCCAGCAGCTATAAAAACAGGAGTCGCCTTCAGGGTCACGCCTCGTTCCCAGCGACTATGGACATGACAGCCATGCGCACCGCGATGCCGAAGGTCACCTGCGGCAGGATCACGCTCTGCTTGCCATCGACCACGGCGGAGTCGATCTCCACGCCGCGGTTGATGGGGCCCGGGTGCATCACGATGGCATCGGGCTTGGCCAGCTGCAGCTTTTCCTCGGTGAGGCCAAAGCTCTTGAAGTATTCCTGGCTGGACGGCAGCAGCGCGCCGCTCATGCGCTCGTTCTGCAGGCGCAGCATGATGACCACGTCGGCATCCTTGATGCCTTCTTCGAGCGTGTGGCACACGCGCACGCCCATCTGCGCCATGTCCGACGGCACCAGGGTGCGTGGGCCCACCACGCGCACTTCGGCGCAGCCCAGCGTGGTCAGGCCGTGGATGTCGGAGCGCGCCACGCGCGAGTGCAGCACGTCGCCCACGATGGCCACCGTGAGGTTGCTGAAGTCCTTCTTGTAGTGGCGGATGGTGTACATGTCCAGCAGCCCCTGCGTGGGGTGGGCATGGCGGCCGTCGCCGGCGTTGATCACGTGCACATGGGGCGCCACATGCTGCGCAATCAGGTACGGCGCGCCCGACTCGCTGTGCCGCACCACGAACAGGTCGGCAGCCATGGCCGAGAGGTTGGCGATGGTGTCGAGCAGCGACTCGCCCTTGCTGGCCGAGCTGCGCGCGATGTCCAGGTTGATCACGTCGGCCGACAGGCGCTTGGCCGCGATCTCGAAGGTGGTGCGGGTGCGCGTGCTGTTCTCAAAGAACAGATTGAACACGCTCTTGCCGCGCAGCAGGGGCACCTTTTTCACTTCGCGGTCGTTCACGCTCACGAAGTTGGCCGCCGTGTCGAGGATGTGCGTGACGATGTCGCGCGGCAGCCCTTCGATGGACAGCAGGTGGATGAGTTCGCCGTTGCCGTTGAGTTGGGGATTGCGCTTGTGCAGCACGGTCAGGCCTCTTTGACTTGGAATTGGAAGGTGCCGCTATCGTCGCGGGCCAGGGCCAGCGACTGCGCGGCAGGCAAGGCCACGCGTGCGGCGGCAAAGTCGGCTTGCACAGGCAACTCGCGC
The DNA here is from genome assembly GCF_001428225.1 of Acidovorax sp. Root70. NCBI lineage: Bacteria > Pseudomonadati > Pseudomonadota > Betaproteobacteria > Burkholderiales > Comamonadaceae > Acidovorax > Acidovorax sp. Root70. Next base: position 190,808 of record NZ_LMHQ01000001.1, read on the forward strand.
CCGCCCCGGTCCACCAGCACGGCCAGGCGCACGCTGGCGGGGCGGCCGTAGTCGAACAGCTCGTTGAGCACGGCGCGGATGGTGCGGCCGGTGTAGAGCACGTCGTCGAGCACCAGCACGTCGGCGCCGTTCACATCAAACGGCAGCGCGGTCTGTGCGCTGGCCGACAGGCCGCGCTGCGCGAAGTCGTCGCGGTGCATCACCGACGAGAGCACACCGGCAGGCCCTTCCAGGCCCAGGTCTTTTTGCAAGCGCTCGGCCAGCCAGGCACCGCCCGAGGCAATGCCCGCCAGGCGCGTGGTGGGGGTGAGCATGCTGCGCACGCCGCGCAGCAGCTCGCGGTACAACGCCTCGGCGTCGAGCACCAGGCTGCCGGACATGCCGGGGGAGGGGGTGGTCATGGGAGATTCCTCAAAAACTGTTCCAGGATGATGCAGGCCGACGCTGCGTCGGCATCCTTGGCACCACCCGCAATGGCCTCGGTGGTGCTGTAGCGTTCGTCCACCTCGAACACCTGCAAGCCAAACCGCCCGCGCAGTTGGCGGCCGAACTTGAGCGCGCGTGCAGTGTTTTCGTGGCTCGCGCCGTCGGGGTGGTAAGGCACGCCGATCACCAGCGCGTCGGGCTGCCACTCCTTGATGCGCTCGGCCACCTGGGCAAAACGGGCGTCGCCCTCGGCCTGGATGGTGCGCTGTGGTGTGGCGCTCTTGAGCATGCGGTTGCCCGAGGCCACGCCCGTGCGCTTGAGGCCAAAGTCAAAAGCAAGAAAGGTCTGGAAATGCGCAGGAACGGCTGGCGGCTGGATGGGCTGAGCGGGCGAACCGGTCATGCGTGCCCCGCCTCGGGCGACAGCATCCAGGCCTTCAGGCCCAGCAGCGACAAGGCCCGGTCGTAGCGCTCGGGCACGGGGGTGTCGAAGATCACCGACAGATCAGCCGCCACGGTGAGCCAGGCGTTCTCGGCCAGCTCGGATTCGAGCTGCCCCTCACCCCACGACGAGTAGCCCAGCGTGATGAGCACGCGGCGCGGGCCTGCCCCCGTGGACAGCGCTTCGAGCACGTCCTTGGAGGTGGTCATCTCTAGCCCGCCCGGGATGGTCATGGTGGACGCGTAGGCCGACTCGTCCGTGTCCGCGCTGTTCGTCAGCATTGGCTCGTGCAGCACGAAGCCGCGCTCGGTCTGCACCGGCCCCCCTTGGAAGACGGGCGCCGTGGTGAGGTCCTCACGGCGCAGGGACAGGTCCACCTTGTCGAACAGGCCCTTGAGGGTGATGTCGGTGGGCTTGTTGATGATGAGGCCGAGCGCACCGCGCTCGCTGTGCTCACACAGATACACGACGCTACGCGCAAAAGACTCATCTTCCAGGCCGGGCATCGCGATCAGGAAGTGATGCGTCAGGTTGATGGGCGCAGAATCGAAAGACATCTCGCAATTTTAACGGTGAACATGCCCCCCTCCCCCGAGCCCACTTACCCCCGTGGCCTGGTCTGGTTCCGCCGCGATCTGCGTGCGCACGACCAGGCAGCCCTTTACCACGCGCTGACGCGCTGCGAACAGGTGTTCTGCGCATTTGTCTTTGACAAGGACATCCTCGGCGCCCTGCCCCGCGCCGACCGGCGGGTGGAGTTCATCCGGGAGTCGCTGGTGGAACTGGACGGCACCCTGCGCACGCTTTCGGGGCAGGAACGGGGAGGCCTGATCGTTTGGCACGCCGTGGCCAGCGACGCCATTCCGGCGCTGGCCAGCACCCTGGACGTGCAGGCCGTCTTTACCAACCACGACGACGAGCCCCAGGCACTGGACCGCGACCGCCTGGTCCGCACGCGCCTGGCGGCAGCAGGCAAGGCCTTTCACACCTTCAAGGACCATACCCTGCTGGAGCGCAGCGAGGTGCTGACGCAGACGGGCAACCCGTACAGCGTGTTTACACCGTACAAGAATGCGTGGCTCAAGAAGATCGACGCGTTCCAGCTCAAGAGCTATCCGGTGGAGCGCCACGCCCACCATCTGGCGGCCCGCCCTGAGGCCCATTGCCAGCCCGTGCCCACCTTGCAGGACCTTGGGTTTGAGCCCACAGCGCTGTCCCAGCTGCGCCTGCCCACGGGCGCCCGGGGCGCACAGCAGTTGTTCGACGATTTTCTGGGCCGCATCGAGCGCTATGAGGACACGCGCAACTTTCCGGCAGTGAAAGGGCCCAGCTACCTGAGCGTGCACCTGCGGTTTGGAACCATCTCGCCGCGCTTGCTGGCGCGCACGGCGCACCGCCTGATGCTGGAGGGCAACCCCGGCGCCACGACCTGGCTCAGCGAACTGATCTGGCGGGACTTCTATTTCCAAATCCTGCACCACCACCCGCATGTGGTGGGCCAGAGCTTCAAGCCGGCCTACGACGCCATCGCCTGGGAGACCGGCCCCGAGGCCGATGCGCTGTTTGCCGCCTGGTGCGAGGGCCGTACCGGCTACCCGCTGGTGGATGCGGCCATGGCGCAGATCAACCAGACGGGCTACATGCACAACCGCCTGCGCATGGTGGTGGCCAGCTTTCTGGTCAAGGACCTCGGTATCGACTGGCGGCGGGGCGAGGCCTACTTTGCCACGCAGCTCAATGACTTCGACCTGGCGGCCAACAACGGCGGCTGGCAGTGGGCCAGCTCCAGCGGGTGCGATGCCCAGCCTTACTTCCGCATCTTCAACCCGGTCAGCCAGAGCGAGAAGTTCGACCCGGAGGGCAAGTTCATCCGTCGCTACCTGCCCCAGCTCGCTGCGCTTCCCACCAAGGCACTCCATGCCCCCTGGCTCGCGCGCCCGCTGGAGCTGCAGGAAGCTGACGTGCGCCTGGGAGACACCTACCCCCGACCCGTGGTGGAGCACGATGCCGCGCGGCAGCGCACGCTGGAGCGGTATGCGGTGGTCAAGACGCCTGCGGGCTGATGCCATGCGGCGCCTGGGGCCGGGCCCTGCGCCTGAAGCCGCACCGGGGTAAGGTCAGCGATGCCCCGGTGGTGGCGGATCACTGGGCGGGGGTTCCTCCGGCGCCATCTGCATGCCGTCGCCGCCCAGCGATGCACCCGCAGCCAGCCGCAGCCGCAGGCGCACATCGGTGCGGTTGTCAGCGTTGGCAATGGCTTCTTCGGGCGATATAGCGCCCGCCTCCACCATGCCCAGCAGTGACTGGTCAAAACTCCACATGCCCTGCTCGCCACTGCGGGTGATGGCGGTCTTGAGCTCGTCGATCTGGCCCTTCTGGATCAGTTCGGACACATAGGGTGTGAGCAGCATGATCTCGGTCGCGGGCACCAGGCGGCCCGCCAGGCCTTGTACCAGGCGCTGCGCCACCACTGCCCGGAGGTTGAGGGACAGGTCCATGAGCAGCTGGCGGTGGGCGTCCTCGGGGAAGAAATTCACGATGCGCTGCACCGCCTGATTGGCATTGTTGGCGTGCAGGGTGGACACGCACAGATGGCCGGACTCCGCATAGTGCAGCGCATGCTGCATGGTGGCCCGGTCACGGATCTCGCCGATCATGATCACGTTGGGCGCCTCGCGCATGGCACGGCGCAGTGCTTCGTCGTAGGACAGGGTATCGAGACCCACCTCGCGCTGCGTCACCAGCGATTTCTTGTGCGTGTGCAAATACTCGATGGGGTCCTCCACCGTGAGGATGTGCCCGCCGGTATGAGTATTGCGATGGTCCAGCAACGCCGCGAGGGTGGTGGTCTTGCCCGAGCCAGCGGCCCCCACCGTCAACACCAGCCCCCCTTTGAGGAACGCCAGCCGCTGGATCACGGGCGGCAGCCCCAGCTCTTCCAGCGTCGGAATCCGGGCAATCACGTGGCGGATCACCATGCCGACCTGCCCCCGCTGCATGTGCACGTTCACGCGAAAGCGCTCACCCTCGGCGGTCTGCAGCGAGAGGTCGCACTCCATCGTGGCTTCGAACTCCTTGCGTTGGGCGTCGCGCAAGATGGAATAGGCCATCTCTCGCACATCGCTGGGCGCCAGGACCTGCTGGGTAATGGGCACAAACGCGCCCTGGCGCTTGATGGTGGGCGCCGCGCCCGCCAGCAAGAACAGGTCAGACGCGCGCTCGCGTGCCACCAGCGCCAGACAGGCCAGCAGCCGGGGGTCGGAGGGAGGGGCTGGGTCCAGCGGGTCCATTGGGCAGACTCAGGCCGCAGGGGTCCACGCAGGGGGCGCGGACAAAGTTGGTAGCGGGGCACTCCCCACCCGCGCAAAACTGCCGGGCCGGGAGTAGTCCTGCATGGCGTCAGGCCTCTGCAGCTGCCGCGACGCGGGCGTAGTGCTGGATGAGGCTCAGCAACTCTTCGTCCGAATAGGGCTTGCCCAGGTAGTGGTTCACGCCCAGCTCCATCGCATGCTCGCGGTGCTTTTCAGCAATGCGCGAGGTGATCATGATGATGGGCAGATCACGCAAGGCACCATCTGCACGGATGTTGCGCGCCAGATCGAAGCCGTCCATGCGCGGCATTTCGATGTCGGACAGCACCACCGTCGGGCGCTCTTCCTGCAGACGCTCCAGCGCCTGCAGGCCATCGGCGGCCAGCGCCACACGGTAACCTTCGCGCTGCAACAGACGTTGCGTGACACGGCGCACGGTGATGGAGTCGTCCACCACCAGCACCAACGGCACCTGGCTGGTGCCCGCCAACTGGGGCGACACCACTGCCTTGGCCGTGCCAACCACACCTTGTGCATCGGGCGCCGGCGCCATGTCGGCACTGGCTGCACGCACCTGGTCGCCATACACGGTTGCCAGGGCCACAGGGTTGTAGATGAGCACCACAGCACCCGAGGCCAGCACGGACATGCCCGCCAGGCCCGGCAGACGGGACAGCTGTGGCCCCAGGTTCTTCACCACCACTTCCTGGTTGCCCAGCACTTCGTCCACGTGCATCGCAATGCGCTGTGCTGCGCTTCGGAAGATCACGACCGGCCGGGTCTTGCCTGCAGGTTCGGTGCTGCGTGCAGAGGACTGCAGCAGCGCGCCGGACCAGAAGAACGGGATTTTCTCCATGCCGTCGTCAAACACACCGGTGCGGTAGGCCTCTGCGAGGTCGGGGGCCGAGGTGCGACGGACGATCTCGACCACGTTGGCCGGAACGCCAATCGCCAGGTCGCCCGAGCGCAGCATCACCACCTGCGTCACCGCCGTGGTCAGAGGCAGCACCATGCGGAACGCCGCGCCCTTGCCCGCCTCGGTGGAGGTTTCGATGCGGCCACCGAGCGCGTTGATCTCGGCACGGACCACGTCCATGCCGATGCCGCGGCCTGCCAAGCCAGTCACTTCAGAGGCCGTCGAGAAGCCCGGCATGAAGATCAGGTTGGCAGCATCGGCATCGCTCAGTTCCACGCCAGGTTCCACGATGCCCTGGGACAGGGCCTTTTCGCGGATGCGCGGCAGGTTCAGGCCAGCACCGTCATCACGGAACTCGACCGACACGTCATTGCCTTCGTGGTGCAGGTCCACCGTGATGGTGCCCGACGCCGGCTTGCCGGCCGCCGTACGCACTTCAGGCTCTTCGATGCCGTGGGCCACGCAATTGCGCAGCAAGTGCTCGAAGGCGGGCGTCATGCGGTCCAGCACGCCACGGTCCATTTCGATGGAGCCGCCGGTGATGTCCAGCTTGATCTGTTTGCCGGTTTCCTTGGAGGCCTGGCGCACCACGGCGTACAGGCGTTCGGCAATGCCTTCGAACTCCACCATGCGTGTGCGCAGCAGGTCGCGTTGCAACTCGCGCGCCTGACGGCCCTGGGCTATCAGGTCGTCTTCGGCGCCTTCCATGGCGCGTTGCAGGTTGCGCTGCACCGTGGCCACGTCGTTGACCGATTCGGCCATCATGCGGGTCAGCTCTTGCACCCGTGTGAAGCGGTCGAACTCCAGCGGATCGAAGCCCGCTGCAGAATCCTTGGACAGCGCCAGACGCGACTGCATCTGGGACTCGGCCTGCACCTCGATGTCGCGCAATTGTTGGCGCAAGCGGTCCAGGTTGCCCGACAGATCGACAAGCGAGCTGCGGAACTGCCCCAGGCGCGCATCCAGGCGCGAGCGACTGATCATCACTTCGCCCGCCTGGTTGACCAAGCGGTCCAGAAGCTGCGCACGCACACGCACAGACTGGTTGGCAGCCACCCGCAGGGGCGCCAACTGGGACGGCCCTGGCAGGCGCACTGCCGGAGCGGTGATGGCCTGTGGGCGGACAGAAGGTGCTGCAGGTTGAGAGACCGAGGGCTCGACCGCGTCTGCCACATTGGCACGGGAGGCGGGAACCGTCTCGACCGGCAGGGCGACTACGGTGTCGGAAGGATTCTGACCAATGGCGCGCAGCGCGTCGAAGTTGGCTTGCAACCCGTCGAAACTGCCTTGCAACGGCTCGATCTGGTCGGTGGTGACGGTTTCTACGTCCAGCTGCTCAATCGCAGATTCCAGCCGGTGGGCCATTTCACCGAGGCGCATCGCACCGGCCAGACGCGAGCTACCCTTGAGCGTATGCAGGGCCCGCAACACTTCGCTGCGAGCACTGAGGTTGTCCGGACGCGAAGCCCACTGCCGCAACGCACCACCCAACTGGGGCAGCAACTCGGCCGCCTCTTCCTCGAAGATGGGGAACAGGTCGGGGTCGATGACGTCGATCGCATCAATGTCATCGTCGGCGTCAGGGATCGATGCAATGGCGTGCGCGATGGCATTGTCGATGTGCTGATCGTGGTCATGAACGACCGCAGACAGTGCAGGCGCCACATGGCCCGCCACAGGCACAGGCACAGCGGGGACCGCAGGCTCGACCTCGGGTTCTGCGTCCACCGTGAGCAAGCCAGCCTCCGGCGCTTCGGAGGCAACTTGCTCTGCGGCGTCGAGATAGGCCTGCGCATCTTCCTCGGGCGGAGACTGCGTGCTGACCACCTCGGTTTCCAGAATCTGACGCAGCTGGGCCAGCACTTCAGGGCTGGGCTCTTTGAGGAACCCAGCGGCAAACTGATGCAACAGGCGGCGGATGTCTTCCGCCGCGGCCATGAAGGCCGCTGCCTGCTCCTGGGTTCCACCCGATTGCAGCTGGACATGCTGCAGCGTGTGCTCCAGCATGCGGGCCATTTCGGACAGTGCAGTGAAGCCCACGGTGGCAGAACTGCCGGCCAGAGAATGCGACAAGGCCACGGCCACGTCGGGCAGAGGCTCATGCAGTTCCAGCGCCCACTCCTGCAGGCAGGTGACCAGGCGGCGCGACCACTCATCGGCCTCGTTCAGGTACACGTTGTACAGCGGGATACCGATACGCAGCGTATCAATGACCTTGACGGCATCGTCGCTGCCACCTTCTTCCTGCGGCAGGGCATCGAGCAGATTTGGCACCTCTGGCGCGGGCTCCACATCCGCACCGATGTCCTGTGGCAGTGCCTCGGAACTTGCTGCGGCTTCGGCGACGGGAGCCAGCAATTCGGCTGCCTCGGCCGACTCGGCCTCCAGCAGCTTCTCCAGCTCGGCAACATCCAGGGCCTCCAACCCATCCGACGGGACGTTGGCAGGGGCATCGGCACTCACCACGTCCTGCAGTTCGCCCGCATCGAGCACCAGTTCTTCTGGGAGCAACGGCGCCTCGTCCATAGCGTCCGCCGGAGCTTCCAGCGGCACATCGACGGGGTCTGCATGAGCAATCTCTTGCGCCGGTGTTGCACCCGCCACAGGCTCCAGATCAGGCAGTTCGAGATCGAGCACAAAGTCCGCACTGGACGGGTCGACCACGGGCGCGGGTTCGTGAGCAGACTCGTTCAGCGCAGCCGTGAACACCGAGAAGTCAATTTCTTCGGCCGCTTCCGGCGCTGCGGCAACGGCTTCGGCCGGCTGGTCGGACCCACGCATCGAGATCTCAGTGGCCTGGAAGTCGGGCACCGTGAGCTCGTCGTGGGGCACCTCGGCAGCCGAGGCAGCCACTGGCTCCAACGCTGTCTCGGCAATTTCCGGTTCAACCTGCGGCGCTGCAGGTTCGGGAGACACGCTGCCATCGGACGGCACCACCAGCGGTACCAGGGTGCCATCCATACGCATGGCGTCGGCGGACCGGCGGAAGGACTCGGGGTCCCAGCCGGTTGCGCGACCCGCAGCAATATCGTCCGCCCACCGGCTGAAGGCATGCAGTGCGTCCGTTGACAGTTGCAGCAAGCTGGGCTGCATGGGCTTTTGCTCGGCAAGCCACACGTTGAGCACCTGCTCCATCGACCAAGCCGCCTCACCAAAGTCATTCAGCCCCACCATCCGCGAGCTGCCTTTGAGCGTATGGAACGCGCGGCGCAGCGCGGTCTGCTCGCTCAGGTCACCGGGTTCGCCCCGCAGCTGGTCAATGGCCGCCAAGCCGTTGACCACCACTTCACGCGCCTCTTCGAGGAACACGTCAAGCAGTTCATCCTCCACATCGGGCACTGCGGCGGGCGCAGCCGCGGCCACAGGAGAAGATGCCTCGGCTGGTGCCGGCGCCGGTGCCGCCACGACAGGAGCAGGTACGTCAAAGGAGATATCCGGGGCCAGGCCGGCGGGCTCTGCCGCAGGGCTTGCATCGGCCGCAGGGGCCGATTCAAAATCAGGGAACGGAGCAAAGTCCGTGGGCTCGCTGACAGGCTCCTGCACCGGAAAGCGGGGAATCACGTCGGGCACCACGGTGGCAGAACGCTCTTCCAGCTTGGCCGGAGCTTCTTCCATGGCATCGGAGGCGCGTGCACGGGTTTTTCCCATGAGGATGCGCAGTTCGCCCAGGTCCTCGTCATACACAAAGAGCTTGCGCGCCATGGTGCGCTGGTAGCTCAGCATGTCGATCAGGAAGCCCAGTGCGCCCAGGCTGTTGCCCAGCTTTTCAAACGCGCTCTGGCGTTCCTCTTCGGGCACCTCGTTGATCAGCAGGCGCTCCACCGTGTCGCGCATACGGACCACAGCCAGCGAGGCTTGGTCCAGCCCCAGCACCGACAGCACGCCACGCATCTGCGCGAGGTGCCCGGGCACGGTAGCCAGCACACCGGTGTCCTTGGGGCTGCGGAAAAACTGGTCCATGGCCTTCTCGGCCTCACCCAGGGTCACCCGAAGCTCATCGACCACGCTGCCCATGGTCTGGTTGTCGCTGACCCGGCGGTACAGCTCTTCCATCCATTGTTCCAGGGGCTCGGGCTCAGCGCCCGCCGTGACCGCGTCCAGTCGCTCTGCGAGTCGGCTGGCGCGGGCTTCCATCTGGTCGTCTGCCGCGTCCAGCTCTTCAAAAGCCGCCTGCAGGTACAGCACCGAGGTGGCCACCTCCATCGCCAGCGCGGGCGATGGGGGCTCGCCCGATCGGGTGGTGGAGTCGAGGGCACGCGTCAACGCCTGCGCCAGGTTTTCGCTGCCTGGATGGAGCTTGCGCAGCGAATCGCACACCAGACTGAACTGGTCTGCGGCCGGCTTGAGTTTGTTGCGGTCGCCACCTGCGAGGGCCGACCAGGTTTCTGTCGCCGAAGCAATGCGCTTGCGCGCCTGCGTCAATACTGCGGGGTCAAAACGCCCGAAGCGGGCGGTTTCGTAGTCCACCGGTTTGAACCGGTCCAGCGCAAAAGCCTGGCGAACAGCACGCAGCGAGGGCGCTGCATCCTCTGCCAGATCTGCCACCCGGGCCTGCGAACAAAAGAACAGCAGATCCTGAACCAGCCGGTCGGCGATCGTCGGATCACCCTTGGCCAGCGTGGCGTACTGCATGAGCACACGGGATGCCACGCGTTTGACGTACACATCCGGCGGCAAAAGACCCGAGCCAAAGGCGTCGAAGAAACCTGCGCAGATTTTCCAGAACGCACGCGCCTGCCGATCTGTTTGCGCGGCCACAAAGCCCAGGCAGGTGTCGCGCAAGCTCAGGGCGGCCTTCAGGTCACCCGATTTGACGATGCGAAGCACCGCCGCATCCAGCCGCGCCCGGGCTTCAGGGCCGTAGGACAGCGGGGGGCGCGACACAGCACCTTCGGGTTCACGGAAACGACGCTCCACCGGCCACAGGTCGGCGGGGTGCACCCGGTCGGCTCCTGCCAATGCCTGTGCATCGCGGTATTGCGGAAACAGAGCCACCGGCGATACGGCTTTGCCCGCCAGAACGGTTTCGAGATATTCGATCAGGGCGAAACTGGCGCGCTCGATCACTGCTGCAGCGTCGTCACTGCACGTCTCGGGGCGCTGCACAAACTTCTGCACCGCCGACTCCATGGACCGCAACACCAGCGCGGGCGGTCCCATGCCCACCATTTCCAGGGCACCGCAGGCCTGGTGCAGTTGCTGGCGCGCAATGCGCAAGGGGCCAGCGTCTAGCGCCGCCAGATCGGATTCGCGCGCTACCTCGGCATCACGCACAAAGCGTCGCATTGCCTTGACAGCAGCGTCCAGCGACTTGCGAAGCTCGTCAAGCACCCAAGCCAAAGGACCCAGGTCCTGATCTCCCTGGGTCCCATCTGCGGCCGATGCATTGTTGACATCAATAGATGACATGGATTCGTCCCCGGCTGCAATGAGCCAGCTGGTTGATGACTAACTGCTGCGTCAGGCGATCTTGAACCGCGCCACCGATTGGCGCAGTTCCTCGGCCATGTGCGAAAGCTCGCGCACCTGCTGCGCAGTGGTGCGGGTACCTTCACCCGTCTGTTCGGTCACCGCAAAAATGTGCTGGATGTTGTCGGCCACTTCGTTGGCCAGAACAGCTTCCCGGGAAGTCGAAGACGAAATCTGCTCAATCAGTTCAGCCAGACGGCGCGACACGCGGTCAATCTCGGTCAGCGCGGTACCGGCGCTGTCAGACAGACGAGCCCCTTCCACCACACCCTGCGTGGAGCGCTCCATAGCGGCCACGGCATCCTGGGTGTCGGTCTGAATGGCTTTCACCAGGGCAGAAATCTGGCGCGTAGCGTCTGCGGAACGCTCAGCCAGACGCTGCACTTCTTCCGCCACCACCGAGAAGCCGCGACCAGCTTCACCGGCGGACGCTGCCTGAATGGCAGCGTTCAAGGCCAGCACGTTCGTCTGCTCGGTAATGTCGGAAATCAGCTCGGTAATTTCACCGATCTCCTGCGAGGATTCGCCCAGGCGCTTGATGCGCTTGGAGGTGTCCTGAATCTGGTCGCGGATGGAGTTCATACCGCCGATGGCGTTCTGCACGGCCTGCAGACCGGAGTCAGCCGCTTGCAGCGACTGGCGGGCCACCGTGGCGGACTCTTGCGCCTGTGTGGACACCTCGTTAATGCGGGTCGCCATGTCCAGAACGGAGCGGCCGGTTTCACGAATTTCGCGCAGCTGCTCGGTCGATGCGGCCAGCAGCTCGGTCGAGGTGTTATCCACCTGCGCGGTCGTCTGCGCCACGCGGGTGGCCGTGTTCTGCACGCTGCCCACCAGCTGGCGCAGTTCTTCCACCGTGTAGTTCACCGAGTCGGCGATGGCGCCCGTGATGTCTTCGGTCACGGTGGCTTCCTGGGTCAAGTCACCTTCAGCGACCGACTGCAGTTCGTTCATCAAACGCAAAATGGCGGCCTGGTTGGCGTCGTTGACGCGCTTGGCCTCTTGCTCCTGGCGCTTGGCGTCGCGTTGCTGATTTTCAGCCGCTGCTTGGCGACCACGGCTGTCCAGCAGCTGGACGCGCGAAATGCCGATACCGCACAGCAGCACGAACAAGCCTGCCAAGGCCAGAGCGGCGAACTGGCCTGCACCCAGACCGGTCTGCGCAGACAGCTTGGTTTGCAGCCCTTCCAGCTGGCGACGCAGTGGTTCGCTGTCGGCAATGATGGCGGACTGCGCTTCGCGGGCAGACACCAGACCTTGCAGGTTGCCCAGAATGGCACTGGCCTGGGTGCGGGTCTGTTCGTACAGCTTGATCAGGGCATCCAGTTGCTCGCGGGTCTGCGCGTCCTTGGTGGCGGACAGGCGCAGCTCGGGGCTGCCTTCGAGCAGGCCCTGTGCAATTTCCTTGAAGGAATTCAAATCCTTGCCCAGCAGGAACACCGCCTCGGGGCTCACGCCTTCCATGGTCTGGAATTCGTTGGCGGACTTGCCGATACGTTGCGTCAACATCACCAGCTGGCCCGCCGCAGAAATTTCGGCCGCAGGGGCGTTCTGTTGCAGCTTGAGCGAGGAGACCGTTTCGGCGATTTCCAGCAGGTCGGACGACTGGCGATTGATAGTGCGCAGAGCATCACCCACCTGTGTCAGGATCTTTTGCTGCCCCATCACCACGCTGGCATTGCGCTCGGCGCGTTCCATCAGGGGGTTGACGGCATCCAGATCGGGTTTGAAGGGTTCTCCCAGCGACTGAACACCCAGTTCGTTGTCACCCGCATTGAGGGCGCGCACGTTGCGGGCCAACACGCCAGAGCTTTCGACCACGTCGGGGAAGGCCTGTGGACTACCCACCAGCGCCTGTGACACCGACTTGGCCAGACGTTGCGACTGCATCAGAGACTGGCCGGTGGCAGCGAGCTGCTGCGCAGACCGGTCCGCTTGCTGCAACACCCAGCCGGCGATCAAGGCCAGCACCACCACACCCACGGCCAGCAGGGCCAGCAGACGGCGTTGGTGGCCAGCAGCGGTCGAGCGTCCCAGAAGCGGCAGGCTGATGAGATCCTCGTCAGCCTCGGGGGCAGTCAGTTCGGGGGTGTAGCCATCGGGATCGCCCTGGACACTGTTCATGCCTTCGGCCTGATAGGAGTCACGCAGTTGCGAACCGTCGAGCGCTCCCGTGGCCAGGACGTCCTGCCCATCGTCGGTCGTGCCGGTGGCTGCGCCAGCGTCAGGCGTGGCGGGTTTCCGGTTGAACAGTTTTCCAAATTGATTGACGACGGACATGGTGCAGCCTTACAGAAAAACTCAAGCACTGATGCTCAGGAAAGCGGGATGTTGGGACAGGATCTGCAAGTTCAGCTCCTGCCAGCGTGTGCCACTGGAATCGAGATAGGTGGTACCGAAGAAACTGGGCGAATCCTCGGCGGGCGGCTCGGACGACACGAACGCGTCCGTGCCACGCAGACCGGCAAGGCGGTCCACCAGCAAGGCAGCGTTGACTTCGAGCGCGGCATTGAACGCCAGCAGACTGGCTTCGGACAAGGCCTGCTCGGTGCGCGGGGCAGCAGAGCCCAGCAAACCGGCCAGATCGACCACGCCCACAAGGCCGCCGCGCAGGTTGGCCACACCCAGAAACCAGCTCTGGGTGTAAGGCACGGCCTGCACCGACACCCAGGGGAAGATCTCCCCGGACTGCCCCAGGGGCAGCAGATAGAAACTCCCGGCGGACTCTACAGCCAGCCAGGAGGACACGGACGTACCTTCGGACCTTGCCGCCTGCAAACGGCTGGCAAGTCGGGTCTGGAGCTCCCGTAGGGCTTCGCGGTTTGCCATGAGCGCGCCGCAGCCTCAGTTCAGAGCGTCGATTTTTGCCTGCAGCTCGGCGGGATCCACCGGCTTGGTGATGTAGCCGCGCGCACCTTGGCGCATGCCCCAGACACGGTCGGTTTCCTGGTTCTTGCTGGTGCACATGATGATGGGCACGTCGGCATAAAGGGGGTCGCGGGTAATGGCACGCGTGAGCTGAAAACCGTTTTGGCCAGGCATCACCACATCCATGAGGATGAGGTCAGGCTTTTCTTCGGCCAAGCGACGGAATGCCTCTTCGGCATTTTCTGCCGTACGGACTTGCATGCCTTTTTTCTGAAGCAGGTCCGTCAAAAACATCAACTCGGTCTTCGAGTCGTCGACGACCAATACTTTCTGAATGGGCATTACATGGCTCCTTGTTGGGAATTGCCAAACTGCTGCACGGCCTGCAACAGCTGGTCTTTGGTAAACGGCTTGGTGAGATATTCCTGGCAGCCGACCATGCGCCCACGCGCTTTGTCGAACACGCCGTCCTTGGAGGACAGCATCACTACCGGAGTATCTGCAAAACGGGCATTGCGCTTGATGATGGCGCAGGTCTGGTACCCGTCGAGCTTGGGCATGAGGATGTCGCAAAAAATCAGCTGAGGCTGGTAATCATTGACTTTGGCCAAAGCATCAAAGCCGTCGTCGGCCAACAAGACTTCGTGCCCCCCCTGCTTGAGAAAAATCTCGGCGCTTCGACGGATGGTGTTGCTGTCATCCACCACGAGCACTTTGAAAGATGCGCCTGTTGTAGTCAATTGTCACTGCTCCCGATGGAGAAAATAAACAACGCAGCAGCAAATGGTGCTGAAGCGCCTCAGATCTGGACCATCTCGAAATCTTCCTTGCGGGCGCCACATTCTGGGCAGGTCCAATTCATTGGAACCTGATCCCATGGCGTGCCAGGTGCAATGCCGTGCTCGGGAGAACCCTCTGCTTCGTCATAAATCCAGCCGCAAATCAAACACATCCAAGTTTTAAAGTCGGTCACAGCTTAAAGGGCCTTCACATAGAATGCAACGATTGTATCTAGCGATTTCCGCGGCCTGCAGCTTCCGTGCCACCCCTCCAGCAGGATCTGGTCCATGACCATCAAAGCCCCCCTTCCCCCCTCCGAAATTCCCGATATTGACGACGATGACGCGGAGGAAGCGAGCCCGGCTTGTGTGCTGGTATTCAACGCCAGCGACCCCAGCGGAGCCGGCGGACTGACCGCCGACATCACGACCATTGCATCGGTGGGCGGACACCCGATCGCCGTGGTCACCGGAGCCTATGCCCGCGACACCGCTCAGATTTTCGACCACTTCTGCCTCGACGACGAGGCTGTGTCCGAGCAGGCGCGCGCCGTGCTGGAAGACCTGCCCGTGCAGGCGATCAAGGTCGGCTTTGTCGGCAGCCCCGAGAACATCAGCACCATTGCCGAGATCACGACCGACTACGACGAAGTCCCCGTGATCGCCTACATGCCCAACCTGTCCTGGTGGCGGGAAGAGCTGATTGACGAGTACCTCGACGCCTTCCGCGAGCTGCTGCTGCCCCAGACCTCGGTGTTGGTTGGAAACCACAGCACGCTGTGGCGCTGGCTGCTGCCGGACTGGACGGGCGAGCGCAGCCCCACCGCGCGCGACATTGCCCGCGCAGCCTCCGAGATGGGCGTGCCTTACACATTAGTCACTGGCATCCCCTTGCCCGAGCAATTTGTGGAGAACGTGCTGGCCTCACCCCAGACCGTGCTGGGCAGTGGCAAGTTCGAGCTGTTCGACGCCACCTTCTCCGGAGCGGGAGACACCCTGTCGGCCGCCCTCACCGCCCTGGTGGCCAGCGGCAACGATCTGGGCGAAGCCACCAGCGAAGCGCTGGGCTACCTCGACCGCTGCCTGGACGCGGGCTTTCGCCCCGGCATGGGGCACATCGTGCCCGACCGCATGTTCTGGGCGCAGCCGGAAGACGACGAGAACGACAGCGAAGAAGAACCCACGATTGATGAAGCACAAGCCCTTGAGGGCTTTGTGATGCCCCCCCATGACACCAAACACTGATCTCAATATTGCCCTGTTCGAACGCGCCAAGGCGCTGATTCCCGGCGGCGTGAATTCGCCCGTGCGGGCCTTCAAGGCCGTGGGCGGCACGCCCCGCTTTGTGAAACGCGCACAAGGCGCCTACTTCTGGGACGCCAACGACCAGCGCTTCATCGACTACATCGGCTCTTGGGGCCCCATGATCCTGGGGCACGGCCACCCGGCGGTGCTGGAAGCCGTGCAGAAGGCCGCACTCGAAGGCTTCAGCTTTGGCGCACCGACCGAGCGCGAAGTGGAGCTGGCCGAAGAGATCCTGAGCCTGGTGCCCTCGATGGAGATGATCCGCCTTGTGAGCTCGGGCACCGAAGCGGGCATGAGCGCCATTCGCCTGGCCCGCGGCGCCACGGGCCGCAGCAAGTTCATCAAGTTCGAGGGCTGCTACCACGGCCATGCCGACTCGCTGCTGGTCAAGGCCGGCTCGGGCCTGGCCACGTTTGGCAATGCCACCAGCGCCGGTGTGCCGCCTGAAGTGGTGCAGCACACCTTGGTGCTCGAATACAACAACGTTGCCCAGCTCGAAGAAGCCTTTGCCCTGCACGGCAAGGAGCTGGCCTGCGTGATGATCGAACCTATTGCGGGCAACATGAACCTGGTGCGCGCCAGCGTGCCGTTCATGAAGCGCTGCCGCGAGCTGTGCACCGAATACGGTGCGCTGCTGGTGCTGGATGAAGTGATGACGGGCTTTCGCGTGGCCCTGGGCAGCGCGCAAAGCGTGTACGCCAAGAGCATCCCTGGCTTCCAACCCGACCTCACCGTGCTGGGCAAGGTGATCGGCGGCGGCATGCCGCTGGCGGCGTTTGGCGGCCCGCGCGCCATCATGGAACACCTCGCGCCGCTGGGCGGCGTGTACCAGGCAGGCACATTGTCGGGCAACCCAGTAGCCACGGCCTGCGGGCTGGCCACCCTGCGCGAGATCAAGAAGCCTGGCTTCTTCGATGCGCTGTCGGCCCGCACCCGCTCGCTGGTCGATGGGCTGCAAGCCGCCGCCACGGCAGAGGGGGTGCCGTTCTGCGGCGACTGCGAGGGCGGCATGTTCGGCTTCTTCCTGCTGCCCGAGCTGCCGCAAAACTACGCCCAGGTGCTAAAGACCGACAGTGCGCGCTTCAACCAACTGTTCCACGGCCTGCTGGACCGGGGCATCTACATTGCACCGGCCTTGTACGAAGCCGGTTTCGTGAGCGCCGCCCATACTGCCGACGACGTGGCAGCCACCGTGGCTGCGGCGCGCGAAGTGTTCAAAACGCTCTCAAAATAATAGCTGGTAGCGCATACTGCACTAGCACTTGATGCCAATTTGACACTGAATGGCCCTCACGAGGGCCATTTCTCATGGCGTCGAGGCTTGCGACGAAGGAGACTCACAGCAGTCCGCGCAACTCGCGGGCAGCGTCTTGCAGCAACGGCAGCATGTCGCGCTGCAGGCTGCCCTCGTCCATCTGCTTGGGCGATGCCACCACGTTGAGCGCCGCCACCGTGTGGCCCTGCAGGTTGCGCAGCGGCACGGCCAGCGCATGCACGCCCAGCTCGTGCTCCTCCACCGCCAGGCAATAGTCGTCGCGCCGCACCTTGGTGATCACCTGCCGCAGCGGGCCCACCTGCGTGATCGTCAGCGGCGTGAGGCGGTGCAGGGGCCGGTTCTTGAGCCAGGCCGTCAGCTCCGCCGGGGGCAGCGCCGCCAGCAACACCCGCCCGGTGGACGTAGGGTGGGCCGGCAGCCGCGCGCCCAGGTGCAAGCCATAGGCCAGCACCCGCGCCGGCGCGCCATACACGCCGCTGCGCGCCACGATCACCACCTCATCCCCATCCAGCACCACCGCCGAGAACGACTGCTGGGTTTGCGCGGCCAGCCGGTTCAGCGTGGGCTGCAGCACGCGCGGCAGCCGTGCAGACGCAAGGTAGCTGCCCGAAAACCGCAGCACCTTGGGCGCCAGCCAGAAGTAGCTGCCATCCGTCTCCAGATACCCCAGGTGCGCCAGCGTCAGCAGGTGCCGCCGCGCCGCCGCGCGCGTGAGGCCCGTGCGTTGCGCCGCCAGGGTGGCGTTCAGGCGCTGGCGCTCGGTGTCAAAACTTTCCAGCACGGCCATGCCCTTGGCCATGCCTTCAATGAAGTCTGCCTTGGCGATGGGGGTGGAGGCCATGAGAGGTGATGAGTGAATTGCAGGTGGATGGACTCGGGGGGACACCAGCGCTGGCGGAGGCCCTGCAGCGACTCAGAGCCATGGCGGCCCAGGTTGCAGACGCGGCCACCCTTGAGACTGCGCGATCATCGCACAAAGCATCGACTGATCGCACGAAATCGGCGTTGTCGGATATCGCTTTGATCTGGATCAACCTACGCTCAA
Organism: Acidovorax sp. Root70; assembly: GCF_001428225.1. NCBI lineage: Bacteria > Pseudomonadati > Pseudomonadota > Betaproteobacteria > Burkholderiales > Comamonadaceae > Acidovorax > Acidovorax sp. Root70. The sequence continues at coordinate 208,645 of NZ_LMHQ01000001.1, forward strand.
GGCCATTGGTTTTCGGTATCTCCCCAGCTTCCACATCCCTTTCCCAGAGGTTTCCCATGCGCACCCAGGTTGCCATCATTGGTGCCGGCCCCGCCGGCCTGCTGCTCGGTCAGTTGCTCCACAAGTCTGGCGTTGACGCCGTCATCATCGAGCAGCGCAGCCCCGACTACGTGCTCGGCCGCATCCGCGCCGGGGTGTTGGAGAAGGTCTGCATGGACCTGCTGGACCAGGCAGGCGTGAGCGCCCGCGCCCATGCCGAGGGCCTGCCGCACGACGGCATCGAGCTGCTGTTCAAGGGCCGGCGCCACCGCATCGACCTGCACGAACTGACCGGCGGCAGCCGCGTGACGGTGTACGGCCAGACCGAAGTGACGCGCGACCTGATGGATGCGCGTGCAGCAGCAGGCCTGACCACCGTGTACGACGCGCAGAACGTGCAAGTGCACGACTTTGACGGCCAACACCCGCGCGTGACGTACGAGAAGGACGGCCAGACCCATGAGCTGGCCTGCGACTTCATCGCGGGCTGCGACGGCTACCACGGCGTGTGCCGCGCCAGCGCCCCGGCCGACCTGCTCAAAACCTACGAGCGCGTGTACCCCTTTGGCTGGCTGGGTGTGCTGGCCGACGTGCCGCCCGTGTCGCACGAACTCATCTACGCCAACACCGAGCGCGGCTTTGCGCTGTGCAGCATGCGCAGCGCCACGCGCAGCCGCTACTACGTGCAGGTGCCCACCACCGACAAGGTCGAGAACTGGACCATCGACCAGTTCTGGACCGAGCTGGGCAACCGCCTGGACCCCGAGGCCCGCGCCAACCTGGTGACCGGTCCGGCGCTGGAGATGAGCATCGCCCCGCTGCGCAGCTTTGTGGCCGAACCCATGCGCTTTGGCCGCATGTTCCTGGCCGGTGATGCCGCCCACATCGTGCCCCCCACCGGTGCCAAGGGCCTGAACCTGGCCGCCAGCGACGTGGGCTATCTGTGGACCGCCCTGTCCGAGTTCTACAACGAGAAATCGTCCGTGGGCATCGACACCTACTCCGACCGCTGCCTGCGCCGCGTGTGGCGTGCCGAGCGCTTCTCTTGGTGGTTCACCTCGCTGATGCACCGCTTTCCGGAAACCGGCGAGTTTGGCCAGAAGATCCAGGAGGCTGAGCTGGACTACCTGGTGCACTCCCGTGCGGCCTCGGTGTCGCTGGCGGAAAACTATGTGGGCCTGCCAATGAACTTTGGGGCCTGAGCCCCAGCGGGCATCTCGCCCCTCACCCCTGTAGCCCCGGTCGCCATCGCCGTCAGCGTGGCGCCGATGCGGCCTCTGAGACAGGCGCCCCGGGTGCCGCAGCAGACGGCAGCGGCAGCGACACCAGCCACTGCGCCATCTCACGCGCCTGGCTTTCCGTGACTTGCGGGTGGCGTGGCATCACGGTGCGGCCCCATTCGCCCACACTGCCGTTGCGGATCTTGCCGGCCAGGTAATCGACCACGTCGGCGCTGTCACGGTACCGCGCTGCAATCTGCTGAAACGAAGGGCCGACGTAGTGGCGCTCCATGCCATGGCAGCGCAGGCAATCGGATGCTTCCACCAGGCGAAGTCCGGCCGATGCGGAGGGCGGTGAGGCAGCGCTGCCTTGCCCGCCAGCACCTGGCCCCGGCTGCAGCATGCGCCAGCCCAGGTTGAGCATGCCCAACACCACCAGCGCCATGAACACCGCCAGGGCCCACCCCAGCCAGCGAGGCCGGGGTGGCGGGGTCTCATCGTCGCGGTGCATGCACGCGCACCGCTACAAGACCCGTTGCGATCACCGTCATCTCAATGGCGGAAGTGGCGCACGCCGCTGAAGACCATGGCCACGCCGCGCTCGTTGGCAGCGTCGATCACTTCGTTGTCGCGCATCGAACCACCGGGCTGGATCACGCAGGTCGCACCCGCATCTACCACCACGTCCAGGCCGTCGCGGAAGGGGAAGAACGCATCGCTCGCCACGACCGTGCCTTGCAAGGTCAGGCCTGCGTGGCCCGCCTTGATGCTAGCGATGCGGGCGGAGTCCAGGCGGCTCATCTGGCCGGCGCCCACGCCCATGGTCATGCCGCCCTTGCAGAAGACGATGGCATTGCTCTTGACGTACTTGGCGACCTTCCAGGCGAACAGCAGGTCTTCCATCTCTTCGAGCGTAGGCTGTTTCTTGGTCACGACCTTGAGGTCGATGAGCGACAGCTCGTGGTTGTCAGCGGTCTGCAGCAGCAGGCCCGAGCCAATGCGCTTGGCGTCCATGGCGTTGCGGCCACGCTCCCAGTCGGTGCTGCCACCGTGGGCGGGCAGCGCGATCTTGAGCAGGCGCACGTTGGCCTTGGCCTTGAAGATCTCCAGCGCCTCGGCGGTGAAGTCGGGGGCCATCAGCACTTCGACAAACTGCTTGCTGACCTGGGCTGCAGCCGGGCCGTCCACCACGCGGTTGAAGGCGATGATGCCGCCAAAGGCGCTGGTGGGGTCGGTCTGGAAGGCCTTGCTGTAGGCGCTCAGTGCGTCCAGGCCTACGGCCACGCCGCAGGGGTTGGCGTGCTTGACGATCACGCAGGCCGCGGCTTCAAAGCTCTTCACGCATTCCCACGCGGCATCGGCGTCGGCAATGTTGTTGTAGCTCAGCTCCTTGCCCTGCAGTTGCACACCGGTAACCAGCGAGCCGGGTGCGGGGTACAGGTCGCGGTACAGCGCGGCTTGCTGATGGCTGTTTTCACCGTAACGCAGGTCTTGCACCTTGGTGAAGATGCCATTGCTCTGGCCAGGGAACTGGGTACGCGTGGGCACGTAGGTTTCCGACAGCTTTTCTGCTTCGAACGTGACGGACGAGAGGTAGTCACTGATCGCGCCGTCGTACTGGGCGATGCGGTTGAACGCCGCCACCGACAGCGCAAAGCGCAGCTTGTCGCTCAATTTGCCACCGGCCTTCAGTTCGGCCAGCACGGCGTCGTACTGGTCGGCCGACGTGATCACGCCCACGTCCTTCCAGTTCTTGGCAGCGCTGCGCACCATGGCGGGGCCACCGATGTCGATGTTCTCGATGGCGTCGGCCAGCGTGCAGCCCGCCTTGGCCACGGTCGCTTCAAACGGATAGAGGTTGACCACCAGCAGGTCGATGGTGTCGATGCCGTGCTCCTTCAGCGCGGCCATGTGTTCGGGCAGCTCGCGGCGGGCCAGCAGGCCGCCGTGCACCTTGGGGTGCAGCGTCTTCACGCGGCCGTCGAGCATTTCGGGAAACTGGGTGACCTCGGCCACTTCGGTCACGGGCAGGCCCTTGTCGGCCAGCAGCTTGGCGGTGCCGCCGGTGGACAGCAGCTTGATGCCCAGTGCGTGCAGCGCTTGCGCGAATTCGACGATGCCGGTCTTGTCAGAGACGGAGAGGAGTGCGTTCATGGTGGTGGTGCGGAGGTTTTGAATAAAAACGGGCTGTAGTGCTAGTGCATCATGCGCAAACAGCTACAAAATAAATAGCAATTAGACGAACTCGGTCAGAGCAGCTTGTGCTCGACCAGCTTCTTGCGCAGGGTGTTGCGGTTCAAGCCCAGCCATTCGGCTGCGCGCGACTGGTTGTTGTCGGCCTGCTGCATCACGACTTCCAGCAGCGGCCTCTCGACCACACGTACCAGCATGTCGTACATGCCATCGGGCGTCTCGCCGCCCAGGTCGCGAAAGTAGCCCTGCAGGCTCTCGCGCACGCATTCTTCTATGTGTTTCTTGCTCATGCAGCCAATCCCTCTTGTTCTTCTGTGTCGGCATCCACGTCGGTGGCAGCAGGCAGTCGGTCCATCTGCTGGCCCAGGGCGTCCAGGTAGTCGGCCACTGCCTGCCACTGCGTGGTGCAGTCTTCGATCGTATTGATGTGTGCCCGCAGGGCCTCGCCGCCCGGCAGTGTGCGCAGGTACCAGGCAATGTGCTTGCGCGCACTGCGTACGCCGGTCAGCTCGCCGTACAGGCTGTAGTGGTCGTGCAGGTGGTCCAGTAGCAGGCGGCGCACCTCGGCCACCAGCGGTGGTGCCAGGTGTTCGCCCGTGGCCAGAAAGTGGCCGACCTCGCGGAAGATCCACGGCCGGCCTTGGGCGGCACGGCCGATCATGATCGCGTCGGCGCCGGTGGCGGCCAGCACGTCGCGCGCCTTCTCGGGCGATGTGATGTCGCCGTTGGCCACCACGGGCACCTTCACGGCCGCCTTGACGGCTGCGATGGTGTCGTACTCGGCTTGACCTTTGTAGCCCTGCTCGCGCGTGCGGCCGTGCACGGTGAGCATCTGGATGCCCACGGCCTCGAACTGGCGCGCGAGCTGCACAGCGTTCTTGTGCTCCTGGCACCAGCCGGTGCGCATCTTCAGCGTGACGGGCACGTTGAAAGGCGCGCAGGCCTCGACCACGGCAGCGGCAATTTCCACCGCCAATGCCTCGTTCTGCATCAGCGCAGAGCCCGCCCATTTGTTGCACACCTTCTTGGCCGGGCAGCCCATGTTGATGTCGATGATCTGCGCACCGCGTTCCACGTTGTAGACCGCGGCCTCGGCCATCATCGGCGCATCGGTGCCGGCGATCTGCACGGCAATGGGCCCCGGCTCCCCCTCATGGTTGGCTCGGCGCGAGGTCTTGAGGCTGTTCCACAAGTCCTTGCGCGAGGTCACCATCTCGCTCACCGCGTAACCCGCGCCCAGCGCCTTGCACAGCTGGCGGAACGGCCGGTCGGTGACGCCCGCCATCGGGGCGACGAACAACCGGTTCGCCAGTGGAATGTGGCCAATTTGCATGAGCGGGGAGGGGCAGCGAGAGGCAGCAAAAGATGCTGAAAAAGGAGGCGGGATTGTACCTGCTCAAAATTTCAGCAACTGAAATGGGGCGCACACAGTTTCTATCTGCGGTCCGGGCTCCATTGACTCAGCCCCATGGACACGCACCCTCGCCTCTCGCACCCTGTAGCCGCTCGACCCCAGGGCAGGGTCTTACCTCACCGCGCGGCCAGATCGGTGTCTGCAGGCTGTGCCGGCGGAGCGCCCCGCTGCGCGAAATGCCACCAAGCATCTGGCAGATTGTCGAACTGGTGGCGCGCCATGAGCGTGCGCAGCCACTGGCGGTTGTGCAACACATCGGGCGAGAAGCCGCTGGCCCCGGCTGCCGCGCCTGACAGCACCGCGCCCGACGGTGTACCCATGTCCACCGCCTGCCCATCGGCCAGCGGCCCGCGCACCACCTTGTGCGCCTTGGTGCCATCCAGCACCTGCACCTGCACCACCCAGCCGCCGCCGGCAGTGCAGGTAGCCTGCAACGCCATGCCTTGGGGCTGCAACTCGCGGCCAATGCGTTCCAGCGCAGGCCGCGCGGTGGGCTCTTGGTCGCAAGACGCCGTGGCGGGCTCCCACAGGGCTGGTCCCCCTTGCAGCCCCGGCGCAGGTACGGCGGCCTGAGGGCTGTGCGCACAGGCCGCCAGCAACAGCGCCACAGCCACCGACGACCACCGGGTCGCGGGGGGGCAGGGAGCAGCGGGGCGGGAGTGGTGGGGCGTGGGTGCGGCGGGCAGGACCAGCATGGGCGACCTCCTGGGGTTGTCATTCAGGGCCAATGTGCATTCACAATACAAAAGCCCCCGGCGCCCGACCATGCGCCAATGACGCGCGCCGTTGTAGGACAGAGCCCCCAGGGGCAAAAGAGGCCCACACCGCCCTCTACACTCAACGGCTATGGAAATCTGGATGCACCAGTTGCTCGAATGGCTGGCCTTGCCGCAGTTCGGCCTGAGTACGGTCTTCGTGGTGTCGTTCATCTCGGCCACGCTGCTGCCGCTGGGGTCAGAGCCCGCCGTCTTTGGCCTGATCAAGCTCAACCCCGACCTGTTCTGGCCCGCCATTCTGGTGGCCACTGTGGGCAACACCCTGGGCGGCGGCGTGAGCTGGTGGATGGGCTTGGGGGCGCACAAGGCGGTGGACAAGGCGCGGGGCAATGCCACGGAAGTGCGGGCACTGAACTGGCTCAAGCGCTTTGGCGCGCGTGCCTGCCTGCTGAGCTGGCTGCCCGTGGTGGGTGACCCGCTGTGCGCGGTGGCCGGCTGGCTCAAGCTGCCATTCTGGCCATGTATGGCCTATATGGCCATGGGCAAGTTCCTGCGCTATCTGGCAATGACCAGCGTGCTGCTGTACTTCATGCCGGGGCACCTGTCGGTGTAGCAGTACGCCGGTCGCCGGGGGTCAGGGCGGCAACAGCAGGTCCCAGTCCACGGGCGCCGTGGTGTCCACGTGCAGGGTGATGGCCTCTTCGTGGGGCTGCAGCGGGTGGGCGCGGGCCCACTGGGCGTCGAGCACCGAAACATCCGCCTCAGACGCACCGCCTTCGGCCAACGCACGCAGGCGCACACGCTCGCGCAACACCTGCAAAGGGGCCTCGAACGACAGGATGTGACACGGCACCTGCACAGACTCGGCCAGGGCCAGGGCCAGGAACAGCGCGCGGGCATCACGGTCCAGGAACGTGGCATCCACGATCACGGAGTAGCCTGCCGCCAGCACCTCGCGCGCCACCTGCGCCAGTCGCTCGTGCGTGTGCACGCGTGGCCTCGGCGGTGTAGATGCCACCCGGTATGCCATCGCTGGCAGCCTCTGGCGCCAGTCCAAACAGGCGCTTGCGCTCCACATCGGCCCGCACGCGCACCATTCCACGCTGGCACGCCAGGGTCAACGCATGGGTACTTTTGCCTGCACCGGAAAAGCCCTGGGCCAGCCACAACGCGGCAGGACGTGCTACCGGCCAGCGCGCAGCCGGTTGCCCCGTCCACCACGCCGCCAGTTCCAGATACCTCTCCACGGCTGGCACAGCCTGCGCGCCGCTGGCACCCCCCGGTGGATGGCGCCTCAGGGCGGCAACCCGCGCCCGCACCAGGGCACGGTAGCAACCGTAGTAACGCAACACCAAGAGGCCTGAATAGTCGCCCGTGTGCTCCAGCCACCGGTTCACAAAGCGCCAGGCGAGATCCGTCCGGCCATGGGCCGCGAGATCCATCACCACAAAGGCAATGTCAGCCACGCAGTCGATCCAGCGCAAGGCAGCGTTGAACTCGAGGGCGTCGAACAGCTGCGCCTGGCCGTCGATGAGCGCAATGTTGGCCAGATGCAAATCGCCATGGCATTCGCGCACCCGGCCGCCCGCCCGCCGTACCTCGAACACGGGGGCCAGCGCCTGCGCTTGCTGCTGGCACCAGTCGGCCACCTGCTCCAGCAACGGGCCCAGACCGGGCAGTGTGGCTGCCACCGGGGCGCGCAGGGCGGCCAGGCAGTCGTCCACCGGCGCACGCACAGCCGCCGCCGAGCCCCAAACCTCAGCGCCTGTAGCGACCGCGGCAGCGGCATGGAGCTGCGCCACATGGCGTGCCAGCTGATCGATCTGCGCGGGCGCCACGCTATGCTCGTCCACAGCCGTAGCAAGCAGTGCATCCTGGGAAAACCGCCGCATCCACACAGCGGGTTCGGCGCCAGGCGGAGCGTCTTGCCAGGGCACCAGCCGGAGCGTGGCGGGCGCGTCCTCTGCCGCAACGACGACCAAGCCCACCAGGCCCAGGTACAGGCCTGGTGCCGTGCGGCGGTTGATGCGCAGTTCTTCCTCGCAGGCTGCGTGCCGCAGCGCCTGGGTGCTGAAGTCCAGAAAATCCAGCTGCAATGGCTTCTTGAACTTGTAGGCAAAGTCACCAGCCAGCAGCACCCAGGAGATATGGGTCTCTATGCACTCCACCGCTCCCTGCGAATCAGCCGGAGGGGGAAAAGCCTGTGGCTGGTGCTGCAAGAGGTGCACGTGCCGCCGGGCAATAGCGAATGCAGCCGTCAGGTCGGTGGATGAGGGCATGGGCTGGACACCGGGGCACCAACGCGCAACCGCGAGGAAGGCGCCAAGCACCCGGTGCAAGGGGATAGGAAATGGAACCAGGCACCCAGTGTGGGCATTGCAGTCCGCATGTCAACCCGGCGCGTACAAACAAGGTATCCGACGGCGGCAACAGGTTTTTTTCAAACAGTTCGCGGACTGTGGCGTGCGGTGGCAAAGAACGAACAGCGCGTTTCCCCCGCATCCCAGCGGCAGCAGCGATCCGTCTCTGCCGGATCAGGCAACCGCCACGCGCTGACGCGTCCACCAGCCCTCCACGCTGTACACCACCAGCGCGGCCCAGATCAACACGAAACCGACCAGACGCGCGGGCTGAAAGGTCTCGTGGTACACCCACACCCCCAGCCCGAACTGCAGGCTGGGAGAGATGTACTGCAGGATGCCGAGTGTGGACATGGGGATGCGTCGCGCGCCAGCGGCAAACAGCAGCAAGGGGATGGCGGTCATGGGCCCGGCCAACAGCAGCCACCCCACGGTGGACAGGTCCCCGTGCACCAGCGCGCCCTGCCCTTGCCAGCTCCACCACGCCAGCACCACAGCAGCCACCGGCGCCAGCATCAGCGTCTCCAGGGTGAGCCCCTCCAGCGCGCCCAGCACTGCCACCTTGCGCAGCAGGCCATAAAAGCCAAAGGTCAGCGCCAGCACCAGCGCGATCCAGGGCAGGCGCCCTGCCTGCACTGCCAGCCACAGCACACCGGCTGCGGCTACCGCCACCGCCAGCCATTGGCCTGGCCGGGGGCGCTCGCGCAAAAACACGAAGCCCAGCGCCACGTTCACCAGCGGCAAGATGAAATACCCCAGGCTGGCATCGACCACGTGGTGGTTCTGCACCGCCCACACGTAGGTCAGCCAGTTGCCCGACAACAGCACCGCCGACAGCGCAAAGGCGCCCAGCACCCTGGGCTGGCGCAGCACGGCCCCCATCCACGCCCATTGCCTGCGGACGGCCAGCAACCCCAGCACCACCACCAGCGACCACAGCGTGCGGTGCATCACCACCTCCAGCGATGGCACATCGGCCACCTGCTTGAAGTACAGGGGGAATAAGCCCCATGCGACATAGGCGAGGGCGGCGTAGAGGATTCCGGTATTCATGCGCAAAACCCCACAACGGGTAAATGGGTGGACGGCCGCGGGATCGATCGGCGGCATCGCCAGAAAAAATCCCTGCCAGCCCAAGGGCAGACAGGGATGGCGGGGAGCACGGCAGACCCACACGGGTCTGCGGGGTGGTCACACGTTGAAGAGGAAATTCAGAACGTCGCCATCCTTGACCACGTATTCCTTGCCTTCGGCGCGCATCTTGCCCGCATCCTTGGCTCCCTGCTCGCCCTTGTAGGCAATGAAGTCCTCAAAGGCAATGGTCTGCGCACGGATGAAGCCGCGCTCGAAGTCGCCGTGGATCACGCCAGCCGCCTGGGGCGCGGTATCGCCGATGTGGATGGTCCAGGCGCGCACCTCCTTCACGCCGGCGGTGAAGTACGTCTGCAGGCCCAGCAGCTTGAAAGCGCCACGGATCAGGCGCGCGAGGCCTGGTTCGGTCTGGCCCATCTCGGCCAGGAACATGTCGCGATCTTCATCGCTCATCTCGGCCATTTCGGCTTCCATCTTGGCGCAGATGGCCACCACGGGGGCGTTCTGGCTGGCGGCGTATTCCTTGAGGCGGTCCAGGAACGGATTGTTTTCGAAACCGTCTTCGCTCACGTTGCCCACAAACATGGCGGGCTTGGCCGTGATGAGGCACAGGGACTTGAGCAGGGGCTGCTCTTCCTTGGTGATCTCGACCGAGCGGGCAGGCTTGCCTTCGTTGAGCGCGGCCTGGATGCGTGTGAGCAGCGCCACCAGCTTGGCGGCGTCCTTGTCGTTGCCCGACTTGGCGGCCTTGGTATAGCGGTTGAGCGCCTTTTCCACGGTGCCCATGTCCGCCAGGCACAGCTCGGTCTGGATCACTTCGATGTCCGAGATGGGGTCCACACGGCCAGCCACGTGGATCACGTTGTCGTCTTCAAAGCAGCGCACCACGTTCACGATGGCGTCGGTTTCACGGATGTGGGCCAGGAACTGGTTGCCCAGGCCTTCGCCCTGGCTGGCACCAGCCACCAGGCCGGCAATGTCCACAAATTCGACGATGGCGGGAACGATGCGTTCGGGCGAGATGATCCCGGCCAGTTGCTGCAGGCGGGGGTCCGGCACTTCCACTACGCCGACATTGGGCTCGATGGTGCAGAAGGGATAGTTCTCGGCGGCAATGCCAGCCTTGGTCAGCGCGTTGAAAAGGGTGGACTTGCCGACGTTGGGCAGGCCCACGATGCCGCATTGGAGGCTCATGGCAGGGCTTTCTGGTGTTCTGGAGACAAACCGCCGATTTTACGGGCCCGCCCGGCACTCGCTACAGACTGCCCGGATCAGGCTCTCAATCGAACCGCAGATCGCCCGCGATGCGCTGCCCCACGCGCAGCCACTGGCCCGCCCCCTCGCGCACGATGGCATTCATGCCAAAGGTGATGGCGCCGTCCAGTCGCTTGTCCTGGCGGTAACTGCGCAATGTGTCACCTACTGACGGGTTGCTCTCGGCGGTGGCCGGGTCAATGTTCGGGATAGGGCACCGCGCACAGGGTTTGACGGGTTGCAGGCGGACACCAGTGGCATCGTCTGCCTGCACATGCAGCCCATCCACACGGTCTTCATCATGGGCTTCCACGCCAGCGAGGACCAGATTGGGGCGAAACCGCTCCATGCCCACGGCAGCGTGACCACCGGCAGTGAGCCGGGCATTGAGCTCCTGCAGGGACGCCTCGCTGGTCACGAGCAACGGAAACCCGTCCGCGAACTGATTGGGTGCCTCAACCCCGTCAGTCCACTCCAGGCTGGACAGACGCCGGTGTTCGGGATCAAACCGGACCAGACGGCAAGGCTGGCCCAGAAAATCAGAAAACCACTGGGCCGCCACGGGCCCCATGTCCCACGCAGGGACCGTGTCGCGCCAGACGGTCACCGTGGCCGGGGCCTCCACTGCATCGATCGCCACATGCAGCGCCAGCATGCCAGGGGCGCGCAGCACCATTTCGTCGCTCTTGAGTTGCGGCCGGATCAGCGCCATGCGTGGCAGGCTGCGCTGGGTAAGAAACAGGCCTTGCGCATCCACCACCATCCAGGCACGGTCCAGATCCAGGCCGGTCTCTGTCAGCAATGCCTGCTGCACCTCGATGCCCGCGCAGGATTTGACGGGATACACAAACAGCCGCGCAATGGTGCCGGACAGATCGGACTCGGAAGGGAAACTCACGCCAGGTGCTCCTGAAAAAGGGGGCCAGATAGGCCGGACCGCAATTCTGCCCTGTCCAGGAAGTGGGTAAGACCCCTCCTACAATGCCCCTCATGGCCCCAACCTTTGATATCTGTATTCGTGGCACCGGAATCGTGGGCCGAACCCTGGCGTTGTTGCTGGCGCGAGAACGGCTGAAGGTGGCTCTGGTGCCAGCCCCTGCCCCGCGCAGTGCTGCGGCCACCGACGTGCGTGCCTACGCACTGAATGCAGCGTCGCGCAGCCTGCTGGAGTCGCTGCGTAGCTGGCCCGACACCGAACACGCCACCGCCGTCAAGCACATGCAGGTGCAGGGCGATCAGGATGGCCGCGTTCATTTTGATGCCGCCCCCCAGGGGGTGGAGGCGCTGGCGTGGATCGTGGATGTGCCGGCCCTCGAAGAACGCCTGGCTCAGGCCGTGCGGTTTCAGCCGCTGGTAGAAGTGGTGGACAGCCCCGTGGCAGCCCCCCTGACCGTCGTATGCGAAGGCCGTTCCAGCACCACCCGTGCCGAATTTGGCGTTCAATTTGACGTGACGCCCTATCCCCAGCACGCCATTGCCACCCGGGTGCGCTGCGAACACCCACATGGACAGGTGGCGCGCCAGTGGTTTTTGCCGCAGGGCATCCTGGCTTTTTTGCCGCTGGAGGGACCTCAGGGGAACTCTGTCGCCGTGGTGTGGTCCGTCCCTGAGGAGCAAGCCGCGGCGCTGATGGCGTTGCCTGCCGAGGCTTTTGCGCAGGAATTGCAAACAGCCAGCCAACAGGCACTCGGAAACCTCGAACTCATAGCAGAACGCGCCACATGGCCTCTGCAGCTGGCCAAGGCAGATCGCTGGTGCGGCGCCGGGTCAGCCGCGGGCGTCGGTGCCCGCAGCTGGGTGCTGGCAGGTGATGCAGCCCACAACGTGCATCCACTGGCAGGGCAAGGATTGAACCTGGGTCTGGCTGATGTGGCGGCGCTGGCAGACGTGCTGCGTACCCGTGACTACTGGCGCAGCGTGGCCGACCTGCGGCTGCTGCGGCGCTATGAACGGCAGCGCAAGGCGGCCCTGGTGGCGATGGGCCTGGCGACTGATGGACTGCAGCAGCTGTTTGCGCGCCAGGAAGCGCCCTGGCAGGCGCTGCGCAACTGGGGCATGAAGGGCTTTGAGCACAGTGACTGGCTGAAGAATTTTGTGGCACGCCAGGCCATGGGGATGCGCTGATCACGCAAGTTGATTGAACGGAAACATGATGAAACTGACCACCGCTTTGCTGACCGTCGCGGCAGCTACCCTGAGCCTGAGCGCCACCGCGCAGGAAGACGCCATCCGCAAGGCCCTGGCCGAGCGCATCCCTCAGATGGACAAGATTGATGAAGTGCGCGCTACGCCCATGAAGGGGCTGTACGAAGTGCGCATCGGCACCGACCTGTTCTACACGGACGCCAAGGGCGACTACGTGATTCAGGGGGAACTCATCGACTCCAAGGCACGCCGCAATCTGACCGAAGACCGCATCAACAAGCTGACTGCGGTCAGCTTCTCGGCCCTGCCCTTGAAAGACGCCGTGACCATTGTGCGTGGCGACGGCAAGCGCAAGGTGGCGGTTTTTGAAGACCCCAACTGCGGCTACTGCAAGCGCTTCGAGCGCGATCTGCAGCAGATCAGCAATGTGACGGTGTACCTGTTCCTGTACCCTATCCTGAGCCCCGACTCGGCAGAAAAGTCGCGCAACATCTGGTGCTCCAAGGAACAAGCCACCGCCTGGCAAGACCACATGGTGCGTGACAAGCCTGCGCCAGCCGCCAGTTGCGATACCAGCGCGCTGCAGCGCAACCTGGCGTTCGGCAAGAAGCACAAGATCACGGGTACCCCCACCTTGATTTTTGCCAACGGCACCCGGGTGCCCGGCGCCATTGGAGCCCAGGAAGTGGAAAAGCGCCTGGCAGAAGCCGCCAGCGATACGTCATCCGCCAACTGACCCCCGCTGAAAGTCCCTCGACCGACGACCCCGCGCGGCCCTCCCGCGGCACATGCCATGCCCCTCTCCCGCAAAGCCTCTGCAGCGGACATCCACTACCGCATCGAACCCACGGACCTGCACGCACATCTGTTCACGGTGACATTGACGGTGCAGCGGCCTTCGGCATCGCAAGAACTGTCATTGCCGGTCTGGATTCCGGGCAGCTACCTTGTGCGGGAGTTCTCCAAAAATCTGCAGGCTCTGGCGGCACGGCAAGGCCAACGCGCTTTGCAACCGGCCCAACTGGACAAGCACCGCTGGCAAGTGCAATGCGCGGAGGGCAAGCCCTTGGTGCTGACCTACCAGTTCTGCGCCTACGACAGCTCCGTACGCACCGCCTGGCTGGACACCTCACGCGGCTTTTTTAACGGCACCAGCTTATGCCTGCGCGTGCATGGCCAAGAGAAACAGCCCCACACACTGGAGCTGGCACGCACGGCTGCCACGGCGACCTGGGCTGCTGCCACAGGTCTGCGGCCGCTGGAGGCAGACAACCAAGGCTTCGGCCTGTACACGGCGACCGACTACGATGAACTGGTGGACTGCCCGGTGGAGCTGGGCAATTTCTGGGTGGGACGCTTCAAGGCCTGCGGCATTGCCCACCAGTTCGTGGTGGCTGGTGCGGCACCGTCGTTCGATGGCAAGCGCCTGCTGGCGGACACGCAGAAAATTTGTGAAACCGCCATCCGCTTCTGGCACCGCGAAGGCAAGGCGCCTTTCAAAAGCTATGTCTTCATGCTCAACGCCGTGGGAGACGGCTATGGCGGGCTGGAACACCGCAATTCCACGGCGCTGATTTGCGGACGGCGTGACCTGCCGCGCCAGGGTGAGGCGCGGGCCAGTGAGGGCTACACCACGCTGCTGGGCCTCATCAGCCACGAATACTTTCACACTTGGAACGTCAAGCGCTTGCGGCCCGCTGAGTTCGTCCGCTACGACTACGCGCAGGAGAACTACACCGAGCTGCTGTGGTTCTTCGAAGGCTTTACCAGCTACTACGACGACCTGCTGCTGCGCCGCGCAGGGCTGCTGGACGACGCGACCTACCTCAAGCTCGTCACCAAGACCATCAACCAGGTGCTGCAAACCCCGGGCCGGGCGGTGCAAACCGTCGCCCAGGCCAGTTTCGACGCCTGGGTGAAGTACTACCGGCAGGACGAGAACACACCCAACGCCACCGTGAGCTACTACACCAAGGGCTCGATGGTGGCTTTGTGCCTGGACCTGGCGTTGCGGCGCGAAGGCAAAGCCACGCTGGACGATGTGATGCGCACGTTATGGCAGCGCTGCGCGGGTGGCCCGATGACCGAAGCGGATCTGCGCGCCGTAATCCACGACCTCACGGGCCGCCCCTTCGACAAGGAGCTGGCGCACTGGGTGCACAGTACCGTGGACCTGCCACTGGAGGAGCTGCTGGCCGCCCACGGCGTGGCGCTCAAGGCCGACCGGCCGCAACTGGCCCAGCGCCTGGGCCTGCGCGTGGCCGAGAACCACAGCGTGCAGCTCAAGACCGTGCTGCGGGGAGGTGCCGCAGAAAACGCTGGGATGTCCGCAGGCGACGAATGGTTGGGTGTAGAGGTGCAAGGCCAGGGCTGGCGTATCAGCAAGCTCGACGACGTGAGCTTCTACGCGGGCAACAACACCCGCCTGCACGCATTGGTTGCCCGCGACGGGCGACTGTTGCGCCTACCGCTGGAACTGCCACCGGCCCAGCCGGCCAACACCCCGACCAAGGGCCGACGCAATGCCGCCGCGACATCCATGGCACCAGACACCATCAGCCTGGCGGTGGCAGATGCTGCGGCGCTGGGACGCTGGCTGGCCTGACGACCACAAGGCCCTACCGGCTTGGGTATATTGCTGCAGCTTGCATAACCAACCACAACCCCCAGGAGATTTCATGGCTTACGAAACCATCGAGGTCCGCGTTGAAGCGGACAAGGTCGGCATCATCACGCTCAATCGGCCCAAGCAGCTCAACGCGCTGAACGACCAGCTCATGAATGAACTGGGCGCTGCCCTCAAGGCGTTCGATACGGACGAGAAGATTGGCTGCATGATCGTCACCGGCAGCGAAAAGGCTTTCGCTGCGGGTGCGGACATTGGCGCCATGGCCAAGTACAGCTTTGCCGACACCTACAAGGGCGACTACATCACCCGCAACTGGGAGACCATCCGCTCTATCCGCAAGCCCGTCATCGCTGCCGTCAGCGGCTTTGCACTGGGCGGCGGCTGCGAGCTGGCCATGATGTGCGACTTCATCATCGCCGCCGACAACGCCAGATTCGGCCAACCCGAGATCAAGCTGGGCGTGATCCCAGGTGCTGGCGGTACGCAGCGCCTGCCCCGCGCCGTGGGCAAGTCCAAGGCCATGGACATGGCCCTGACCGGCCGCATGATGGACGCCACCGAAGCCGAGCGCGCCGGACTGGTCAGCCGCGTAGTGCCTTACGACAAGCTCATGGACGAAGCGCTGGGCGCTGCCATCCTCATTGCCGGCTTCTCGCAGATTGCTGTCATGGCGGCCAAGGAATCTGTCAACCGTGCCTTCGAGGGCACACTCGCCGACGGGGTGATGTTCGAGCGCCGCCTGTTCCACGCGCTGTTTGCCACCCAGGACCAGAAGGAAGGCATGGACGCGTTCATGAACAAACGCCCTGCAAACTTCACACACCAATAATTTTTGTTCTATAATCTTGGTCTGCGGTCGTATAGCTCAGTTGGTTAGAGCGCAGCATTCATAATGCTGATGTCGGTGGTTCAAGTCCACCTACGACCACCAAATACAAAAACCCACAGTGAGGCAACCCACTGTGGGTTTTTTCTTTCAGGCGAGCCCCAAAACCCGCTCCATTGCCCATCGATGCACGGGGCCGCTTGACTTGCCCAAGGGATGTGCCACTCTGGCAACCCCTTCTAAAATTGTGCCTTCAGCCCCTGGATGTAAACCATGAACCGCTGCACCACACCCTCTTCCTGCCACCCCCCAGCCCATCGGGTGTCCCGCTTTCGGCAGGCCGCACTGTTGGCAGCGGTGGCCTGCACAGCGCTCTGCGCCGTGGCACCTGCCTCGGCTCAGACCCAGCCCGGCCTGGGCCTTTCGCGCCCCTTCCCCGAAGCCGCTTTGCGTGGAACGTTGAGCATCAACACCGCGTCCGAAGCCACACTCAACGGCAAGACCATCCGCATGGCCCCTGGCATGCGGCTGTTCAGCCCACAAAACACCTTGGTCATGGCACACACGGTGCTGGGCCAGACCTTCAAGGTCAACTACGTGCAGGAGAACAGCACCGGCATGCTGCATGCCGCCTGGATCCTGACCGAAGGCGAGGCCGCGCAGCCCCGCAAAGGCAGCGACGCCATCATCACCAACATCACGACCGGCTCAGGCGCCGCTCTGAAGTAACCCCTTCCCTGCGCCGCCGCGAAGCCGCTGCGCCGTTGTGACATTCACAGTCTCCGCGCCATGTCGGGCGCGGTGTTTGCTTGCTATTTGCGAAATTGCCATGGCCAAAAAAGTCTTTATCAAAACCTTCGGCTGCCAGATGAACGAGTACGACTCGGACAAGATGGCCGACGTGCTCAACGCCGCCCAAGGCTACGAGCCCACGCAGAACGTGGACGAGGCCGACCTCATCCTCTTCAACACCTGCTCGGTGCGCGAGAAGGCGCAAGAGAAAGTCTTCAGCGACCTGGGCCGCATCAAGCACCTGAAAGCGCGCGGCGTAAAGATTGGCGTGGGTGGCTGCGTGGCCAGCCAGGAAGGCGCAGAGATCATCAAGCGCGCACCCTATGTGGACGTGGTGTTTGGCCCCCAGACCCTGCACCGCCTGCCCGAGATGCTCAACCAGCGTGAACGGTTGGACAAACCGCAGGTGGACATCAGCTTCCCCGAGATTGAAAAGTTCGACCACCTGCCGCCCGCCCGCGTCGAAGGCGCCTCGGCCTTTGTGTCGATCATGGAAGGCTGCAGCAAGTACTGCAGCTACTGCGTGGTGCCCTACACCCGGGGCGAAGAAGTGAGCCGCCCGTTTGACGACGTGCTGGTGGAAGTGGCGGGCCTGGCCGACCAAGGCGTGAAGGAAATCACCCTGCTGGGCCAGAACGTGAACGCCTACCTGGGCAAGATGGGTGGCACGGCCGAGATTGCCGACTTTGCGCTGCTGCTCGAATACGTGTCGGACATTCCCGGCATCGAACGTATCCGCTACACCACCAGCCACCCCAACGAATTCACGCCCCGGCTGATCGAGGCCTATGCCAAGCTGCCCAAGCTGGCCAGCCACCTGCACCTGCCCGTGCAGCACGGCAGCGACCGCATCCTGATGGCCATGAAGCGCGGCTACACCGCCATGGAATACAAGAGCACGGTGCGCAAGCTGCGCGCCATCCGCCCCGACCTGGCCATGAGCAGTGACTTCATCGTGGGCTTCCCCGGCGAGACCGAGGACGACTTCAACAAGATGATGAAGCTGATCGACGATATCCACTTCGACAACAGCTTCAGTTTCATCTTCAGCCCCCGCCCCGGCACGCCCGCTGCGGGCCTGCACGACGACACGCCGCACGATGTGAAGCTGCGCCGCCTGCAGCACCTGCAGGGCGTCATCAACGCCAACATCAAGTCCATCAGCGAAAGCCGCGTGGGCTCGGTGCAGCGCATCTTGGTAGAAGGCACCTCCAAGCGCGACGCCACCGAGCTGATGGGCCGCACCGAGTGCAACCGCGTGGTCAACTTTGTGGGCCAGCCTCGCTTGGTGGGGCAGATGGTGGATGTGACCATCACCGAGGCCAAGGCCTACACCCTGCGGGGAGAGGTGCTGACGCACGAAACCGCCGCACTGGCCGGCTGACGCGCGGGTACCGACACCCCGCACGCCCCGGGCCCTTTTTGGCCGCAATGCCCACCCCCAGCACACCGCCCACGGCACCGCCACCCGCCGAAGGCCTGTTGCATGGCCTCTCCTTTCAGCAACTGCTGCTGCTGGCGTTCGTGCTGATTGCCGGCTTGCTGGGGGTCAGCTCGCTGCGGGCTTTGCACACGCTGGAGCAGCTCATGGTGCTCAGCCGCCACGGCACGGCCGAGGCCACTGCGCTGACAACAGCCGCCCAAGGCCTGAACCAGCGCGGGCAGGCCCTGGAGCGTGCGGCACGGCAGTCCCTGGTGCTGCGGGATGCGCCCCTGCGCCGCAGCTTCGATGACATGGCCGTCGAGGCCCTCACCGTGCTCGACCATCTGCAGGCCGCAGGCCTTCCAACTACGCAGGCCCAGGCGTGGCGCACCCACCTCGATGCCGTCAAAGCCCTGCTGGACGCACCGCCGGACCGCGCACTGGACAACGAACGCCTGGTTGCCGAAGAGTTTGTGGCCCTGGAGACCTTGCACGGCACCATGGCGCAGACGGTGCAGGACATCAACACCCAACGCAATAACGCGCTGCAGGACGAGGTGGAGCAAAGCCGCCGCAGCGTGACGCACCAGGTGGTGGGCGCGATTGTGCTGGCGCTGGTGCTGGCGTTGTCGCTAGGCATCTGGCTCGCGCGGCCGTTCAAGCGGTTGGAGGGTGCGATCCGGCAGCTGGGCGAAAACCAGCTGGACGAGCCGGTGCTGATCTCCGGCCCGGACGACGTTCGCCGGCTGGGCCAGCAACTGGAATGGCTGAGGCTGCGGCTGCTGGAGCTGGACGCCGACAAGGCGCGTTTCCTGCGCCATGTGTCCCACGAACTCAAGACACCGCTGGCCGCGCTGCGCGAGGGCGTGGCGCTGCTGCAGGACGGCGTGACGGGCGAACTCACCGCAGGCCAGCGCGAGGTCGCGCAAATCCTGCATCACAACACGCTGCAGTTGCAGGGCGAGATCGAGGCCCTGCTGCGATTCAACGCCGCGGCCTTCGAAGCGCGCCAATTGCAGCGCCGCGACACCGACCTGCTGGCCCTGCTGGAGGCACAGGTCGAGGCCCAGCGGCTGCAGTGGCAAGCCAAGGGCCTGACCGTGCGGGTGGAGGGGCCGCCCGTGCGCATGCTCATCGACCCCGACAAAATCACCTCCGCCGTCAGCAATCTGCTGTCCAACGCCATCCGCTTTTCACCGCCCCAGGGCACGGTGCGGCTGGTGCTCTCGCAACCTCCCGGTCATGTGCGTCTGGACGTCTTTGACCAGGGCCCCGGCGTGGACCGGGTGGACCGTGACCGCGTGTTTGAACCCTTTTACCGGGGTGTTCGCCAACCGGACGATGCCGTGCGCGGCACTGGCATCGGTCTGTCTATCGTGCAGGAATATGTGCAGGCCCATGGCGGCAGCGTGCGCTTGGTGGACGAAGGCGCACACTCCTTCTTTCGCATCGAACTTCCCCATGCCGCCTAGCAGTCCCACCCTTCCGTCCCACGCCCTGCGATGGCCGCTGCTCGCACTGGGTGCCGTGCTGGCAGGCTGTGCCACCACCACGCCCCCAGCCGCCCCCGCACAGACGCCACCGGTCGCGATGATCATTGCCGTGCCCGTGGCCCCGACGGTGGAAGTGGGCCCTGCCGAAATGCGGGGCACCGACGCGGACACCAACCACACCCCTGTCGCGCTGCTGCTGGCCCAGGCGGACCGTGTGCTCAAGCTGCCCCCTGCCGAACTCGCCAAGGAAATCGCCCGGCTGGGCGAAGCGGAGGACGCCTCTCCCGACACGCTGCTGCTGCTGGCCACGGCCCTGACGCAAACCCGTCAGGCCGTGGACACCGCCCGCGCGCTGGGCCTGGTGCAGCGTGTGCTGGGCAACACCAGCCCCGCAGCGCAGCCCCTGCACCCCCTGGCCCGGCTGCTGGAGGCCCGGCTGCTGCAACAACGCCGGCTGGAGGACCAGCTCGACCGCCAGGCCCAGCAGCTGCGCGACAGCCAACGCCGCAATGACCAGCTCAGCGAACGCCTGGAGGCTGTGCGCGCCATCGAGCGCAGCCTGAGCACGCGCCCAGCACCGTCACCCTCCGCCCCCGCCGCGCCTGCAGCGAGCAATGGCGCGGCGCCACGGCCCGCCCCCTGACCGACCTACCCGCCATGCCCTCTTCCGCCCCCACCCGCGCCGCCCCACCCGCCCGCATCCTGGTGGTGGACGACGACGCCGACATGCTGCGGCTGCTGTCGCTGCGCCTGAAAGCCGCCGGGCACGACGTGGTGGCGGTGGGCTCGGCCGAAGCGGCACTGGCGCAGCTGGACATTGCGCGCCCGCAGTTGGTGCTCAGCGATGTGCGCCTGCCCGGGCGCGACGGCTTGGCCCTGTTTGACGAAGTGCGTGCCCGCCACCCCTCACTGCCCGTGATCCTGCTGACCGCACACGGCACCATTCCCGACGCCGTCGAGGCCACGTCGCGCGGGGTGTTCACCTACCTGACCAAGCCCTACGACGGCAAGGAGCTGCTCGAAAAGATCGCGCAGGCGCTGGCGCTCAGCGCCCCTGCCGTGGCGCAGCCGCATGCCAACGAGGACTGGCGGGCAGAGATCGTGAGCCGGTCGCACCGCATGACGGACCTGTTGTCCGAGGCGTACATGGTCGCCCAGTCCGACGCCAGCGTGCTGCTGCGCGGCGACAGCGGCTCGGGCAAGGAGCTGCTGGCGCGTGCCATCCACCGCGCGAGCCCGCGTGCTGCCCGTCCGTTTGTGGCCGTCAACTGCGGCGCTATCCCCGAGGCGTTGCTGGAGTCCGAGCTGTTCGGCCACGTCAAAGGCGCCTTCACCGATGCGGTGAGCAACCACAAGGGGCTGTTCCAGGCCGCAGACGGCGGCACCCTGCTGCTGGACGAGATTGGCGACATGCCCCCGGCCCTGCAGGTCAAGCTGCTGCGAGTGCTGCAGGAGCGCGCCGTGCGCCCCGTGGGCGCCAGCCAGGCCACGCCCATCGACGTGCGCATCATCTCGGCCACGCACCGGGACCTGGAAGCCGCCATGGCCAGCGCGCAGTTCCGCGAGGACCTGTACTACCGACTGAACGTGGTGTCGCTGGTGCTGCCCACCCTGGCCGAGCGGCGCGAGGACATTGCGCTGCTGGCCAACCACTTTCTGGACCGGCTGTCCCGCAAATACGACAAGCGCCTGTCTGGCTTTGCGCCAGAGGCGCTCAAGGCACTGACCACCGCCGCCTGGCCGGGCAACGTGCGCCAGCTCTACAACGTGGTCGAGCAGGTGTGTGCCCTGTCCACCACCCCCCTGGTGCCCCTGACGCTGGTGCAGCGCGCACTCCGCACCCCGTCCACCCAGGTGCTCAGCTTTGCGGAGGCCCGCCAGCGTTTCGAGCGCGAGTATCTGGTGGGCCTGCTCAAGATGACCGATGGCAATGTGGCCGATGCGGCGCGGCTGGCGCAACGCAACCGCACCGAGTTCTACCGCCTGCTGCAAAAGCACGCGCTGACGCCTGGACAGTTCAAGCAGGATGCAGGCGATGCGGACGATGTCGCGGATGAGCGACACGAGTAAGTCTTTGATTTACCGGGTGTTTTGATCCAACCACTCGCCCCCTGTCGCCATCCGGCGACAAAAAGCGGGGGCTGATCGGCGCCCACAGGCCATTGCACAACTGCTTACACGCAGAGCCCCCTCCAACCCGTTGATTTCACAGCGTTTTTTGCAGCTGGCACAGGGTTTGCCCTATGCCTGGCATGCACGCAGTTTTTCCCTCCTTTTTTCGCCAGATCGGACGGCACGCAGGGCCCGCAATGGCCCTGGCCACCGCCCTGCTGGCCGGCGGCGCGCAAGCACAAGGCTTTGACTTCGAGAGCGTGACCCGCCTCGCCCGCGAACGCGCCAGCCAACCCTACCAGCCCGTGAGCGACAAGCTCCCGGCCGACCTCGCAAAGCTCAACTACGACCAGGTGCGCGACATCCGCTGGCGCCCTGATCGCGCCTTGTGGCGGGCCGAGAAGCTGCCCTACGAGGCCATGTTCTTCCATCTGGGGCTGTACCAGAAAGAGCCGGTGCTGATCAACGAGGTGACGCCCCAGGGCGTGCGCCACATCCCCTACAGCCGCGCGGACTTCGACTACGGCAAGAACCAGCTGCGGCCCGAGGCCTGGGGGGACCTGGGCTTTGCAGGCTTTCGTCTGCACAACCACCTGAACTCCAGCGCCTACAAGGACGAGCTGGTGGTCTTCCAGGGTGCGAGCTATTTCCGCGCGCTGGGCCAAGGCCAGCAGTACGGCCTGTCGGCGCGCGGGCTGGCCATTGACACCGTGGGCGGCCGGGGCGAGGAATTCCCCCGCTTCACCGAGTTCTGGCTGGTGCGGCCCGACCCGCTGTCCACCCAGGTCACGGTGTATGCGCTGCTCGACTCGCCACGCGCCACGGGCGCCTACCGCTTCGACATTCAGCCCGGCGCGCAGACCACCACCACGGTGCGCAGCCGTATTTTTGTGCGCGCCGCCTCGGGCACCCCACCCATCGCCACGCTGGGTGTTGCGCCGCTGACCAGCATGTTCTTCTTCGGTGAGAACCAGCCGCGCAACGAGGACTTCCGCCCCGAAGTGCATGACTCCGACGGACTCATGGTGGCTACGGGCGAAGGCGAGTGGCTGTGGCGCCCGCTGCAGAACCCCCGGCAAACACTGGTCACCTCGTTCGCCACCAAAAACCCCAAGGGCTTTGGCCTGATGCAGCGCGACCGCCAGTGGACCAGCTACGAGGACGTGGAAGCCCGCTACGAGCGCCGCCCCAGCGCCTGGGTCCGTCCCCTGCACGACTGGGGCGCGGGCCGTGTGGAGCTGGTGCAGCTGAATACGCCCGACGAGACGCACGACAACATCGTGGCGTACTGGGTGCCCGCCCAGATGCCAGCCCCCGGCCAGCCACTGGAATTTGCCTATGAGCTGAGCTGGCAGGGCGACGAACAGCAGCGCCCGCCCAGCGCTTGGGCCACCCAGTCGCGCCGCGGCATGGGCTACACCAAGCTGTCGGCCCAGGCCCTGCGCCAGCAGGTGCAGTACGTGGTCGATTTCGAGGGCCCGGCTCTCAAGGCCCTGCCTGCGGAGGCCTCCCTCAAGGCCATTGTGACCAGCGATGCCAACGGCAAGGTGCTGGAAAACATTGCCTACCGCAACCCCGCCACCGGCGGGTGGCGCATGACCGTTCGCATCCAGCGCCTGCAGGCCGACCGGCCCATCGAGCTGCGCGCTTTTCTCCAACACGACAACCACGCTGTGAGTGAAACATGGACGCACATCAGTCTTCCCGAGTAAGCCCTCATGACCCCCACGGCACCCACGCATCCACCGGCCCTGCCGTGGTCGCGCGGCGCGGTGTGGCTTACCCCCGGCCAACCCTCAGCCGACGCAGCACCCTGCGCGAGCAGCGCCACCCCAATGCGGTGACGGCACCGCCCCTGCACCGTGGCTCCATGGTGCCCTTGCCCTGGCGCGGCTTCTGGAACAGCGTGGGCACTGCCGTGCTGCTGCGCCTCACGGGCCGTACATCCCCACAACCTGCACCGGCCACGGCGGCACAAGCCCCCGCTGAATCCACCGCCGCTTGGCAAGGCGCAGCGCAGCGCCGCCGCTGGACGTTTGCGCTGCTCACCCTGCTGACGACGGCCCTGGCCAGCACCCTGTTTGCCAGCGTGCAGCCCGACTACGAAAACGCGTGGCTGAGCTACGGCCAGATCGCGCTGTTTGCCCTGCTGTCCGCCTGGGTGGTGACCGGCTTTTTGACCGGGCTGATGGGCTTTTGGGTGATGCTGCGCGGCGACCGGCATGCGCTGTCGGCGCGCAGCGTAGCTGGGCACACCCTGGCGCCCGACGCCCGCACCGCCATCATCATGCCGATCTGCAACGAAGACGTGGCCACCGTGTTTGCCGGGCTGCGGGCCACCTGCGAGTCGGTGGCCGCCACCGGCCACGGCACCACGTTCGACGTGTTTGTGCTTTCCGACAGCAACGACCCCGCCATTGCCCGCGCCGAGCGCGCTGCCTGGGAAGAGCTGCGCAACGCCCTGGCGCAGCACAGCCAGCAGCCCCAGGTGCAGGTGTACTACCGCCTGCGCACGCGCCGCACGCACCGCAAGGCAGGCAACGTGGCCGACTTCTGCCGCCGCTGGGGCAAGGACTACCGCTACATGGTGGTGCTGGATGCCGACAGCGTGATGAGCGGCGACTGCATCGTTTCCATGGCCAAGCTGATGGAAGCCCACCCCACGGCCGGAATCATCCAGACCGCCACGCAGGCCATCGGCCATGTCACGCTGCACGCCCGCGCGCAGCAGTTCGCGTCGCGCGTCACCGGCCGCCTGTTCACGCTGGGCATGCAGTACTGGCAGCTGGGCGAATCGCACTACTGGGGCCACAACGCCATCCTCCGCGTGGCGCCGTTCATGCAACACTGTGCGCTCGCTCCCATCCCCGGCAAGGGGGGCCTGGCGGGCGGCATCATGAGCCACGATTTTGTCGAGGCCGCCCTGATGCGCCGCGCGGGCTACCACGTGTGGCTGGTGGCCGACCTGATCGGCAGCTACGAGCAGCAGCCGCCCGACCTGCTGGCCGAACTGCAGCGCGACCGCCGCTGGTGCCAGGGCAACTTGCAGAACGCGCGCTTGGTGGCCGAGCCCGGCATCCACCCCGTGCACCGCTCCATGTTCATCACCGGCGCCATGGCTTATCTGTCTGCGCCGCTGTGGCTGGCCTTCCTCACGCTGGGCACGGCCCTGTGGCTGTCGGGCGCCAAGCTGGTGGCCGACTGGCACATCCTGCCCGCCGAGCTGCTGGCGCTGTGGGCCTGGACCCTGTGCCTGCTGTTCCTACCCCGCATCCTGGGCGTGACGGCGGTGTTCATGCGCCGAGAACAGAAGCAGTACGGTGGCGCTTTCAGTCTGCTCAAGAGCGCTGTGCTGGAGAGCGTCATGGCCATCCTGCAGGCGCCCGTGCGCATGCTGGCGCATTCGCTGTTTGTGCTGATCGCGTTGACCGGACTGAAGCTGGAGTGGAAGTCGCCCCCGCGCGAGGCCCATGCCGTGCCCTGGCGCCACGCGGTGCGCCAACTGGCCCCTATGAGCGCGGTGATCGCCCTGCTTGCGGCGGGCGTGGCGCTGATCGACAGCAGCGCGCTGTTGTGGCTGATGCCCGTGGGCTTGCCGCTGGCGCTGGCCATTCCGCTGGCGGTGTGGACCAGCCAGATCGCGCTGGGCCGTGCGCTGCGCGCCCAGCGGCTGTTGCTGATTCCTGAGGAGTCGTGGTCGCCCCCGGTGCTGCGCCGCGCCTGGCTGCACGCCGGGCGCATGGGACGGCCCATGGCCTTGCAAACCGCCTGAGGTACCAGACCCCACCACCGCCCCCAGCCGGGCAAACCACAAAAAAGCCGACACGTGTCGGCTTTTTATTCACTCATATTTTTATAGCATCCCAGGCATATGGTTGTAGCGCCTAGTGCCAAAAAGGCTTGAAAACCTTTCAGAAAGGCATCTTGGGCATGCCTCCGCCGCCCATGCCCTTCATGCCGCCCATGCGCTTCATCATCTTCATCAGGCCGCCGCCCTTCATCTTCTTCATCATGCCCTGCATCTGCTCAAACTCCTTGAGCAGGCGGTTGACCTCCTGCACATGCACGCCCGCCCCGTTGGCGATGCGCTTCTTGCGCGTGGCCTTGATGAGTTCGGGCTTGCGGCGCTCCAGGGGGGTCATGCTCTGGATGATGCCTTCCTTGCGCTTGATGTCCTTTTCGGCCTTGTCCATGTCCAGCGAACCGGCCTTGGCGGTGAGCTGAGAGGGCAGCTTGTCCATCAGGCTCGAAAGCCCGCCCATCTGCTTCATCTGCTGGATCTGCGAGAGAAAGTCGTTCAGGTCGAACCCGTCACCGCTCTTGACCTTGGCCGCCAGCTTTTGTGCGGCCTCCATGTCCACCCCTGCCGTGACCTGCTCGACCAACGCCACGATGTCGCCCATGCCCAGGATGCGGCCCGCATGGCGCTCGGCGTCGAACACTTCCAGCCCGTCGATCTTCTCCGAGACACCCGCAAACTTGATGGGCGCCCCCGTGATCTGGCGCACGGAGAGCGCCGCACCACCGCGCGAGTCGCCGTCCAGCTTGGTGAGCACAATGCCGGTGAGGGGCAGCGCTTCCTTGAAGGCCTTGGCCGTGTTGATGGCGTCCTGGCCCTGCATGGCATCCACCACGAACAGGGTTTCGACAGGGTTGATCGCAGCGTGCAGGTCCTTGATTTCCTTCATCAAGGCTTCGTCGATGGCCAGGCGGCCGGCCGTATCGACCAACAGCACATCAAAGTAGTGCTTCTTGGCGTAGTCCAGGGCAGCGCGGGCGATGTCCAGCGGCTTCTGGTCGGGCGTGCTGGGGAACCATTCGGCACCGGCCTGCTTGGTCACGGTCTTGAGCTGCTCGATGGCCGCCGGGCGGTACACGTCGCCCGACACAGTCAGCACCTTCTTCTTGCGCTTTTCGATCAGGTGCTTGGCCAGCTTGGCCGTGGTGGTGGTCTTGCCCGCACCTTGCAGGCCGGCCATCAGGATCACGGCGGGCGGCTGGGCAGCCAGGTTGATGTCGGCCACGCCCTCGCCCATGGTGGCGGCCAGCTCGCGGTTGACGATGCTGACCAGCGTCTGCCCGGGCTTGAGCGAGCCCAGCACCTCCTGGCCCAGGGCCTTTTCCTTGACGCGGGCGATGAAGTCGCGCACCACGGGCAAGGCCACGTCGGCTTCGAGCAGCGCCATGCGCACTTCGCGCAGCATGTCCGTGACGTTGGATTCGGTGATGCGGGCCTGGCCACGCATCTCCTTGACGAGGCGCGTGAGTTTGTCAGTAAGGGCGGAGGCCATAGGGGTGTTTCCGGTATTGGCTGCGCGCCGTCAACAAGGGCGTTGCGTGCGCAGCCCCGCCAGGGCGCTGGCGGTGGGCGAAAGGCTAAACTGTGCCCATGATTTTAACGAGTAGCTCCCCCGTCAGTTGGCTGCTGGCCCTGGCCGCTGCCGTGGCCTATGCCGTGCCGGCTGCTGCAGCCTCCCGCCTGGGGGCTGCAGCAGCACGCAGTGCACTGCTGGTCGCGTGGTTGCTGCACGGCGCCGTGCTGGTCTGGGGCCTGTGGGGCGATGCGCCCCGGTTCGGTTTTGCGCCCGCGCTGTCGATGACTGCCTGGCTGGTGCTCACGGTCTATGCCGTGGAACGGCAGTTGTTTCCACAAATGCAGTCACGCTGGGTACTGGCAGGGCTGGGCGCGGCCGCCATCGTGCTGGCGATGCTGTTCCCGGGGCAGCCCCTGCACGTGACCGCATCCGCTTGGCTGCCTTTGCACTTGGCGCTGGGCATTGCTTGTTATGGCCTGTTTGCAGCGGCGGTGGTACACGCCTGGCTCATGACACGCGCCGAGCGCCACATCCGGCAGGCTGAAGACCCGCACAGCGGCATCCCACTGCTGACGCTGGAGCGACTGACCTTCCGGTTCGTGACGGCGGGGTTTGTACTGCTCACCGCCACCTTGCTGGCCGGGTGGCTGTTTGGCGAGACGCTGTATGGCCGGGCCTGGCGGTGGGACCACAAGGCCGTGTTTTCGATGCTCTCGTGGCTGACCTTTGCCACGCTGCTGCTGGGCCGTGCCCGCTTTGGCTGGCGGGGGCGCAATGCGGTGCGTGTGTTGTATGCGGGCTCGGCCCTGTTGCTGCTGGCCTATGTGGGCTCGCGTTTTGTATTGGAAGTTGTTCTGGGCCGCAGCGCATGAAGTACCTGGTCTTGTTGGTCGTCATCGCGGTGGCCGTAGGTATCTGGCGCAGCCGCCGCGCCCCTGATGCGGCGGCGCCCAAAGCGCCCCCTACACCGCCTGCCCTGCCCCAGGACATGCTAGCCTGCGCGCACTGCGGCGTCCACATCCCGCAGGCCGAAGCCCTGATGCTGGGCAGTCAGGCCTATTGCAGCGCCGAGCACCGGCGCATGGGCCCGGCCTGAGCGACGCCTTGCCGTTGTGACCATGCAAGCAGCGCCCGCAGGCCCACTGCCGCCTTCCGCAGACGCCCCCTTCGCACGGCTGTGGCTCGGTTTTCTGACGGGCCGCGTCATGGTGGCCCTGGCGCTCTTGGTGTTGCAGGGCGCCGGACAACTCATCAACCAAGTGGTTGGACCCACCCCGCTGGCGGTGTGCGTGGCCTACCTGGTGGCTACGGTGGTGGTGCGCGTGCTCTCGCGCCGTGGCCCGCCCTCGCCCGGCGCCGGACCGCAGTGGCTGCCCTCCATCGGCGTGGACCTGGCTGCCATCACCGCGCTGCAGTTGCTGCATGCGGGCACCATGAACTACACGCCCCTGTTCGGCCTGCCCATCCTGATCGCAGCGGTCATGGGCACGCTGACCCTGGCCCTGGGCACCACCGCCGCAGTCACCCTGCTGCTGCTGGGCTGGGCCTGGTGGGTGGGCCAGTACAGCACGGGAGATGAAGGGCAGCGCTACCTGCAAAGTGCACTGACCGGCACTGGTTACTTCATCGTGAGCTACCTGGTGCATCAGCTGGCGACCCGCCTGGCGCGCGAGCAAGAGGTGGCACAACAAAGCCAGGTAGCGGCCCGCGTGCAGACCCAGGTCAG
Source organism: Acidovorax sp. Root70 (assembly GCF_001428225.1). Lineage (NCBI taxonomy): Bacteria > Pseudomonadati > Pseudomonadota > Betaproteobacteria > Burkholderiales > Comamonadaceae > Acidovorax > Acidovorax sp. Root70. The sequence goes on from NZ_LMHQ01000001.1 coordinate 237,394, forward strand.
TGCACTGGTCATCCAGAACCTGACCGATGGTGTGCTGGTGGTGGACGAAAGCGATGTGGTGCGCATTGCCAACCCGGCTGGAATGCAGCTGCTGGGGGGCATGGCGCTGACCGAGTTGCCGTTTGCCTTGACGTCCACCGCGGCGTGGCACCCGCTGGTGATCCTGGCGCGGCGTACCTTCCGGCACGAGCAGCCCCAGACGGCCGACGTCGATCTGCTGCACGAAGGCCAGAGCCCCACCGGACTGCATGTACGCACCTGGCTCACATCGTCCCGTAACGCAGCGTTGCAAACGCGCTCCGAGCGGCTGTGCGTGATGTTCTTGCACGACCTGCGGGAGATGGAAGCGCGGCTACGCACCGAAAAACTCGCGGCCATGGGCCGCATGTCTGCCGCCGTGGCCCACGAGATCCGCAACCCGCTGGCGGCCATCGTCCAGGCCAATGCCCTGCTGGAAGAAGACCTGCACGACCCGGCACAAAAGCGCCTCGCGCACATGGTGCAGCAGAACGCCGACCGCCTGGCCCGCATCGCCGAAGAGGTGCTGGACATTGCGCGCGTGCAGCACCAGATCAGCCATGCCCCTGCCTCGACCGTGACGCTGGATGAGACGGTCGCGCAGATCTGGAACGACTGGCAGGCTCAGGACCCAGCCCGGCGGCGCGCCGTGGTCTCTCTGGAAACAGGTGTCATCCAGGTGGAGTTTGACCCCGAGCATCTGCGTCGCGTTCTGGTCAACCTGCTGGACAACGCCCTGCGCTACATGGGCCCGGAGCCCGACTCACTGTCGGTGACCACGCGCAACACGCCCACTGGCCAGGTCAGCCTGCAGGTGTGGAGCGACGGAGCGCCCATGGACAAATCCGTGGAGCGGCATCTGTTCGAGCCTTTCTTCTCGTCCGAGAGCCGCTCCAGCGGTCTGGGCCTCTATATTTGTCGGGAGCTGTGCCAGCGACATGGCGCCTCCATCAGCTACCAGCGCCTGAGCCGCCCCACTGCACGCGGCGATGTCGGCGGCAATGCCTTCACTGTGGGCTTCCGCCGCACGACCCGCCCCGCCGACACTGCCACCTTGTTCGACACCATTGTGGTCTGACTGCCACTTCCATGAACGCCCCTGCCGCCTCCATCCTTGTCGTAGACGACGAACCCGATCTGCGCACCCTGTACGAGCTCACCCTGCTGCGCGAGGGATACCGCGTGGAGACCGCATCCAGCGTGCAGGAGGCCCGCGAGCATCTCAAGGCCCACCGTTTTGACGCTGTGATCACCGAAATGCGGCTGCCGGATGGGTTTGGCATGGAGCTGCTGCAGGACCTGCGCGACCAGCAGCGCCGCGAACGCTGCGTGGTCATGACCGCCTACGGCTCGGCAGAAAACGCGGTCGAGGCCCTGCGTGCGGGGGCGTTCGACTACCTCACCAAACCTGTGGACCTCAAGCAGTTCCGCTCGGTCGTGGCCTCGGCCATCCAGGGCACGGGCGGCGTTCCTGCGCCCCGCGCCGCACGCAGCAACGGGTCAAGCCGCTCGGCCAACCCGGCGCTGGGCGCCGAGTCCAGCAGCGCAAGTACCGCCCTGGACCGCCTGGTGGGCGAGTCCGAAGCCATCCGCAACGTCAAGCAGCGCGTGGCCAAGGTGTCCCGCGGCATGGCGCCCGTGCTCATCCATGGCGAGTCGGGCACCGGCAAGGAGCTGGTGGCCCAAGCCCTGCATGCAAGCAGCCAGCGCGCCGACGGCCCCCTGGTCGCCGTGAACTGCGGGGCCATCCCCGAGAACCTGCTGGAAGCCGAATTCTTTGGCGCCCGCAAGGGCTCCTACACCGGTGCGTCGCAAGACCGCGACGGCTATTTTCAGGCCGCGCGGGGGGGCACGCTGTTCCTCGACGAAATCGGCGACCTGCCGCTGGCCATGCAATCCAAGTTGCTGCGCGCCATCCAGGAGCGCAGCGTGCGGCCGCTGGGCTCCACCCAGGAAGAGACCGTGGACGTGCGCATCGTGAGCGCCACCCACCGCGACCTGGCGGCCGATGTGCAGGCGGGCCGGTTCCGCCAGGACTTGTATTACCGGCTCAATGTGATCGAGATCGTGATCCCCCCGCTGCGCGAGCGCCGCGAGGACCTGCCCGCCCTGTGTGCCGCGCTGCTCACCCGCATTGCGGGCGAGTCGGGCATGCCGGTACCTCAGCTCACCGACCGGGCACTGAACGCCATCGCCGCCCACCCCCTGACCGGCAATGTTCGCGAGCTGGAAAACCTCTTGCACCGCGCAGTGGCGCTGAGCGACGGCGACGAGCTGCATGTGGACGAGCCCACAAACGGCGCGGCAGAGACACTCACGACACGCCCTGCCCCGCCAGCACCTGCGCACGAAGGATCGGTCAGCACCGCCCCCACCTCATCGGGGATCTATGCATCGACTTCTGCTGACACGGGCCAGGGCCCACAGCTTCTGGCCAGCGGATGCACGGTGCCGCTGCCCAGCGACTTGCAGGCCTGGCTGGACCAGCAGGAGCGCGAGATCCTGATCCGCGCACTGAAGGAAGCAGGCTTCAACCGCACCGCCACGGCCGCACGCCTGGGCATCAGCCTGCGCCAGATTCGCTACCGCATCGCCCGTCTGAACATCACCGTGCCCAATGACCAGGACCCGCATGACGACTTGGGATGAGGCTACATCCTCGGCCGCCTCGCCCCCATGGGAGGGCGGTTGGCACCGGGCAGCCCGAGAGCTGGTGTCGCCCAACCACGGGCCGCGCCCGGTACCCGCCTCGCAGGTGGATCTGATCGTGGTGCATTCCATCAGCCTGCCTCCAGGCGAATATGGAGGTGGGGCCGTGCAGCAGCTGTTCACCAACACCCTGGACTGGGACGCCCACCCTTATTACCAAGGCATTCGCGGACTGCAGGTGTCCACGCATTTTTTCATCGAGCGCACCGGAGCGCTGTGGCAGTTTGTGGATTGCGACCTGCGCGCCTGGCATGCCGGGCAATCGTTCTACCGGGGTCGGAGCCAGTGCAACGACGACTCCATCGGCATCGAACTGGAGGGCCTGGAGGGTCTGCACTTCGAGCCCGCGCAGTACGAAACGCTGGCCAGGGTCTGCCAGGACGTTGCGCTGCGCTACCCCATCGAGCACATCGCAGGGCATGAGCACATTGCGCCCGGGCGCAAACAAGACCCCGGCCCGGGGTTTGACTGGCCGAGGCTTCAAGGGGTATTGAGCTGGCCTGTACAGCGATTCCCGCAAGGCATACGGACGAGCCTGTCGCAGCTGCCTCGCTGACGCTGCGTTTCACTGTCGCACGGGCGCATCAACGCACATTTTTCTTTGTGCGTTTGCACATCTTTTGTCATCCAAGCGCCACGCGGCCTGGCGCAGGAAATCCGTCGCCAACGTGCGCCGTTGCGCGGGTTTTCACCCCATGCGTCGCATCCACAGGGGCTGGCCGCCGACCTCAGCGGCCGCAGCACCGGGACCGGGAACACGCTGTTTCGGTTTTGGGGGCTTATTCAGGCGGTACACTACCGGTAGTGTCTTGAACCACCAGGACACACCATATATAGTGTGCGCCAGACTGAAGTCCGGCGCAGCACCCACACACTGCGGCGGCACTCCACGCCGCACGCCCACCCCAGACAGCCCACAGAAGAGGACACCCATGCAAGCTGCTTTGAACACGCCTTCCACTGCCCCTGCCGTTGCCACCGATGCCACAGCATCCCAGGCAACGCCTGCGGCCACGGCCTCCAACACGTTTGCGCACTATCAGATCATCCGCCGCAACGGCGCCGTAGTGCCGTTCGAACCGCAAAAGATCGCGGTGGCCATGATGAAGGCCTTCTTGGCAGTCCATGGCACGCAAGGCGCGGCATCGGCCAGCGTGCGCGAAGTAGTGGACACGCTGACCCACAACGTCGTGCGCGCCCTGATGCGCTCGCGTCCTGGCGGTGGTACGTTTCACATTGAAGACGTGCAAGATCAGGTCGAACTGGGTCTGATGCGTGGCGGCCACCACGAAATCGCCCGCGCCTACGTGCTGTACCGCGAGCGCCGCACGCAAGAGCGCGCCCACCACCAGGAACAGCTCGCGCCCGCCACCCCGGTGATGCACGTGATCGACAACGGCCAACGCGTGCAGCTGGACATCCTGCGGCTGCACGCGTTGATCGAATCGGCCTGCGCCAACCTGGGCGCCGACATCCAGGCAGCACCGATCGTCGCTGAGACCATGCGCAACCTGTATGACGGCGTTCCCATGGACGAGGTCTACAAGGCGTCCATTCTGGCCGCCCGCACCCTGATCGAAAAAGATCCCGACTACACCTACGCCACGGCCCGCCTGCTGCTGCACACCATCGTGCGCGAGGTGCTGGGGCGTGACGTGACGCAAAGCGACATGGGCCAGGCCTACAAGGACTATTTCCCTACCTTCATTCAGAAGGGGGTGGACAACGAGCTGCTGGACGAGCGCCTGCTCAAACAATATGACCTGAACCGCCTGGGCGCTGCGCTTAAAGCCGAGCGCGATCTGCAGTTCGACTACCTCGGCCTGCAGACGCTATACGACCGCTATTTCCTGCACGTCAAGAAGACCCGCATCGAACTGCCGCAAGCCTTCTTCATGCGCGTGGCCATGGGCCTGGCACTGAACGAAACCGACCGCGAAGCCCGCGCCATTGAGTTCTATGAAGTGCTCTCGTCGTTCGACTTCATGTCGTCCACCCCCACGCTGTTCAACAGCGGCACGCTGCGCTCGCAGCTGTCCTCATGCTACCTGACCACCGTGCCAGACGATCTGGACGGCATTTACGAGTCGATCAAGGAAAACGCCCTGCTGTCGAAGTTTGCCGGTGGCCTGGGCAATGACTGGACCCGCGTGCGTGCACTAGGCAGCCACATCAAGGGCACCAACGGCGAATCACAAGGCGTGGTGCCGTTCCTGAAGGTGGTGAACGACACCGCCGTAGCGGTGAACCAGGGCGGCAAGCGCAAGGGCGCTGTCTGCACGTACCTGGAAACGTGGCACCTGGACATCGAAGAGTTCCTGGAACTGCGCAAGAACACCGGCGACGACCGCCGCCGCACGCACGACATGAACACGGCCAACTGGATCCCCGACCTGTTCATGCGCCGCGTGATGGAAAAGGGCACCTGGACCCTGTTCTCGCCTTCCAACGTGCCTGACCTGCACGATCTGTTCGGCGCCGACTTCGAAAAGGCCTACGTCGCCTACGAAGAAAAGGCGGCGCGTGGCGAGATCAAGCCCTCCAAGACCGTGCAGGCCACCGACCTGTGGCGCAAGATGCTGACCATGCTGTTCGAGACGGGCCATCCCTGGATCACCTTCAAGGATGCCTGCAACGTGCGCTCGCCCCAGCAGCATGCTGGCGTGGTGCACTCGTCCAACCTGTGCACCGAGATCACTCTCAACACCAGCGACACCGAAACTGCCGTTTGCAACCTGGGCTCCGTCAACCTGCTGCAGCACATCAAGAACGGCCAGATCGACCACGACAAGCTCAAGAAGACCATCACGGTTGCCATGCGCATGCTCGACAACGTGATCGACATCAACTATTACGCCGTCAAGAAGGCACGTGACTCCAACCTGCGCCACCGTCCGGTCGGCCTGGGCGTGATGGCGTTCCAGGACAGCCTGTATGAACTGCGCATCCCCTACGCTTCGCAAGAGGCGGTGGAATTTGCCGACAAGTCGATGGAAGCCATCTGCTACTACGCCTACTGGGCATCGACCGAACTGGCACGCGAACGCGGCCAATATTCGAGCTACAAGGGTTCGCTGTGGGATCGCGGCATCTTGCCTTTCGACACGCTGAACATGCTCTCGCAGGCGCGCGGCGGCTATGTGGAAGTGGATCGCTCTTCCACGCTGGACTGGGATGCCCTGCGCAAGAAGATTGCACAGGATGGCATGCGCAATTCCAACTGCGTCGCCATCGCCCCCACGGCCACCATCTCCAACATCATCGGTGTCGATGCCTCGATCGAGCCCTCGTTCGGCAACTTGTCGGTCAAGTCCAACCTGTCGGGCGAGTTCACGGTCATCAACGGTGGTCTGGTGCGCGACTTGAAGCGCCTGGGCTTGTGGGACGACGTGATGATCATGGACCTCAAGCACTTCAAGGGCTCGCTGCATCCTATTGACCGCGTGCCACAGGACATCAAGGCGCTGTACTCCACGGCGTTTGAAGTCGAACCCCAATGGCTGGTGGAAGCTGCATCGCGCCGCCAAAAGTGGATCGATCAGGCGCAGAGCCTGAACATCTACATGGCCGGCGCATCGGGCAAGAAGCTCGACGACACCTACAAGCTCGCATGGATCCGCGGTCTCAAGACCACTTACTACCTCCGCACGCAAAGCGCCACGCACGTCGAGATGAGCACCGTGAACACGCGCCAGCTCAATGCAGTTTCGTCGGGCAGCGACAGCGGCGCTTCGGCCGCCACGCAAGCCAAGCCAAGCCCGCTGGAAGCCGCTGCCGCTGCGGTCTCTCAACAGGCCGCAGCAGTGCCAGCCACGGACGTGAAGTTCTGCGCCATCGACGATCCTGGCTGCGAGGCCTGCCAGTAAGCACTTTGCCAGCAACGCTTCGGACTAGCCCGGGGCGTTGCTCCGGTGCTGTGAAGCAACAAAACCTTGCTGCACAACGCTTCAGTGCTTTTCTTTTCGCAGCACTGCTTTCATAATCCGAACACTGGAAAATCTATGTTGACCTGGGACGAAGAAGTCAAGCCCTCATCGCAAAATCAACTGGACGGCGGTCTGCCCAACAACCGCCAGGTGGAGCAACCGCCTCTGTCTTTCCAGACACCCGCACTGCAGCCTGTGACCACCACAGCCACAGTAGAGAGCACCTCCACTGCACCGATCGCTGCAGCATCCCATCGCCGCGTCAATGCGGCCGACAAGCGCATCATCAACGGACAGACAGACGTCAACCAGTTGGTGCCTTTCAAGTACAAGTGGGCATGGGAAAAATACCTGGCCACCTGTGCTAACCACTGGATGCCCCAAGAGGTGAACATGACGCGCGACATCGCGTTGTGGAAAGACCCCAACGGCCTGACCGAAGACGAGCGCCGCATCATCAAGCGCAACCTGGGTTTCTTCGTGACCGCCGACTCGCTGGCCGCCAACAACATTGTGCTGGGCACCTACCGCCACATCACGGCACCTGAATGCCGCCAGTTCCTGCTGCGCCAGGCCTTCGAGGAAGCGATCCACACCCACGCGTATCAGTACATCGTCGAATCGCTGGGTCTGGATGAGAGCGAGATCTTCAACGCCTACAACGAAGTCCAGTCGATCCGCGACAAGGACGAGTTCCTGATCCCCTTCATCGAAGCGATCATGGATCCGTCTTTCAAAACAGGTACGCCAGAAACCGACCAGACCCTGCTCAAGTCGCTGATTGTTTTCGCGTGCCTGATGGAAGGCCTGTTCTTCTACGTGGGCTTCACCCAGATCCTGGCCCTGGGTCGCCAGAACAAGATGACGGGTGCCGCCGAGCAGTACCAGTACATCCTGCGCGATGAGTCGATGCACTGCAATTTCGGCATCGACCTGATCAACCAGCTTAAGCTGGAGAACCCGCACCTGTGGACTGCGGAGTTCAAGGCCGAGATCAAGGCTCTGTTCCTCAAGGCCGTGGAGCTGGAATACCGCTACGCCGAAGACACCATGCCGCGTGGCGTGTTGGGCATGAATGCCTCCATGTTCAAGGGCTACCTGCGCTACATCGCCAACCGCCGCGCCACGCAGATCGGGCTGGAGACACTGTTCCCCAACGAAGAAAACCCGTTCCCGTGGATGAGCGAGATGATTGACCTCAAGAAGGAACGCAACTTCTTCGAGACCCGGGTTATTGAATACCAGTCCGGTGGTGCGCTGTCCTGGGACTAGCGCCTTTTTTGCAGGCCACACCACCATGGATTTTTACACCACGCCCAGCACCGACAGCGCCTCAGAGCGCTGCCCTGCGGGGCGTTCCCGTGTTCATGGAGATGGAGTTTTCATCCATCTCCATGGATCGCTTTCTGTCCACTGCAGACAGGAAGTGCTCTTTGCAAATTGACCCAAGGAGAACATGATGGCAACTGCGAAAAAACCGGCCGCTAAGAAGGCTGCTCCCGCGAAAAAGGCTACAACGGCCAAACCCGTAGCCGCAAAGAAGGCTGCACCTGCCAAGAAGGCAGCAGCACCGGCAAAGAAAGCCGCTCCYGCCAAGAAGGCCGTAGCCGCGAAGAAGGCTGCACCTGCCAAGAAGGCAGCAGCACCGGCAAAGAAAGCCGCTCCTGCCAAGAAGGCCGTAGCCGCGAAGAAGGCTGCACCCGCCAAGAAGGCAGCAGCACCGGCAAAGAAAGCCGCTCCTGCCAAGAAGGCCGTAGCCGCGAAGAAGGCTGCACCCGCCAAGGCTGCCCCCGCAAAGAAAGCTGCACCGGCCAAGAAGGCCCCCAAGGCGCCTGCCCCTGCGGCGGCTGCCCCTGCTGCACAGACCACCCTGAACCCTCAGGCGGCCTGGCCCTTCCCTACGGGCAACAAGCCCTGATCCCGGCGCGCCATGCGCTCAACCCGGTGCTATCGCACCGGGTTTTTTTCGCCTGCATCTTGTATGGGCACTCCCGGAAGTTGCCCGATGAGCAAGTTGCGCTGTATCGCCCGACGTAACGCAACGCGGGCAACATTGGCTGAGTGGCTTATGCCAGCGGATCGAAATCCAGCGTGTAGTTCTGTGGGCCACGCTGCGCGATCTTGAGAGCGCCCACCCGGTTGCCTAATTCGGCACAACGTACGAGTGGCCAGCCCTTTTCCAGACCAAACAGCAGCGCGCCGCGCCAGGCATCGCCACAGCCCGTAGGGTCCACCACGGCGGCAGGTTTCACGGGAGGGACATGGGTCTTGTCACCATCCACCCAGACCTCGCAACCCTCGGCGCCCAGCGTCACCACCAGGCCCCGCACCTTGCGGGAAATATCGGCCAGCGACCAGCCAGTGCGGTCGCAGAGCATTTTTCCCTCATAGTCATTGACGGTGACCCAGGTGGCCTGATCAATGAACTGCGCCAGTTCCTGCCCATTGAACATGGGTAAGCCCTGACCCGGATCGAACACAAACGGGATGCCCGCTGCAACGAACTGGGCAGCATGTTCCAGCATGGCGTCGCGCCCGTCCGGCGCGACGATCCCCACGCCGACGCTGCTGTCTGCACCAATGCGGTTGGCATGGGCCTGCATCATGGCGCCAGGGTGGAAGGCCGTGATCTGGTTGTTGTCACGGTCCGTCATGATCATCGCCTGCGCGGTGTAGGTGTCCTGCACCTGCCCGACATGGCGAGCGCTGATCCCCAGCGACTCCAGCCGCTGCAAATAGTCGGCACCGTCACTGCCCAGCATGGCCATGGGCAGCGGCTCGCCGCCCAGCAGTTTGAGGCTGTAGGCAATATTGCCTGCACACCCCCCGAAGTCGCGGCGCAGCGACGGGACCAGGAAAGACACATTCAGGATGTGGAGCTGGTCCGGCAGGATCTGCTCGGCAAACCGCCCCTCGAAAGTCATGATGGTGTCGAACGCAAGGGAACCACAAATGAGGGCAGCCATAGATAGTGAAGCTCGGTAGATTGTTGGAAGAAATCAGGGATAGAACGCCAGCAACCGGTAGCCCGCCACGCGCGCGCCGCCCGTGGTCACAAGCACCGATACGGAGGTGCCCCACTCGCCCTTCGCGGGCAGCTCCGCCGGAGCTGCCATGTCGGTGGGCAGCAGAACCCGCCGCAACACAGGCTGGTCCTGCGCATCAGTCAGAGTCAGCTCCACCGCAGGCATCGCCAGCGGAATGGTGGCCATGCTCTTCATAGTCAGCGCCAGCTGGTAACTGTCGCCCCGGGCTTTGTTGAAGGAGGAACTGTCGATGACCACATCGGCAATCTGGCGCACCGGTGCGAGTTCGCAATGCAAGGGCTCGCACAGCATCACCAGCCAGGGCCGGGTGCGCATGTCCAGGGCTGCGATGCCATCGCGCTCCTGCACCACAATCTGCAGGGCCAGGCCCAGCAGCGAGACAACAAACACGAGCCCCAACACCGTCCGAACCGCCGGCTTGCGCCAGAAGGCTTTGCGGCGCGCAGCCACCACAAAACTGACCTCGGGGTCCGACTGTGGGGCGTCAGTCTCGTCATCGTCATCAACGGAATGTCCAAGCCTTGCCTGCAGGACGTCCGCGTGCGAATCGTCCTTCACCAGCTTCATGGCCGAGGGCTCGGCCTCATCCGCCTTGGGCACAAAGTCCACGGAAGGCAGCGCGGGCGCGGGAGAGGCTGGTTCAGCCGCAGCCGCAGGTGCAGGCTCAGCCCCCTGCGCATCGCCCGGGGTTGCTGTGTCCAGGCTGAAGGAAGGAGCGAGAGAAACCGGCGCTGCTTGCGGCGGCGCAAGTTCTGCCGAGAGGCCGGCAGCGCCCTTGGTATCCGCATTCAAGGATGCGTCCAGAATTGCATCGGAATCGCGAAGTTCTGCAAAGGGCAATTCGTAGCCCGCCGGGTTCACGAGCGCAGGAGCGGGCGGGAACGATCCAGGGACCACATCGCTTGCTCCTGGCGTGACGTCGTGCACCACGGCATCGGATTCCGGCAGGACGGTAGAGTACAAGGGCATTGGCGCCGACACGGTCGGCGGGGGGGCTCCATCGCGGGGTGCGGCGCCCGATGTCTCTGCCGGCTCTGGACGATTCAAAGGCGCGGTGGTGGACAGCGGTGCCGCAGCATCGTGGCCAGGCACCACCCGCTGGGCACTGTGCGCCCGCCACGCAAATGGAGCGACAACTTCCTCCACGGAAGCGTCGGCATGGGCACCGGCGGTAAGAAAAGCAGGAACCGCAGGGCGTGGGATATCGAGCACCGGGGTGGCAGGGGCCTCGCTGGGCATGCCGTAGGGCGGGAGGTGAGGGGCAACGCCCGCAACAGCCTCCATCAAAGGAGATGGAACGCCGTCCACTGCGCGGGGATTTTCTGCCTTTGCAACCCCTCCCGCAGTGGGCGCAACGACAGCGGGTGACTTACCTCCACCCCAAGCCCCCAATGCATCCGGCTGCCGCGCTACGGGCGCTGTAGGCGCCCGTAGGTCCGTCAGCGACACCTCGGGCAATAGCGCGGTCGGCGCCACGGGCAGCAAATGGGCCGATGCGTCGAACACCTCCTTGCATTGGCCACACCGCACCCACCCTTCCGAGATGCGCAATTGGTCTGCCACGACCTTGAAGGTGGTGGCGCAAGACGGGCAGCGAGTGATCTGGCTCATCAGCGATGGATTGTAGGGGCCATGCCGCCACCGACAGTGCGGCGCGCGCGGGCTCAGCGACGCGCAGTCATCAGGATCCAGCCGTCTTCGGCGTCCGCCACCTCCAGGGGGAGCCAGGGTGCATAGGCCTCCTTGAGCTCGTCCGCCTGGCGCTCCAGAATGCCCGCCAGAACTAGATTCCCCCCCGCAGTCACATAGCTGCACAACAACGGTGCCAACACGCGCAATGGAGTTGCCAGAATATTGGCCAACACGGTCTGGTACTCGCCCATCGCCTTGTCAGGAAGGCCTGCCTGTAGCAGGACCTCGTTTGCCTGGGCATTCTGTACCGTGGACTCCACCGCAGACGGGTCGATATCCACGGCATCAATGTCCGTGGCACCGAACTTGGCGGCGCCGATCGCCAGAATGCCGGACCCACACCCATAGTCCAGCACCCGCCCCAGCGGGTTGCCCTGCCCAGGCTGCGTAGCGCCGTGGCGCGCAATCCATCGCAGGCACATGCGCGTAGTGGGGTGCGTGCCCGTGCCAAACGCCAGGCCGGGGTCCAGCCGGATGCTGCGCACTGCCTGGGCCGGCAGCTCATGCCAGGTGGGCACGATCCAGAAATCGGGGGTGATGTCCACGGGCGCAAACTGCGACTGCGTCAGCCGCACCCAGTCCTGCTCGGGCACCTGGGCCACACCCAGTACCTGGCAGCCGACAAAGAAGTCCTGCACCACCAGCAACTGTTGCGCCTCGCGGGCCGCCACCTCGGACGGAAACAAAGCGACCACGCGGCTGCGTTGCCAGCCATCCTTCGGCGGCGGCATGCCGGGCTCGCCAAACAGCGCCTGTTCGGCGTCGGTCTGGGCGTCGGCGTCTTCCACTGACACGGAGAGCGCATCCAGCGCATCCAGCGCATCGCTGACCGCTTCAATCCGGTCCTCGGGACACATCAGACTCAGCTCAAACATAGGCGTTTCTCAGAAAAAGTGAAATGCTGGCACCCGTTGCCAGGAGCCAGCATGCGAACGACCTGCGGTGTGCAGCCTCAGCGCTTGTGCTGCGACAGCCACTCTTCCAGGTAGTGAATGTTGGTGCCACCCGCCATGAACTTGGCGTCCACCATCAGCTCGCGGTGCAGCGGCACATTGGTGTTGATACCTTCGATCACGGTTTCGGACAGCGCCGTGCGCATGCGGGCCAGGGCCTGCTCGCGCGTGTCGCCGTGCACGATGATCTTGCCGATCATCGAGTCGTAGTTCGGCGGCACAAAGTAGTTGGTGTAGGCATGCGAGTCCACGCGCACGCCAGGGCCTCCCGGTGGATGCCACGTGGTGATGCGCCCCGGCGACGGGATGAACTTGTACGGGTCTTCCGCGTTCACCCGGCACTCGATGGCGTGGCCACGGATCTCGATCTGGCGCTGGGTGAACGGCAGCTTTTCGCCCGCCGCCACCATGATCTGCGTCTTCACGATGTCCACGCCCGTGATCCACTCGGTCACGGGGTGCTCCACCTGCACGCGAGTGTTCATCTCGATGAAGTAGAACTCGCCGTTCTCGTACAGGAACTCGAACGTGCCCGCACCACGGTAGCCGATCTTCTTGCAGGCAGCCACGCAGCGTTCGCCGATCTTCTCGATCAGCTTGCGCGGAATGCCCGGTGCCGGCGCCTCTTCGATCACCTTCTGGTGGCGGCGCTGCATGGAGCAGTCCCGCTCGCCCAGGTACACCGCGTTGCGGTGCTTGTCGGCCAGGATCTGGATCTCGATGTGGCGGGGGTTCTGGAGGAACTTCTCCATGTACACCGCTGGATTGCCAAACGCTGCACCCGCCTCGGCCTTGGTCATCTGCACGGCATTGACCAGGGCAGCCTCGGTGTGCACCACGCGCATACCCCGGCCACCGCCGCCGCCTGCGGCCTTGATGATCACGGGGTAGCCCACCGCCTTGGCGATACGGCGGATCTGCACCGGGTCGTCGGGCAACTCGCCCTCGGAGCCTGGCACGCAGGGCACCCCCGCGCGGATCATCGCCTGTTTGGCCGAGACCTTGTCGCCCATGATGCGGATCGACTCAGGCGTGGGGCCGATGAACTGGAAACCGCTCTTTTCCACGCGCTCGGCAAAGTCCGCGTTCTCGGACAGGAAACCATAACCGGGGTGGATGGCCTCGGCGTCGGTGACCTCAGCCGCCGAGATGATGGCTGGCATGTTGAGGTAGGAAAGCGGCGAAGGTGCGGGGCCAATGCAGACAGCCTCTTCGGCCAACTTGACGTACTTGGCGTCGCGGTCGGCCTCGGAATAGACCATCACGGCCTTGATCCCGAGTTCACTGCAGGCGCGCTGAATGCGAAGGGCAATCTCCCCTCGGTTTGCGACCAGGATTTTCTTGAACATGCGCGCCTTATTCGATGACGAACAAAGGTTGTCCGTATTCCACCGCCTGGCCGTTCTCGCCCAGGATGCGGGTGACCGTGCCCGACTTGTCGGCCTCGATCTCGTTCAAGATCTTCATCGCCTCGATGATGCAGATGGTCTCGCCTTCCTTCACCTGGCTGCCCACTTCGACGAACGCCTTGGCACCGGGGCTGGACGAGCGGTAGAACGTGCCCACCATGGGCGACTTGACGATGTGGCCTGCGGGGGCTGCTGCGGCGGGAGGGGCTGGCAATTCCGCCACGGGTGCGGCTGCTGGCGCAGCAACAGGGGCGGCCACGGGGGCCGGCACATACTGCTGAACCACGGCACCACCGCTCTTGACGATGCGGACTTTGCCCTCGGCTTCCGTAATTTCGAGTTCAGAGACGTTCGACTCGGACACGAGATCGATGAGGGTTTTGAGTTTTCGCAGATCCATGGAAGCTCCAACGGCTATAAAACTGAATAGGGCGCGAATTTACTCCAATTTCACCCTATCGCAGTCTTCCACGCGCATTTTTCATGAACTTCGACATGGAAAAGTGCTATCTCACCAAGAGAAGATGCGCCGAGAAGCTCTATGCCGCACAAGTTTATGGGCCGCATCCTCAGCGCAGACCTGCCCAGAGTTGCAAGTCCTGGGCTGTCACTTGTCCCATTTTACGATGCAGCACTTTCCCCTCCCCGCCCAGGACCACCGTGAACGGGAGGCCTCCCGTCAGGTTGCCCAGCGACCGCCCCAGATCCGTACCACCCAAACCGGCCAGCCCCACCGGAAAATCGAGCGGAATGCGGGTCAGAAACTTGCGCACCGCCGAAGGCTGATCAATCGCCAAACCCAGCACTTGCCAGCCTTTGGCAGATTGTTCGCGATAGAAGGCGTTGAGCATGGGCAGCTCTTCCACGCAGGGTGGGCACCACGTGGCCCAGAAATTGAGCAGCAGCGGCTTGCCCGCCAGGGACTTCATGGTCACAGTGCTCCCGGCAGGCGTTTCAAACTCCAGCCCCCAGAGCGCCTGCTCAGCCCCCGGCTCTACCGCATGGGGCTGAAACTTCCACCATGCAACACCCGCCCCACCCAATGCCGCGGCCCCGGCCACCCCGGCATACAACAAGCGCCTGCGCGCCGCAGAAGGTGCTGCGGCAGCAGAAGTCACAGGGACGAGAGATTCGGCGGACTGGATCATGGGGTCGTGGTTTCCTGGAGCAAACGGCGCACGGCCGTGATATCACCGCGCGGCGTGCGGCCTTTGGCGTCGGGTTTGAGCGCGCCCCGCAGGTCGTCAAGGTCGTAAATCAACAGATGCACACCGATCATTTCGTTGAGTTCTGGCGATTTACTGCCAAGGCTCAAGGCCTCCACCGATTCGCCATGAAAGCCTGTGACCGTGCGCGGTTCGTAGTCCACATGATGATCGATCAAGGCGATCTCTGCCGATTTGGGGTCATCGCAAAACAACTGCAGGTAAATATCCGACAGGCGCGTGGCCGTGCCGTGCCACACCGCTCCCGCCAGATGGGGCCGGAAGGCCGCCATGCACTCCATCCACACCAGGGCCAACTGGCGCAGTGCCCGCAGTTCGCGCGGCTGGGTGTCGGCGCAAAAGAGCTGGATGTACTCCCGCACAGCCTCTTCCACCAAGTCGTTGTCCGGCAGGGGGGTACGGGCCGGCAGGCCCATTTGCCGCAGCGCCCGGCGCTTGGCAGGGCCCCACTCCAGCCCCTCCTCCACCACCAGGCGGGCCGTCGTTTGGGCGATTTCTTCGCTCAGAGGTGTGTGCATGGCAGAGCTGGAAAACTAAGGAACCTGCATTGTGGCGCGAAGCCGTGACGCAGCGGTCGATGACCCCAGGCAGCGCCGGCAACCCAGACAACCAGCGAGCAGGGAAACTATTATTTTGAGAGCACCTCAGGCAGACAGAATAGGCACCAGCCGTCCTTTTTGCCTTGAAGAGGACACCTACCCCCCGGCCTTAGAATCTGCGCCCATGCATATACACATACTGGGCATCTGCGGCACGTTCATGGGAGGCCTGGCGGCCTTGGCGCGCGAAGCGGGCCACAAGGTGACGGGCTGCGACGCCGGGGTCTACCCACCCATGAGCGACCAGCTCCGGGCGCTGGGCATCGACCTGATCGAAGGTTTCGGGGCCGATCAGCTCGCGCTCCAGCCCGACATGTTCGTGGTGGGCAACGTCGTCAGCCGTGCACGGCTGGCCGACGGTTCCCCCAAGTTTCCGCTGATGGAAGCCATTCTGGACGCCGGGCTGCCCTACACCAGCGGCCCCCAATGGCTGGCCGAGCATGTGCTGCAAGGCCGCCACGTGCTGGCCGTGGCCGGCACCCACGGCAAGACCACCACCACCTCGATGCTGGCGTGGATTCTGGAATCCGCCGGGCAGCAACCGGGCTTTCTGATCGGCGGGGTGCCGCTGAACTTTGGCGTGTCCGCACGCCTGGGCGCTGCACAGCGCCCCGCGCCCGCCGCCACGCCCCTCGGGGCTGCGCCGCTGTTCGTGATCGAGGCCGACGAATACGACACTGCCTTCTTCGACAAGCGCAGCAAGTTCGTGCACTACCGGCCCCGCACCGCCGTGCTGAACAACCTGGAATTCGACCACGCAGACATCTTTGACGACCTGGCTGCCATTGAGCGCCAGTTTCACCATCTGGTACGCACCGTGCCGCCCTCGGGACGCGTGGTAGTCAATGGCCTGGAAGAAAGCCTGGCCCGAGTGCTGCACACCGGCTGCTGGAGCGAGGTGACCAGCTTTGGCGCCGCCGTCAGCGACTTTCACGCCGTGGGCGACCCGCAGGCGTTTGACGTGGTGCACCAGGGACGTACCGTGGCGCGCGTGGAATGGTCGCTGACCGGCGTGCACAACCAGCTCAATGCGCTGGCAGCCATGGCCGCGGCCCACCATGTGGGCGTTGCGCCCGCACAGGCGGCTGCCGCCCTGAGCAGTTTTCAGAACGTCAAGCGGCGCATGGAGCTGCGCGGCACCGTGGGCGGCGTGGCCGTGTACGACGATTTTGCCCACCACCCCACCGCATTGCGCACCACCTTGGACGGTCTGCGCCGCACTTTAGGCGCTGGCGCACGCATCCTGGCGGTGTTCGAGCCCCGCAGCAACACCATGAAGCTGGGCGCGATGAAAAGCCAGCTGCCTTGGGCGCTGGAGCCCGCCGACCTGGCGTTCTGCCACACAGCGGGGCTGGACTGGGATGCTGCGCAGGCGCTGGCACCGCTGGGCGTCGGCCCTGGCCAGCGCGCCCAGACGGCTCCGGACATCGATACGCTGGTGGCCCAGGTCACCCAGGCCGCGCGCCCGGGCGACCACGTGGTTTGCATGAGCAATGGGGGCTTTGGCGGCATCCATGCCAAGCTTCTGCAGGCGCTACAAAAATAATAGCTTCTAGCGCATATTCCCCTAGCGCTAGCGGCCGATTTTTGTCAAATAGCGCTCAGAACGTGACGGCCATGCCCGGCACGTCCACGCGCACGATGGGCTTGGCCAGCGCGGCACTGGCGGCACGCGCAAAGTCGCGGGACCACGCAGGGTCCTGCATCAATGCCCCGGCCGCATGGGCCACGGTCAGCACCTTGTCGGCCAGCAGCACCTTGCCGCTGGCGCGCAGGGGCTCACAGTCCAGCGCGACGAACTGGTCGTCGAGCCAGCGCCGACCGGCCTCGTGGGCCATGGGCTCGGCGCCCTCCAGGTCAAAACGGTATTCCTGATTTGCGGCCAGTTTGACCGACACTTCGCTGTGCATGATGGATCGCCTTTCTGCGTTTTTGGGGTAACTTGAGCCCCCTGCTGCACGTGTTGTGCAGCGAGAGGCCCAAGTTTAGACCCTGCCCTGAACCCAGCGGTCAACGGGCGCGGCGCGCTTTCACGGCGTCCGACAGCTCAGCCAGCGCCTGCAGCGAGGTGTCCCAACCCAGGCAGGCGTCGGTGATGCTCTTGCCGTATTCGAGTGCCGAAGGGTCGTCCTTGCCGGGTGTGAACTTTTGAGCACCTGCCGTCAGGTGGCTCTCAATCATCAGGCCGAAGACGCTGCGCGAACCACCTGCCAATTGCGCCGCCACGTCGCGGGCGACATCCAGCTGCTTTTCATGCTGCTTGCTGCTGTTGGCGTGGCTGCAGTCCACCATCAGAGTGGCTGGCAGCTTGGCAGCTTCGAGGTCCTTGCAGGCGGCAGCCACACTGGCAGCGTCGTAGTTGGGCGTCTTGCCGCCGCGCAAAATCACGTGGCAGTCCTTGTTGCCCTTGGTGTTCACGATGGCGACCTGGCCGTTCTTGTGCACCGACAGGAAGTGGTGGCCCCGGCTGGCCGACTGAATGGCATCGGTGGCGATGCGGATGTTGCCGTCCGTGCCGTTCTTGAAGCCGATGGGCGCCGAGATACCAGAGGCCAGCTCGCGGTGTACCTGGCTTTCGGTCGTGCGGGCACCAATCGCGCCCCAGCTGATCAGGTCACCGATGTACTGGGGCGAAATCACGTCCAGGAACTCGCTGCCGGCGGGCATGCCCAAGCGGTTGATCTCGATGAGCAATTGGCGCGCGATGCGCAGGCCTTCGTCGATGCGGTAGCTCTCGTCCAGGTAGGGGTCGTTGATCAGCCCCTTCCAGCCCACGGTGGTGCGTGGCTTTTCGAAGTACACGCGCATCACGATTTCCAGCGTGTCGGCGTACTGGGTGCGCACGGCCATGAGGCGGCGGGCGTACTCGACGGCGGCGGCAGGGTCGTGAATAGAGCAAGGGCCAATCACCACCAGCAGGCGGTCGTCCTTGCCGGCCATGATGTTGTGGATGTTCTTGCGGGTCTGGGTGATCAGCGTCTCGACCGGCGTGCCGCCAATCGGGAAGAAGCGGATCAGGTGTTCGGGAGGAGGCAACACGGTGATGTCCTTGATACGTTCGTCGTCGGTCTGGCTGGTTTTCTCGACGCTGCGGTACCAGGCATCGCTGGTGGGGTTGGTAGTGGCCGTCATGCTTGCTTCCTCGTGGAGTCGGTTGGAGTGGATGGAAAAACGGGAGGGCTGAAAAACAAAAAACCGCCGGGCTTTGCAGCTTCGGCGGTTGGTATGGGGAGGTTGTGTGTGCTTGCGCGTTTTCCTCTCATCCGCCGGGGACCGAGATAAAAAACCAAAAATAAAACGCGCTGCGAACTTGCATGGCAACCAATGTAGCACAGGAGCGCCGCAGTTCGGCACCCTGCGCATGTTGCAAACGCACGACAGACCGCCACTCAACAGACATCAAGCCCGGGCGATTCATCGGCGCCCGCCCCGAAACCACGCACGCAGGCGCTGCAATGCCGAGGGCTTGCGGCGCGGTTGCGCATCCTGCAGGTCGCTCGCGGGGTCGCTCTGGTGTTCGTACATGTCGATGAGCAGCAAGGCCTCACCCAGCGTGCGCCAAGCCAGCAGTTCGAATTGGTCAAAGCTGGCGCGCTCCTGAGTGCTACGGCGCTCCAGCATCTGCTGCCAGCCGGCAATGGCGTTGCGCAGCTCCCGGAGGGCGCGCTGGTAGGCGCCAAACTCGTACAGCGCGTGCCATGCGGAGCCCAGGCCGGTCAAAAAGAGCTGGTGCTCACGTGCACTGTGCGACAAGGCCACCACGCGGCGGGTGATCTCGGTGGTGTCGGTGCTGGTGCGGCGGGTGCGCACCGCCTCGTCGATCTGCATGGACAACACACCCAGGCTGTCGCGCAGTTGGCGCGAATCCTCGTCCGCAACGCCCTCGCGCAAAAAACGGCTGATGTCTCCAAACGATTGGAGCGTCAGCAATTGACTGGGGCGCGTGGCAGGCATGGTGTCACCCATTGTGCGCTGGCCAACACGCAGTACAAGCCCCAAAAAGCGGGTGAAACCGCGAAGTCACGCGCCACACCCGCTCCGCCGCCAAAGCTGACAACGCAACCCTCAGGCCGTGCCGCCCACGGTCAGGCCTTCGATACGCAGCGTGGGTTGACCCACGCCCACGGGCACGCTCTGGCCTTCCTTGCCACAGGTGCCCACGCCGCTGTCCAGTCGCATGTCGTTACCAATCATGGTCACCTTCTTGAGCGACTCGGGGCCGCTGCCGATGATGGTGGCACCTTTGACGGGGTACTGGATCTTGCCGTTCTCCACCCAATACGCCTCGCTGGCCGAGAACACAAACTTGCCCGACGTGATGTCCACCTGTCCGCCCCCGAAGTTGCTGGCGTACAGGCCCTTCTTGATGCTGGAGATGATCTCTTGCGGGTCTTTGTCGCCGCCCAGCATGTAGGTGTTGGTCATGCGCGGCATGGGGATATGGGCGTAGCTCTCACGACGACCGTTGCCGGTGGGTGCCACGCCCATCAGTCGCGCATTCAGTGAATCCTGGATATAGCCCTTCAAGATGCCGTCCTCGATCAGCACATTGCGCTGGCTGGCGTGGCCTTCGTCGTCCACATTGAGCGAGCCGCGGCGGTCGGCGATGGTGCCATCGTCCAGCACCGTGACGCCCTTGGCCGCCACACGCTGGCCGATGCGGCCGCTGAACGCGCTGGAGCCCTTGCGATTGAAGTCGCCTTCCAGCCCGTGGCCGATGGCCTCGTGCAGCAGGATGCCCGGCCAGCCCGAGCCCAACACCACCGTCATCTCGCCCGCCGGGGCGGGACGCGATTCCAGATTGACCAGGGCCGCGTTCACGGCCTCATCGACATACTTGCCCATCTGCTCGTCGTCGAAATAGGCCAGGCCAAAACGGCCACCGCCACCAGCGGAGCCCATCTCACGGCGACCGTTCTGCTCGGCAATCACTGTGACCGACAGCCGCACGAGCGGTCGCACATCGGCCGCCAGGGTGCCGTCGGCGCGCGCCACCAGCACCACGTCGTATTCGCTGGCAAGCCCCGCCATCACCTGCGCCACGCGCGGGTCCTTGGCGCGGGCGCGCTGTTCCAGCCGCTCCAGCAGCGCTACCTTGGCGGTGCTGTCCAGCGAGGCAATCGGGTCCACACCGGGGTAAAGGCTGCGGCCAGCCGCTACCTTTTTAGGAGCAACCCGCACTTTTTCTGCCTGCGCTACAGACGAAATAGACCGCACGGTGCGCGCTGCATCCAGCAGCGAAGCCTCGGAGATGTCGTCCGAATAGGCGAATGCCGTCTTCTCGCCGCTGACGGCACGCACCCCCACCCCCTGGTCGATGCTGAAGGAGCCGGTCTTGACGATGCCCTCTTCCAGGCTCCAGCCTTCGCTGCGGGTGTACTGGAAGTACAGGTCCGCATCGTCCACCTGGTGGGTGCGGATCTCGGCCAGGGCACGGGCGAGGTGGCCCTCATCCAGGCCGAAGGGGGTCAGCAGCAGTTCACGGGCAACATCGATGCGCTGGCTGGTGGCAGCGCGCTGGGGCGCGGCAGTGGTAGAGCGGGAAGTCATCGGGGCATTTTAGGCGCGCGATCGTCCCTGGATGGCCCTGGGCCTGCATGCCCCCACGCAGCCCCTGTGCGCTGCGGGCCAGCTCGCGGCGTCAAGCAGCCGTCTGGTCGTCCAGCCCGGCCTGCGCGGCATGGACCTGCACCGACTCGATGCCCTCATCCCGCGCCCTGGCACCCGAATACATCTGGCTTTGCCCGATCACCTGGCCATTGCCCGCCTTGAGGGTGAAATACGGCGCCCCGTTCTTGGCACTGAGCCGGCCAAAACGGCCGTCGTTCGGAGCGTTCTTGCGCACCGCCTCGATGCCACCCAGCGCGCTGGCGTGAGATTCGTACATCTCGCTGGTCAGGATGACCTGACCGTTGGCGGCCAGCAGGTTGAAGACAAACTTGTCGTTCTTCGACTTCTTGAGCTCGAACTTCGCCGCCATGGGGAAACCCTCCGGATGCTGAGTGGCCAAAACACGGTTGGCCAGCCGGTTTGTACCCCGAGGGCGTGTTGCGGGCAACCGCGCCCACAAGGCCCTACAGCGCGGCGGGGAGAGGGTCCTTGGTTTCCTGCTTCTGGGATCGCGCCACCGACATCAGGATGCCCAGCGCCAGCCCCAGGGTGACCATGGCGGTGCCTCCATAGCTGACGAAGGGCAAGGGGACACCCACCACCGGCAGGATGCCACTGACCATGCCCATGTTCACAAAGGCATAGGTGAAGAAGATCATCGACACCGCGCCCCCCATGAGGCGGCCAAACAAGGTACTGGCGCCCGCCGCAATGGCCAGCCCCCGCCAGACCAGCAGCAGAAAACACACCAGCAGGAACAGGTTGCCCGCCAGACCAAACTCCTCGGAATAGGCGGCAAAGATGAAGTCGGTCGTGCGCTCGGGAATGAACTCCAGATGGGTTTGGGTGCCCGCCATGAAGCCCTTGCCCCACAGGCCGCCCGAGCCAATGGCGATCATGCCCTGGATGATGTGGAAACCCTTGCCCAGCGGGTCGCGGGTGGGGTCCAGCAAGGTGCAGATGCGCTGCTGCTGGTAGTCGTGCAGCACCACCCAGCGCACGCCATCCGCGCACAGCTGGTCGCCCAGCAGCACCAGGGTAGCGATGCCCACACCGCCGATCAGCACCGGCGGCAGGATCAGCTTCCAGGACAGGCCCGCAAAGAAGATCACCGAGAGCCCCGCCGCCAGCACCAGCAGCGACGTGCCCAGGTCAGGCTGCTTCATGACCAACCCGACCGGAATGGCCAGCAGCAGGCCCGCCGCGGCAAAGTCCAGCGGGCGCAGCGTGCCCTCGCGCTTCTGGAACCACCAGGCCAGCATCAGCGGCATGGCAATCTTGAGGATTTCACTGGGCTGGATGACGATGCCCACGTTGATCCAGCGCGTGGCGCCTTTTTTGGTGATGCCAAACAGCGCCACCGCCACCAGCAGGGCCACCCCGGTCAGGTACAGCGGCACGGCGCAGGCCATGATTTTCTGGGGCGGCACCTGGGCCACCATGAACAGGATGGCCCCCGCGATCAGCATGTTGCGCCCATGGTCCACAAACCGCGTGCCGTGGTCATAGCCAGACGAATACATGGCCAGCAACCCCGCACAGGCCAGCAGCAACACCAGCAACAGGAGCGGAAGGTCAAAACCCCGAAACAGGGGCACCAGACGCTGAACGAGCGTGGGCTTTTCAAAAACAACGGCCATCCCCCGATTATCGGGTGGATGCCACCGCGTCACCCCGCCTGCCGGAAGGCCATCACCGCCTGGTTGCGCAGGGTACGCAGCAGGCCCAGGGCCTTGTCATCCACCACAATGCCGCCCGCCGTCGCCTGGTCGGCGTAGATGAGGGCAAAGGGCTGCCCCTTGATCTGCAGCGGCAGCAGCAGAAACGACGGCGCATTGATGCCCTTGCGGTACCAATCGGGCAGCCGCGCCTGCATGCGGGGCTCGGTGGCGTCGTTGATCAGCGTGTCGGCGCCGCGCAGGCACACGGCGGCAAACAGGTCACCTTGCGCCTTGAGGGGCACCTTGAGAGACCGCACGGCCACCTCGCTGCCCTCACCCAGGCCAAAGCGGCCGGTCAACATGTCGGTGCGGGCCTCGCGCAGGCAAAACACCATGCGCCGAAAACCCAGGGCACGGAACATGGTCTCCAGGATCATTCGCAGCACATCGTTGAGCTGAAAACTCTCCACCATCGCGTTGGTGATGTCCTGGATGCCCGCAGCCAGCACTTCATTGACCTGCGCCACAGACACTGCCCCACCCGCCTGGGATTCGAGCACAGCGGGCAGGGGCTGTGTTTCCGTCACCCGCAACTCGTGGGCGCCCAGGGCGTCATCGGGTGCGGCCTGCGCCGCGGCAGCCGATGGCAGCTTGAGCAGGCGGGCCGCCGGGGTGTCGGGCGCCACACGCAGGTCCAGCGCCTCGGCCAGTGCCACCAGTTTGTGGCGCGCTCGCAGCGTGGCGTCGGCAATGGCCTCGGCTGACAGCGCCAGCGTGCGTGCGTAGCGCGTGCCAACCTGGCTCAACTGCCCCTCCAGTTGGGCGGGTTCGCAAAACAGCAGGGTAGTGGCCACCTCGTTGGCAGCCAGGGCGGCCCAACGCAGTCGCTCCACGCCCTGTTCAGGCGAGCGCTGCGTGGGCGAGCCCAGCGGCTTGCGCATGCAGCGCTGCAAACTCTCAGGCAGGCCCCAGACGCGTGCCACGCCCACCCCCAGGTCCTCAAACCCCAGGCCCAGCACCTGCACGGAAGCAGCCTCTTCCCTGCCCTCCATGCGCCCCGAGGCCACCAGGCTGCGCACCTGCCGGGCTTCCTCCGGAAAGTAGAACTCGCACAGCATGCGCCCCAGGTTCTGGAACATCGCGCCGATGAAGGCCTCTTCGGCCGCCTGGCTGGTGCTGCACAGCTCGGCGGCCACCGAGCCGGCCATCATGGCGCGCAGGAATTCCTCGCGCATCTGGCTGGCGTGGGCCTTGTCCTGCATGTGGTCCAGCAGCACCAAGCTCAGCGCCATGTTGCGCACCGCATTGAAGCCCACCAGGCTCACCGCACGCGAGACGGTACTGATGGTGCCCCGGCTGGCGTGGGCGTAATGCACGCTGTTGACAAGGCGCAGCAGCTTGTTGGTGAGCGCCACGTCCTTCAGGATTTCGTGGGTCAGGTCGCTGATGCTGTCATCTTCCGAATTGGCCACGCGCTGGATGCGCGCCACCGAGTCCGACAGCGCCGGGAAGTCGCTCTTGTGCCGCATGCGCCGGAGCAAAAAATCGAGCGTGGCATTGCTGGAGGCTGTGGGTGCACTGGCCGGTGCCGCCCAGGCACGCAGCGCATCCCGAAAGTCTGCCGCCGTGGCGTAGCGCTGCGCAGGTTCACGCGCCATGGCGCGCTGCAGGATGGCACGCAGGCCGTCGTCCACCCCGGGCCCCAGGTCAGCGGGCAACACCAGGGTGTCATTGGCAATGCGGTACAGCGCCTGCCAGGTGTCCTTCTGGTGGATGAGAGGGCGCCCCGTGAGCATCTCGACGAGCACCAGTGCGGCGGAATACACGTCCATGGCGGGGGTGGGCGCGGCGCCGGCCGCTGCCTCAGGCGCCATGTAGGCAGGCGTGCCGCTGGCCAGTTGGGCGTCCGGGCCGGCATGCACAGGGGCGGCCAGGCCAAAGTCCATCACCCGGGCGTGGCGATGGGCGTCAATCATGATGTTCGACGGCTTGAGATCCCGGTGCACGATGCCCGACTGGTGGGCGGCATGCAGGCCATCGAGCACATCCACCATGAGGGCCACGGCGTCGTGCGGTGTGCAACGCCCTTGCTGGGCCAGGTGCTCGGCCAGTGTGAGGCCCGGCACGTACTCAAAAACGATGTAGGGTTGCGCGCCCTGCACGTCGGCCTCGAACACCGGCACGATGTAGGGATGGGCCAGGCGCCCCACATGGCGCGCCTCGCGCAGCCACTGTTCCAGCACCGACGGGTCCTGGTCCTGCATGGGGCGCATGAGCTTGATGGCCACCTCGCGCTGCAGGCGCGGATCCAGCGCCAGCCACACGGTGGCCTGTGCCCCCCTGCCCAGTTGCTTCTTCAGCTCAAACCGGCCCAGCGAGGCAGGCGGCTTGTCGCCTGATCCGAGCGCCCATCGTCTGGCAGTGGAAAGCGGGGCAAAATCGGTCATGGTGCGGGGTAGCAAAACAGGCGCCGCACGGTGTGGCGCCCCGGTACCCACATCTTATGCCTGCGCCAGCCCGGTAAAAGCAGTGATTCCCCTGCCCCGATCACTTTCTGCCCATGACCACCACCCACCTGCTGTACCTGCACGGCTTTCGTTCATCCCCCTCCTCCGCCAAGGCCCGCCAGACGGCCGCCCATCTGGCAGCGCACCACCCCTCCGTCACCGTCTGGTGCCCCCAGTTGCCACCATCGCCCCGGGCCGCCATGGCGCAGGTGGCACAGGGCATTGCCGATTGGCCCCGCAACTCCATGGCCGTGATCGGTTCGTCGCTCGGCGGCTTCTACGCCAGCTGGGTGGCCCAGCACGCGGGCTGCCCTAGCGTGATGCTCAACCCCGCCGTGGACCCGGCGCGCGACCTGGCCCGCTACATCGGCGAGCAGACCACCTGGCACAACCCGAACGAGCGGTTTTACTTTTTACCGGAGTACATCGCGGAGCTGCAGGCCCTGGACATGCGGGGCCGCCCGCCCGCTGCGCCGGAACTCGCCATCATCGCCAAGGGCGACGAAGTGCTGGACTGGCGCGAGATGGTGGGGCGCTACCCCCAAGCGCAGCAGGTGGTGCTGGAGGGGGGTGACCATGCGCTGGGCAACTATGGGGAATACCTGCCTTTGGTCAGCCAGTTCTTGCGGCTGGCCTGAGCGTGCTGCGGCCGTGCGCAGCACATCCGGTCAGGGCTTCAGGTGTGACGAAAGCCGCCGCCCCTGCTCCCGCCAGCGCGCATAGTCCGCCGGGTACGCAGCGCGGTAACGCTTGAGGTGAAACGCCGCCTCGTCATCCAGCCCCAGCATCGTGGCGCTCTCGATCAGCGGCTCGATCACCCGGGGCTCGGGCGAGAAATGCAGCAGCTTATTGGCCACCGCAAAGACCTGGCCCGCGTTGCTGGGAGAAAGCTCTATCGTGGTCAGCAGCGCAAAATCGACCTGGTCGGTGAAGAACGGCGTGTCGCCTACCTTGCGCACCGTGTCATTGCGCAGGGATGGCGGGCGTTCGGCGAGTGGTTTGTAGAGCTGACCAACGCGGTAAAAGTCCCAGCCTGCGCAGGCTCCCAGTGCCAGCGCCGCCACGATGACGGCCACCATCACCCGGCGCGCGCCCAGAGATGTGGCCCAGCTGGGCAACTGCCAGCGCCACAGCAACGCGATGGCCAGCACCGTGACCAGCTGGAACGGCCCGTACCACAACGGAAACTCCAGCAGGCTGTGCAGGCCCACCAACGCCAGGATGCCCCAGGCCAGTTGCCGCGCAGGATCGGCCTCGTGCCAGGGTTGCTCGCGCAGCACCCACACCACCACTGCACCACACAGGGCCAGCGCCACCGGCACGCCCAGCTCCACCGCCAGGTGCAGGGGCAGGTTGTGCGCGTTGTCCAGCAACACACAAAACCGCTCGCCCGGAAACAGCGTGATGTAGTGCGCGTAGTCCAGCTCGCCCCAGCCCCAGCCCGCCCAGGGCTTTTGCGCAATCAAATGCAGTACGTTGGCCCACAACACACGGCGGCTGGTGCAGCCTGGCTCTTCGTCCAGGATGCGCACAAACAACCCATCCGAGGCAAACCCGGTCCAATCCAGCAGTAGGCGGGGCAGCCACCACGCCGCCACACCGTACAGCACCAGGCCAACCACGCCCAACCCCAGCACCAGGCGCCCCCATGACGCGCGCCAGCACAGCATCAGACCCAGCATCAACAGCCACTGCGCCGCCCCGGTGCGCGACGCCGTGGCCGCACCCGACATCGCGAGCAATGCCAGCCCCCAGGCCATCAGCAGACCGATCAGCCAGCCCGGCCACTCCATCCGCCCACGCGGCGGCGCAGCGTGGTACGGGCGTTCCAGATGCCCCCGCACCTGCACCAGGCCCCACAGCAAAGCCCATACGCCCAGACTCAGCAGTGTCGCCTGCTGATTGCGCTGGCGCAGGTTGCCAACGGCCTGCCCCAGGGTAGAGGGCTGCACCCCCGGCAGTCCGGGGTCGCCCTGAAAATACTGCAGCAGCCCAATGACCGCCGCCACCAGTGCCGCCACCAGAAGGCCGGCCGCCAGCAGCCTGCTCGACACCAGGGCTGGCGCAACCCCGGTCTCCCTCTCCTGGTCCTGCGCCTGCGAGCCGCCGGAGCGCGCCAAGGCCAGCAGCACCAGCACTGCGCCGCAGACCCAGGACGCCAGTAAGGGCCAGAAATTGTTGATGGGCGCCTGCGCGAAACAGAACAGGAAAGGCAGCGCCAAAGCCAGCAGTGTCAGCGGCGTGGCCATGGTGGCAAAGGGCATGGGATGGCAGGTAGGGGCAAAAATGACGCGCCGTGGATCATATGCGCCGCTACCAGGGTAGCCTGATGGCGCCCATGGGACAATCGCCGCCATGCACGCATTGTTTGAAGAAGCCGGCAAATTCCTCGCCGGCCGTATCCTGTCCGAAGCCGATACCTCCGCCCAGGTCGAGCTGGACTCTGGCAAACGGGTCAAGGTCAAGGCCGCCCACATCCTCCTGAAGTTCGAAAAACCCGCCCCGGCAGAACTCGTTGCCCAGGCCCAGGCCGTGGCCGAGACCATCGAGCTGGATCTGGCCTGGGAATTCGCGCCCGAAGACGAGTTCGGCTTTGCCGACCTGGCGCGCGACTATTTCTCCGACAACGCCACCCTGGCCCAGCAGGCCGGTGCGCTGTTCCGCCTGTACGACGCGCCGCACTACTTCCGCCGCGCGGGCAAGGGCCGGTTCAAGAAGGCCTCGGCCGAGATCCTTCAGCAGGCGCTGGCCGCCATCGAGAAGAAGAAGGCACTCCTCGCGCAGATCGACGAGTGGGCCGCGCAACTGGGCCGGGGCGAATGCCCGCAGCCCATCCGCGACCAGCTTTACAAGATTCTGTTCAAGCCCGACAAGAACGCGCCCGAGTACAAGGCCGTGGTCGACGCCAGCCGCGCCACGCACACCGCGCCGCTCGATCTGCTGCAAAAGGCGGGCGCCATCGATTCCAGCTACCAGTTCCACTGGAAGCGGTTCTTGTTCGAGAACTTTCCCAAGGGCACGGGCTTTCCGGCCGTCACGGCGCCCGTCATTGCCGACGAGCTGCCGCTGTCCACCGCGCAGGCGTACTCCATCGACGACTCGCAGACCACTGAAATCGACGACGCGTTGTCCGTCCAGGGCCTGGGCACCGGCACCGTGGTGCTGGGCATCCACATCGCGGCGCCGGGCCTGGCCATCCAGCCGGGCAGCGCCATCGACCAGCTCGGCCGCGCGCGCCTGTCCACGGTCTACATGCCGGGCTACAAGATCACCATGCTGCCCGACGACGTGGTGCAGACCTACACGCTGGACGAAGGCCGCGCCAACCCCGCCGTGTCGCTCTACGTCACCATCGACGAAGCCACGCTGGAGTTCAAGGGCTCTGAGACCAAGCTGGAGCGCGTGCACGTGGCCGCCAACCTGCGCCACGACCAGCTCGACAGCGTGGTGACCGAAGAATGGCTGGCCGATCCGTCGTTTGAACACCAAAACGACCCCAAGCGCTTGTCCGAATTGCGCCCACAGCTATCATTTTTGCACCGCCTGGCCAAAGACCTCAAGGCCCGCCGCGAAGTCGTGCGTGGCAAGCCCGAGAACTTCAACCGGCCGGACTACAACTTCCGCCTGGTGGGCAACAACGGCGCCGAGCCCACGGGCAGCGAGCAGGTGCAGATCAGCGTGCGCCAGCGCGGTGCACCGCTCGACCTGATCGTGGCCGAGGCCATGATCGTGGCCAACAGCACCTGGGGCAGCTGGATGGCGGAGCTGGGCGTGCCGGGCATCTACCGCAGCCAGGCCAGCATGGCGCCGGGCGTAAAGGTGCGCATGGGCACCAAGGCGCTGCCGCACGCGGGCATCGGCGTGAAGGCCTATTCGTGGGCCACGTCGCCCCTGCGCCGCTACACCGATCTGGTCAACCAGTGGCAGATCATTGCCTGCGCGCGCCACGGCAAGACGGCCGCGCTGGCCGCGCCCTTCAAGCCCAAGGACGCCGACCTGTTCTCCATCATCAGCAGTTTTGACGCGGCCTACAGCGCCTACAACGGCTACCAGGCGGGCATGGAACGCTTCTGGACGCTCAAGTATGTAGAGCAGAACGGCATCACCGAGCTGAACGCCACCGTTTTCAAGGAAGGGCCGGGCGGCAGCTTCCTGGTGCGGGCGGACGACATTCCGCTGGTCTTCCCGGTGCTGGGCGCGCAGAACCTGCCGCGCGGCGCACGCCTGAAGGTCAAGCTGGGTGAGGTGGACGAGATCACCCTCGATATCCACGGCACCGTGATCGAGCGCCTGGACGACCCGGCCGACACCAGCGATGACGGCCCGGTGGACGATGCCGAGGACGACGACACCGTGGCCGGGCCGATTGCGATTGCAGTGGACGTGAACGAGGCACCCGCCGACGCCGCTGCAGCAGCCACGGCGCCCTGATATCCCCCGAACCCCTTGAATCCCCCTTGATAATTGCCGGCGATGAAACTCCCCGCCTTCCTCCGCACCTTCAGCACGCTGCAGCTGGCGCTGGGCGTGTCGATTGCCGTGCACGCCGCACTGATCTCGGTGCGCTTCATCGACCCTGAGGGCTTCAACCGCGTGTTCCAGGACACGCCGCTCGAAGTCATCCTGGTCAACGCCAAGTCCAATGAGCGCCCCGACAAGGCCCAGGCGATTGCCCAGGCCAACCTGGCAGGCGGCGGTGACGCAGAGAAAGGCCGGGCTACCAGCCCGCTGCCCTATACCGCGCTGACAACGGTCGGGGACGACTTCGAAGAAGCCCAGCGCAAGATGGATGCGATGCAGGAGCAGCAGACCCAGTTGCTGGCGCAGCTGCGCAAGCAACTGGCGACCATGCCCGCGCCCGACCCGCGCCAGGCCGCCCAGAGCGCCGACCAGGCCAGCGAGCAGGAAAAGCGCCGCCAGCTCGTCAAGCTGCTGGCCGAGATCGAAAAGCGCATCAACGAAGAGAACTCGCGCCCCAAGAAGCGCTACATCAGCCCCGCTACGCGCGAAGAGGCCTACGCCGTGTACTACGACGCGCTGCGCCGCAAGGTGGAAGACAAGGGCACCGAGAACTTCCCCGAGCAAGGCGGCAAGAAGCTATATGGCGAGCTGACGATGATCGTCACCGTCAACCACGACGGCCGTGTATTGGGCACCGAGATCGCGCAAGGCTCGGGCAACGCCACGCTGGACCGCCGCGCAGAAGCCATTGCCCGCGCCGCAGGCCCGTTCGGGCCCTTCAATGCCGAGATGCGCAAAAAGGCCGACCAGATCGCGATGGTGGCACGCTTCAAGTTCACCCGCGACCAGACCCTAGAAACCAGCGTCCGGTAGTTCCCGGCGCGGCCCCGCACAGGGCCACCCCCACAAGCCTTTGCCATGAGCCAATCCCCCGATCTGTACTGCGTGATGGGCAACCCTGTCGCCCACAGTCGCTCGCCCGCCATCCACGCCCGTTTTGCCGAACTGACGGGCGAAGCGATTGCCTACGAGCGCCGTCTGGTGTCCATGGATGGTTTTGCCCAGGGCGTGCGCGCATTCGCTGCAGAGGGCGGTCGTGGCTGCAACGTCACCGTGCCCTTCAAGACCGAAGCGCCTGCCCTGGCCACCGAGTGCAGCGAGCGCGTGCAGCTCGCCGGCGCAGCCAACACCCTCACCTTCCGCGCCGACGGCAGCCTGTATGCCGACAACACCGACGGCCTGGGCCTGGTGGCAGACATCACGCGCAACGCGGGCGTGTCGCTGGCCGGGCGCGATGTGCTGCTGGTGGGCGCGGGGGGCGCCGCCGCGGGCGTGCTGGGCCCGCTGTTGCTGGCGGGGGCCCGTCACATCACCGTGGCCAACCGCACCCTGGCCAAGGCGCAGGCGCTGGTGCAGTCGCACAGCGCCCTGGCAACGCTACAAAAAGCAGAGCTGTCAGCGCAAGACCCACTAGCGCTATCGACCAATTTCGACGTCATCATCAACGCCACGGCCAGCAGCCTCTCTGGCGGCGGCATCCCGGTGCCCGCCAGTGTGCTGCGCCCCGGCGCCCTGGCCTACGACATGATGTACGGCCCTGCGGCGCAAGGCTTCCTCGACTGGGCGCGCCAGCACGGCGCCGTGCCCCGCGACGGCCTGGGCATGCTGGTGGAACAGGCTGCTGAAGCCTTCTTGCTGTGGCGCGGTGTGCGCCCGCCTTCGGCCCAGGTGCTGCGCGAAATGCAGCCATCCACCGCCGCCTGAACCCCGGGGACGCCACGATGAAAGCCGTGTTGCGCTGGCTGGGACTGCTGGTGATTGCCTTCGTGGCGCTGCAGCTGTTCTTTGTGCTGCGCATCGCCGCCATGGCGGCCGTCAACCCCGAGTCCACCACCTTCCAGCGCTCCGAAGCCTGGACGCTGCTGGCCGGCAAAGGCCATGTGCCCTGGCGCCAGCAGTGGGTGCCGTATGCCAGCCTCTCCGACCACCTCAAACGCGCCGTGATCGCATCGGAAGACGATGGTTTTGTGAACCACGATGGCGTGGACTGGACAGCCATCGAAAAGGCCTGGGAGCGCAACGCCAAGGCCGAAGCCCAGGCCAGCAAGGCGCAGGCCCGCGCCCCCGACCGCCCCGTGCGCACAGCAAAGATCCGCGGCGGCTCCACCATCACCCAGCAACTGGCCAAGAACCTGCTGCTGTCGGGCGAACGCACGCTGCTGCGCAAGGGGCAGGAATTTGTGCTCACGCTGGCGCTGGAGCAGTTGCTCTCCAAGCAGCGCATCCTGGAGATCTACCTCAACAACGTGGAATGGGGCGAAGGCGTGTTCGGCGCCGAGGCCGCTGCACAGCACTACTTCCGCAAGAGCGCCAGCCGCCTGAGCACCGCCGAGGCCGCACGCCTGGCGGTGATGCTGCCTGCGCCCAAGCGGTTCGAGAAAACGCCGGGGTCGGCCTACCTGGCGGGGCGCACGCGCACGATCCTGGCACGGATGGGCGGCGCGGAGCTGCCCTGAACATCGTCCACACGTAAGCAGCGCGCCTTATCGCCCCTGCGGCGCCTCGCGCCGTTGCAGCCACAGCGCAGACGCCCCCTCCGGCCGCAGCGTCACTTGAAACCTGGGCGCTCCCACGACGCGCCCCTCCAGCAGCCGCACCGTGTAGCGCTGCAGCAGCATGGCCGCCAACAGCGTCATCTCGAGCATCGCAAAGTGCTGGCCAATACACACACGCGGCCCCAGGCCGAACGGAATCCACGCGCCCCGGGGAATAGGTGGCGCGCCGTCCAGAAACCGCTCGGGCGCAAAACGGTCCGGCTCGACAAACCAGCGCGCATCGCGGTGCAGCACCCAGGGAGTGATGCGCAGCATGGCGCCTTGGGGCACCGGCACGCCGCCCAGCGTGATGGGCGCAGTGGTGCGGCGGCTCATCAGCGCGGCGATCGGGGGATAGAGGCGCAGCGCTTCTTTCAGCGTGGCACCCAGCCAGGGCAGCTGGGCCAGATGCTCGGGGCCAGGGGTGCCGCCCTGCAGCACGGCATCGACCTCGGACTGGGCGCGCTGCGCGGCCTCGGGGTGCTGGGCCATGAGCAGGGTCCACCACAGCAGCGTGGTGGCGCTGGTTTCGTGTCCGGCCTGGAAGCTGACGATGCACTGGTCGAACACCTCTTGCGCCGACAAGGCCTCGCCGGTTTGCTCGTCGCGCAGGGCCAGCAGCATGTGCAGCAGGTCTGAACGCTCCTGTGCACCGGGTGCGGCCACCTCGGCCTGGCGGGCATGGATGTGGCGCCAGACCAGCCCCTTCAGCGACCGGATCGCGCGCCGCTTGGCCGCCTTGCCCGGCAGGGGCAGCCAGTCGGGCAGGGTAAAGGGCATGAACATTTCGCGAAAGGCGGTTTCCGACAGCGTCTGCGTGGCCCAGGCGGCTTCGCGCGCATCGTCCTGTGCCGAGGTGCTGAACAGCGTGCGCAGGATCACGTCCATGGCCACGTCCGTCCACAGCGCATCCACGGCCACCTGGGCACCGGACTGGCCCGGAGGCACGGCAGCGTCGAGCGCGCTGCGGGCGGCATCGGTCATCAGCTGCGCATAGCCTGCCACCCGCTTGGGCGTGAAGGCGGGCATCAGCATGCGGCGCTGGCGCTGCCAGGTGGCGCCCTCAGTCACCAGCACGCTCTGGCCAAACACTTCCTCGAACACCTCCATGCCACGCTCCCAGCGGATGAGCTGGTCGGCATGGGTGACCAGCGCCTCGCGCACCAGGTCGGGGTGCATCAGGTCCCACGCATCCTCGTACCCTAAGCGCATGCGGGTCAGGTCGCCGTGCTCGCGCTGCAGTTGGGTCACAAAACCCAGGTAGTCGGCCCGCATGGCGCGCAGCAGCGGCAGGCCCCACCAGCGGCTGCGCGGGCCGCTCGGTAGTACGGGCGAGGGTGGAACGGCGGGGGCGGAAGCTGGGGCAATGGCGGCAGGCGCCTCAGGGGCAGTGGTCGAGTTCATGCCCCGCATGCTGCAGTGCAACAGCCGGGCCGTATTGAACGATTGCGACAGCCCCCGTCGCCTACACTCGCGCCCCATGGCAAGCTTGGCCCCCCTCTCCCCTCGGCACCCTGCCGGGCTGATCCCCTCGGGCGAGCTGTGGCTGCCGCGCGCCAGCCTCACTGCCTGCGTGCGGGCCGCCATGGCGCGCAGCACGGTGGGCCACACGCTCAGCGATGCACAGCGCATCAACCGCTTTCCGGCCTCGCCGCTGTGCAGCCTGAGCTGGTGGTTTGAAGGCCGCAGCGAGGCCTTGGTGGCCGAGCGCCCCGACACCATGCCCACGCAGCACAGCCCGCGCGAGGCCTACCCCGGTCGCTGGGTGCTGGCCGGCCCGCAGACCCGCCCCACCTCCAGCTACTGCGCAGGCCCCACACACGCCATGATGGTGATGTTCATGCCCGACGCGCTGCTCCAGCTCACCGGCGTGGACCCCGGCACCCTGACCGACCGCATGGTGGACGCACAGTCGCTGTTACCGCCCGACTGGCTGGCGCTGTGCGAGACGGTGCAGAACCTGCCGGACAACGCTACGCGTATGCAGCACCTGGAAGACTTTCTGGAGCCCCGCTGGCAGGCCTGCCGCCCCGCCCAGCCCCTGCCCACACAGCGCTACGGTGACTGGGCTGCACACCTGGCGCAGCGCGCCGCCCTGTCCGCCCCCGGCCGCAGCCTGCGCCAGCTGGAGCGGCGCATCAAGCGCTGGGCCGGGCTGCCCCTGCGTGAGCTGCGTGGCTTTGGCAAGGCCGAGCAGGCGTTCTTTGACACCATCGCCGTCGACGCCGCGCAGGGCTCGGTCCAATGGGCCGATGTCGCGGCGGGCGCGGGGTTCTCGGACCAGTCGCACCTGTGCCGCGTCACGCGCCGCATCACCGGGTACGCGCCGCAAGCGCTGTACAACGGCATCTATGGCGACGAGGCGTTCTGGGCGTATCGCATCTGGGTGTAGCGCCGCCCCGGCCCTTGCCGGGCATGCGGGCCCAGCGCCCGTATCATCCCCGCCATGCTTGCCAAGTTGATGAGTCTCCTCCTGCTGGGAATCGTGCGGTTTCTCACCGGCTCCCAGGCCCGCTGGTACGGCTGCCCGCCCAAGGCCGAGCAGCGCATCTATTTCGCCAACCACCAGAGCCATGCCGACATGGTGCTGATCTGGGCCGCGCTGCCCGAGGAGCTGCGCAGCATCACGCGGCCCATCGCCGCCAAGGACTACTGGACCAAGACGCCGTTCCGGCAGTGGATCACCACGGCCGTGTTCAACGCCGTGTATGTGGACCGACAGGCCACGCCGGCGCGGCCCGCAGCGCCCGTGGCCGCCGATCCCACCGTAGCTCAGGCCCCAGCAGCCGATACAGACACTGCGGCCGCCGGTGGCCCCGACCCCTCACCCGAAGTCCCGCCGCGCGCGCCCACGCCTGAGGAGCTGCGCGCTGCCCTGCCCGAATCCGACCCGCTGGCCCCGCTGGTGCGCGCACTGGAGAGTGGCGACTCCATCGTGATCTTTCCAGAGGGCACGCGCGGCCATGGCGACGAGCCCCAGGCATTCAAATCCGGCCTGTTCAAGCTGGCCCAGATGTTTCCGCAGGTGGTGCTGGTGCCCGCCTGGATCAACAACGTGCAGCGCGTGATGCCCAAGGGCGAAGTGGTGCCAGTGCCCATCCTGTGCTCGGTGACCTTTGGCACGCCCATCCAGCTCGAAGCGGGTGAAGAGCGCCGGCCCTTCCTGGACCGCGCACGCCGCGCCGTGATTGCGCTGCGGGAAGTCTGACCATGACCCGTCCGAAGCCCCTGCCCTTGCCTAACGCCGCTCTCGCGGGAGCGCGCTGACATGAACCAATTTCTGCGCAACCTCACCGCCACCCAGCAGATCGGGGCCTTGTTCCTGGTCGTGTTCGGCATCCTGTCCATCGTCACCGTGTGGGCCTTTGTGCGCAACCTGCGCGAGCACGCCAGCGACGACCCCGAAGCCGAAGCCCAGGCCCTGGAGGCCAAGCGGTTCTGGGGGCTGCTGAAGACCTCCTGGGTCATGGCCACCGTGTTCTGGGTGGGCTGGGTGCTGGGCGAGACGGTGGCCACCGTGCTGTTTGCCATCGTGGGCTTTTTTGCGCTGCGCGAGTTCATCACTTTGTCACCCACGCGCCGGGGCGACCACCGCAGCCTGGTGCTGGCGTTCTTTGTGGTGCTGCCCCTGCAGTTCTGGCTGGTGGGCAGCAAGCACTTCGACCTGTTCACGGTGTTCATCCCCGTGTATGTGTTCCTGGCGCTGCCGGTGGTCAGTGCCCTGGCCAATGACCCCCAGCGGTTTCTTGAGCGCAATGCCAAGCTGCAGTGGGGCATCATGGTCTGCGTGTACGGCATGAGCCACGTGCCTGCGTTGCTGCTGCTGGACTTTCCAGGCTACCGCGACAAGGGCGCGTTTCTGGTGTTCTTCCTGGTGTTTGTGGTGCAGACGTGCATGCTGGTGCAGCACCTGCTGGGACGGCGCTTTCCGCACAAGCCGGTGGCACCGCAGGTGAGCCAGAGCTTTCAGTGGACGAGCTGGCTGGCCGGCGTGGCCGCCGGCGGCCTCGCGGGCGGGCTGCTCACCTTCATCACCCCCTTCAAGCCCGGCCAGGCGCTCGGCATGGCCCTGCTGGCCTGCGTGGCGGGTAGCCTGGGGCACCTGGTGATGAAGGCGTTGAAGCGCGACCGCGGCATCACCAGCTGGGGCATGCAGGGCATGTCCGTCACGGGTGCGGGTGGCCTGCTCGACCGCGTGGATGCCCTGTGTTTTGCAGCGCCCGTGTTCTTCCATTCGGCACGCTGGTACTTCGGTTTGTAGAAGAATCGGCCGATAGCGCTAGTCCCCATTGCCCCAATAGCTATAAAAACGAGAGCAAATGCGCATCCTTGGTATTGACCCCGGCCTGCAGACTACCGGCTTCGGCGTGGTGGACATGGACGGCCACCAACTCAGCTACGTGGCCAGCGGCACCATCCGCACCACCACCCTCGCGCTGGGCGATCTGCCCGGACGCCTCAAAATTCTGTTCGACGGCATCACCGAGGTCGCAGCCCGCTACCAACCCGATGTGGCCTCGGTCGAAATCGTGTTCGTCAACGTCAACCCCCAGTCCACCCTGCTGCTGGGCCAGGCACGCGGCGCCGCCATCACCGCCCTGGTAGCCAGCAACCTGCCCGTGGCCGAATACACCGCGCTGCAGATGAAAAAAGCCGTCGTCGGCCACGGCCGCGCCGCCAAAAGCCAGGTGCAGGAAATGGTGCGGCGGCTACTACAGCTGCCAGGCCTGCCGGGCACGGATGCGGCCGACGGCCTGGGCATGGCCATCACCCATGCGCATGCCGGGGCGGCCATGGGCCGCTTGGGCGAAGCTGCTACCCTGAACCGCCGTCAGCATGCCATGTACAAGGATGGGCGCAGCTATTGAGCACCCCTCTGCGCGCGCCCCAACAACCCACCTCAGCCCGGCCATGAGCGCCTCCGCCCCTCCTCCCACCCCAGCCGTGCTCTCCACGCCGGATGATCGGCCGGCATTCCTGTTCGTGAAAATCCCGGCCACCCGGCACACCGTGGACCCGCTGCACCAACGCGAAGACCGGATTGACCAGGCTCTGCGCGCCCGGGGAGTCGGCATGGTGATCGGCTGGGGCGACTCGCTGGGCGCAGCGCGCACGGACGGCAAGCGCATCGCGGAATTCATCCGCATCGACATCACCGCCCCGGTACTGGACCATGCGCGGGTAGCGCTGCACGCCTTGCTGCCCGAACTGGACGCACCCATGGGTACGCAGATTCACTACACGCTGGATGGACAACACCGCATGGATGTAGCCACCGAACTCGGGTGGCAATTGGCTGTGCCCCCGCCCGCCACGGAGCCGCCCGGCGGACGATAGGCGGTAGGCCACGGGCCGGGCCGCTAGAACGTGGTTACGCTCTGAGGGCGGCGTCTCCAGCATCTGCAGGGCTTACCGCCCCAATCCGCGCTTGAGCTCCTTGAGCAGCAACAGCACCTGGTTGGACGCGTGGCGGCAGCTGCCGTTGAGCAGCTGCGCCGCCTTGGGCTGGTCGCCCGACTGGAAGGCCGTCACCACATCGGCCGCCTGCTGGTGAAAGTATTTATGCCGAGCCACCAGCATGTCGAACGCGGGGTAGTGCCCCAGGCGCACCCGGCCTGTGCCGTAGAGCCAGCGGCCCAGGTCACAGCGGTCGTCCTGGCAGATGCGCTCGGGCCGCATGACTTCGTCGGAGCGGCCGTTGACCATGTCCTGCAGCTGCAGGCGCCAGCGCTCGTGGCTCGCGATGGCAGCGTCGATGTCGATCTCGGTCATGAGCGTGGCCGCGTATTCAGCGTCCAGCACCAATTCACTGCCGTTGTCTTCCATAGCCCAGGTGGTCTCGGGGCTGGTGGGGTCCTGCTCCCGGATCTTGAACAAGCGGCTGAAAAAACCCATGCGTCATCCCTTTTGCACGACTGGTCCGCGCAGCGCAGGATGGCAGCCAGCGCGGAAATGTCTTGAAACATTTTGTGGTGACTCCACCGTTTTGGCTACCAAAAAATGACCGCTGGGTAAAAACGGGCGCGGGCAACCCTGCTGTCACTGCCAGCTCTGCGCCCACCCCCTGCGCAAAAGCTGCGGGCACCGGACAATCTGCGCATGACTTCCATTCCCAGCCGCCCCGCCCTGTCCATGCTTGACCTGGTTGCCGTCCGCGAAGGCGGCACCGTGGCCGACGCGCTGCAGATTGCACTGCGCACCGCCCAGCATGCCGAAAAATTGGGCTTTGCCCGCTACTGGCTGGCCGAGCACCACAACATGGCGGGCATTGCCAGCTCCGCCACCGCCGTGCTGGTGGGCCACATTGCCGGCGGCACCTCGCGCATCCGCGTAGGGTCGGGCGGCGTGATGCTGCCCAACCACGCCCCGCTGGTGGTGGCCGAGGCCTTTGGCACGCTGGCCGAGCTGTACCCCGGCCGCATCGACCTGGGGCTGGGCCGTGCGCCGGGCACCGACCCCACCACCATGCGAGCGCTGCGCCGCAATCGGGTGGAGACCGAAGAAGACTTTCCGCGCGACGTGGCCGAGCTGCAGCGCCTGCTGGCCCCTGCCGAACCCGGCCAGCGCCTGATTGCCATGCCCGGCGCGGGCACCAATGTGCCGATCTGGTTGCTGGGCTCCAGCCTGTTTTCGGCCCAGCTGGCAGCCGAGCGCGGTCTGCCGTATGCCTTTGCCTCGCACTTTGCGCCGCGCCTGCTGCACCAGGCCATCGACCTGTACCGCAATCTGTACCGTCCCTCGGCCGCCTGGCCCAAGCCCTATGTGGCGATTGGCGTGCCGTTGATCGCAGCCCCGACGGACGAAGAGGCCGACTACCTGGCCAGCAGCACCTACCAGCGCGTGCTGGGCATCTTGACGGGCGACCGCCGCCGCCTGCTCCCGCCCATCGAAGGCTACGCTGCGCGCCTGCAACCGCAGGAGCGTGCAGCGATTGGCGACTTTCTGGCCGCAGCCGTGATTGGCGGGCCGGACACGGTGCGTGCGGGGCTGGCACGCTTGAGCGAAGCCACCGGCGCCGACGAGCTGATGCTGGTGAGCGACGTGTACGACCCTGCGCTGCGCTTGCGCTCGCTGGACATCGCTGCCCGGGCGCACGCCACGCTCGGCCAAGCCGCCACCCCGGCCTGAGCGCCTGTTCGCGCTTCAGCGCGCGAGGTAACCGCCATCCACCGGGTAATACGCCCCGGTCACGAACGACGCCTTGCTGGACGCCAGCCAGGTCACCAGCTCGGCCACCTCCTCGGGCTGCCCCAGGCGGCCGATGGGGTGGGCGCTGACCAGCATGGCGTTGATGCCGGCGTCCTGCTCCAGCCCGCTGATCATGGGCGTGTGGATGAAGGCGGGCCCCACGGCGTTGATGCGGACACCCTGGGCGCTGTATTCCAACGCCGCAGCCTTGGTGAGGCCCAACACACCGTGTTTCGCGGCGGAGTAGGCAGGCGACGTGGCGAACCCGACGGCGCCGAGGATCGATGCCATGTTGATGATGGAGCCGCCACCGTTCTTCAGCATCGCGGCGATCTGGTACTTCATGCCGTAGAACACGCCCGACAGGTTGATGTTGATGACCTGCGCCCAGCCGTCCAGCGGGTAGTCGGCCGTCGGCGCCTGCGGGCCGCCGATGCCCGCGTTGTTGCAGGCCACGTCCAGGCGGCCGTAGTGGGCGACGGTGCGCTGCACCAGCGCCTCGCAGTCCCCGGGCTTGCCCACATCAGCCGCCACAAAGATCGCATCGCCCCCGGCCGCGCGCACCAGCGCGGCGGTTTCCTCGCCTGCCTGCACATTCACGTCGGACACCACCACCTTGGCACCTTCGCGCGCCCACACCAGCGCAATGGCGCGCCCGATGCCCGACGACGCGCCCGTTACCAATGCCACCTTGTTCTTCAGCATGAAAGACCCCTTGTTCGTTCAAAACGCCTGCAACCCGATGCCACAGATCACTTTTTATTCTGCGCGCGCAGTGCGTCAGCACCTTGACCTGCGTCATGCCCCAGGCAAGGGTGCAGGCGGGCAGCGCTTGGCCTTGGGTAGCGGCTACCATCAGGGGCTGCGGGGCCCGCGGCGGATGTCTGTCCGTTGTTGGACCGCCTGATTTCCAAGCTGACGCCCCACCACCCACGCCCGCATCTGCATGCCTGCTTTTTCCTTTGAAGCCCTGGACGCCCAAGGCCAGACCCGCAAAGGCCTCCTGGAGGCCGACACCGCCAAGGCCGCACGCAGCCTGCTGCGGGCCCAGGCGCTGGTGCCACTGGCAGTGGAGATGGTGCAAACGGGTCAGTCGCTGGACGGCCGGTCTGCCAGCCTGGGCCAGCGCCTGTTCACCCGGCCGGTATTCAGTGCGACCGGGCTGGCCATCTGGACCCGGCAGATCGCCGGGCTGGTGTCGTCGGGCCTGCCGCTGGAGCGCGCGCTCACCGCGTTGTCCGAAGAAGCCGACGACGAACGCCAGCGCCACCTGGTCGCCGCGCTGCGCGCCGAGGTCAACGCGGGCGCCACCTTTGCCCGCGCGCTGTCGCAGCACCCGCGCGAGTTCTCTGACATCTACTGCGCCGTGATCGGTGCGGGCGAGCACAGCGGCAACCTGGGCCTGGTGCTGGAGCGCCTGGCCGACGACCTGGAAGAGCGCCAGGCGCTCAAGGCCAAGCTGGTGGGCGCCGCGCTGTACCCGGCCATCGTGACCCTGGTGGCCATCGTGATCGTGCTGTTCCTGGTGGGCTATGTGGTGCCGCAGGTGGCCAGCGTGTTTGCAGGCACCAAGCGTGCGCTGCCGTTCCTGACGGTGGCTATGCTGGGCCTGAGCGCCTTTGTGCGCAGCTATGGTTGGGTGATGCTGATCGCTTTCATTTTGATGGCACTTGGAACAAGATGGGCGCTCACTATCGACCATATTCGCGAGAAATTCGATGCCGCCTGGCTCAATCTGCCCCTGGTGGGCAAGCTGGCGCGCGGTTACAACGCAGCACGGTTTGCCGGCACGCTGGCCATGCTGGCGGGCGCCGGGGTGCCGATCCTGAAGGCCTTGCAGGCCGCAGCCGAAACGCTGAACAACCGCGCGCTGCGTGCCGACGCACTCGACGCGCTGGTGCTGGTGCGCGAAGGTGCTCCACTGGCGTCAGCCCTCGCGCAGAAAAAACGCTTTCCGGGCTTGCTGTCGATGTTTGCGCGCCTGGGCGAGCAGACCGGGCAACTGCCGGTGATGCTGCAGCGTGCGGCCCGCCAGCTCTCGGCCGAGGTGCAGCGCCGCGCCATGGCGCTGGCCACCATCCTGGAACCCCTGCTCATCGTGAGCATGGGCCTGATCGTGATGCTGATCGTGCTGGCCGTGCTGCTGCCGATCATCCAGCTCAACCAGTTTGTGAAGTGACCTTATGGCTGTAACGCTCGACGACAAGCTGGTGGTGGCCATCTCCTCGCGCGCGCTGTTCAATTTTGAGGAAGAGAACCGCGTCTTCGAGCACGACAACGACCGCGCCTACGTGGACTTGCAGCGCCAGCGGCTCGACGTGCCCG
The DNA here is from genome assembly GCF_001428225.1 of Acidovorax sp. Root70. Lineage (NCBI taxonomy): Bacteria > Pseudomonadati > Pseudomonadota > Betaproteobacteria > Burkholderiales > Comamonadaceae > Acidovorax > Acidovorax sp. Root70. The sequence continues at coordinate 279,319 of NZ_LMHQ01000001.1, forward strand.
CAGCGCCGGGCGTGGCGTTTTCGCTGGTGCGCAAGCTGCTCGCGTTCAACACCTCCGAGCACCAGCGCGTGGAGGTGGTGCTGCTGTCGCGCAATGACCCGGTGAGCGGCATGCGCGTGTTCCGCTCCTGCCATGCCCATGGGCTGCCGACCATCCAGCGCGGTGTATTCACCCAGGGGCGCGACCCGTTTCGCTACCTGCGCCCGCTGGGCGCGCACCTGTTCCTGTCCGCCAACGAAGCCGATGTGCGCGAGGCCCTGCACCTGGGCTACCCCGCAGCGCGGGTGGTGACGGAGTCGGTGCAGGCCGGCGACGCCAACCCCAACGAAGTGCGAATTGCCTTTGACGGCGACGCGGTGCTGTTCTCCGATGAAGCCGAGCGCGTGTACCAGGCGGAAGGGCTGGCCGCCTTCCAGCAGCATGAGACCGACAAGGCCGAGCAGCCCCTGCCCGACGGCCCGTTCAAACCCCTGCTGGCCGCCTTGCATCGCCTGCAGTCGGCGGGCGAAGCCGGTGGCACCGGCATGCGCATCCGCACCGCGCTCGTCACCGCCCGCAGTGCCCCCGCGCACGAGCGCGCCATCCGCACGCTGATGGACTGGAACATTGCGGTGGACGAGGCCATGTTTCTGGGCGGCCTGCCCAAAGGCGAGTTTCTGCGCGAGTTCGAGCCCGATTTCTTCTTTGACGACCAGACCGGCCACGTCACCTCGGCAGCGCGCCATGTGCCTGCGGGCCATGTGAACAGCGGCATCTCCAATCCGGCACGGGTCGCGGGGCCTGACCGCTGAAGTCCCGGCTACGGGGTGGGTTGCAGTGGCAGCCGCTGCTATGCGGCGCCCATGCCCTGCGAAAAGTTCTGCAAAGTCTTGCAACGCGTGGTGAAACCCTGCAAAGCCCCAGTTGCAAACCGCCGCCATCGCCCCTCATGTGCCACCATGGACGCTGAGACTTCGAAGGAGAACCCCTTGCGTATTCGCACTCACAGGGCATCCATGGGACTGCAACGATCCGTCCTGGCGACGGTGGCCCTGTTGGCAGCCTGTGCAGCACTGGCACAAACACCCTCGCCTTCACCCGTGCCCGCTTCTGCCGCTCAGGCGGAGACCCATGCCGCCACAGAGCCGGCGGCGGTGAGCCCGGGCGAACTAAAGGCCCAGCGTGAATTCAAGATGCTGGACTTCAACGACGACGGCAAGCTCAGCCGCTCCGAAGTGAAACTGTTTCCGCGCCTGGCGGCGGCCTTCGACGAGGCCGATACTGACGGCGATGGCTTTGTGTCGTATGCAGAAGTGCGCGCCTTCGCCGCCAAGTACCGCGCCGAGCGCGATCGCCAGCGTGCTGCAGCGCAAGCGGCGGCCACACCCGCAGCTCCCACGGCACCGCCCCCAGCGCCAGAGGCCCGCCCTTGAGAAACGGCATTGGCAGGTTAGCAGGCTGTCAGGCCTGAAAGTCAGAAAAATGAGCCGAATCGGCTTGAAGCGCCAGTGGAATATGCGCCAACAGCTATTTATTTAATAGCAAGACTGCCGTATGAATCTGGGAGATGCCGCCAGTCTCCATACACCGCGCACGCCCCCGCAAACGACAGGCGGCGCCTTTGCTCCGCAATCCACCGCTGCGCAATGCCATCAAGACCCGCACCGGGCCTGCCACTGCGCGAAATAAAGCCTCTTCACGGCCGGCAGCCCGGCTGCGCCTGCTGCTCAGGCACCGCCGGTGCGCTTGACCTTGGGGTCGGTGTAGGTCAGCGGCTCGTTCTTGACCTGCTGGGCCAGGCGCTCCTGCAGGGTCATCTTGTTGACGTCCTGCGCCACCTCCACCGCGCTGCCGCTGGCGCGCCACATCGACTGGATGAACTCCAGCAGCTGCTTGTAGATAGGCTCTTTGGGAGGCTCCGGCGGCTCCTCGACGGTGTCTTTCTTTTTGACCGCCGTCCAGTCCCGGTTGGGCGCCTCGGGCGCCGAGGGTTTGTCCGGCTCGCGCACGATCGCCCCCTCGCCCATCCTGTCCATGGACTCGACAGGATTGGGAGCGTTGATGGGACGCACCGGAGGCGCACCCGAGGCACCAGTGGAATACAAATCAGCGCCCGGAGGACGCCAGGACGGCGATCGATCGACAGGTGGCATTTGCATGACATTGGCCCGTAGTTGAACAAAAGGTAAGAGGGTCTTTTGGCCTCTTCGTACATTCATTACGGCAAAAAGAAGGGTGAATTTAGGTCTTTTTCACCGATTGAACGAAATTTAGGGTTTTCCCTAGAAAAACCCACCCTCCTGAAGCCACCCAGCGCCTCACAGGCCACATGAAGGTGCCCAATAGCCATCCGAAATAGGTTTGAAAGGGGTGCTGGGCGCGTGCAGGACCGCAACAGCGCCACGCCATCGGGAGACAGCGCGATCTACAGATCGTCACCCGTTGGGTGTGAACGGGCAGGAAGGTGCACGGCGTGGGCCGTGCACAAGGGAGGTGCGAGAGGGGCGCGCCAGTCCCCCTTTCCCCTCCAGGCCGCAAGACGGGGCCCGGGCCACCGAGCGAGCGGAACCGGTCAGACCCCGCCGCTACCCATCAAAGAAAGCGCTCGAGCAAGCGGCGCGAATGCTTGTCCAGCACCGTGGTGTCTTTGACCCGGAACTGCAAGCCGTCCCCCCCGGCAATCAGCAACCGGGTGCGTCCGCCCAGGCGGCGGATGTCCTCTTCGGCCTTGAGCACGAGGCGCGCCGGGCCTCGGTCAGTCTCAACATCCCAGGTGCTGGGCGTTGAAAAACTCGAAACGGCAAGGATTTTCTGGATAGTGGGCACAAACTCGCGCACTTCCAGCTCTTCTTCAATGAGCTGCCGGGCGGGGCCCGTCACAGCCTCCAGCCGGGGAACCCACAGCAGTTCATGGCCGTCAGCGCCCACCAGGGAGAGCCCCTCGCCCGGTGCGGCAATGGGAAAGGCCCGCACGGGGGTCACGCCCTCATGGGCTGTGCCGTCGGCCAGGGTCAGGACCAGGCGGCCGTGCGGGTTGCGCACCAGTTGAAAAGCAGCAGTGGACGACGACGGGGTCAGGGAAGCATTCATGGCAGGGTCGCTCACAGCGTCTCAGGGGTTGCCGGCGGGGTGGGCCGGGTGCAGCAGGCTGCTGTCGATGATGACGCCCGCCGCCTGCGCGTCTTCTTCAGCGCGGCGGGCCTGGGCTTCGTACAGCCGCCAGTAGGCGCCCTGCTTTTCCATCAGCTCGTCGTGCGGGCCCACTTCCACCACCTCGCCCCGGTCCATCACCACCAGGCGGTCGGCCTTGCGCAGGGTGGACAGGCGGTGGGCAATCGCAATGGTGGTGCGGCCTTGCACCAGGTTGTCGAGCGCCTTCTGGATTTCCTTTTCGGTCTCGGTATCCACGGCCGAGGTGGCTTCGTCCAGGATCAGGATGCGCGGGTCGATCAGCAGCGCGCGGGCGATGCTGATGCGCTGACGCTCGCCGCCCGACAGGCCCTGGCCGCGCTCGCCCACCAGCGAGTCGTAGCCGTGCGGCAGGCGCAGGATGAACTCGTGCGCGTGCGCGGCGCGGGCGGCGGCCACGATTTCTTCGCGCGTGGCCTCGGGCTTGCCGTAGGCGATGTTCTCAGCAATGGTGCCAAAGAACAGGAAGGGCTCTTGCAGCACCAGACCGATGTGGCGGCGGTAGTCGGCCACCGCAAAGCGGCGGATGTCGATGCCATCGACCTGGATGGAGCCATCGCTCACGTCATAAAAGCGGCTGATCAGGTTGACCAGCGTGCTCTTGCCCGAGCCGCTGTGGCCCACCAGGCCGATCATCTCGCCGGGGCGGATGTCCAGATCCAGCCCCTTGATGACCGCGCGGCTCCCATAGCGGAAGCCCACGCCCTGCATGCTGATGGCGCCCAACACCTTGTCCACCTTCACCGGCTGCGCGGGGTCCGGCACGTTGCTCACATGGTCGAGGATGTCAAAAATCCGCTTGGCGCCCGCAGCCGCCTTCTGGGTGACCGAGACGATGCGGCTCATGGAGTCGAGCCGGCTGTAGAAGCGCCCGATGTAGGCAATGAAGGCCGTAAGCACACCCACCGTGATCTGGTTGCGCGACACCAGCCAGATGCCGAAGGCCCAGACCACCAGCAGGCCAATTTCGGTCAGCAGCGACACCGTGGGCGTGAACAGGCTCCAGGTCTTGTTGAGCTTGTCGTTCACTTCCAGGTTGTGCTGGTTGGCGTCACGGAAACGCTGGGCTTCGCGCTTCTCTTGCGCAAAGGCCTTCACCACGCGGATGCCGGGGATGGTGTCGGCCAGCACGTTGGTCACCTCGGACCACACCCGGTCGATCTTTTCAAAGCCGGTGCGCAAGCGGTCACGCACGGTGTGGATCATCCAGCCAATGAAGGGCAGCGGCACCAGCGTGACCAATGCCAGCCACGGATTGATGGAGAACAGGATGGCCGCCGTCATGCAGATCATGAGCACGTCGGTCACGAAATCCAGCGCATGCAACGACAGGAACACGTTGATGCGGTCGGTCTCCGACCCGATGCGTGCCATCAGGTCGCCGGTGCGCTTGCCGCCAAAGTAGTCCAGCGACAGGCGCAGCAGATGCTCGTACGTGGTGGTGCGCAGGTCGGCGCCAATGCGCTCGGACACCAGCGCCAATATGTAAGTGCGCGCCCACGACAGGCCCCAGGCAGCCAAGGCGGAAGCCAGCAGACCACTCAAGTACAGCAACACCAGGCCAGGCTCGATCTGCTTGCCGTTCTGGAACGGAATCAGGATGTCGTCCATCAGCGGGATGGTGAGGTAGGGTGGCACCAGCGTGGCGGCGGTGGAGGCCAGCGTCAGCGCAAAACCGGCCGCCAGCTGTTTGCGGTAGGGCCGCGCAAAACGCCACAGACGCAGCAGCACCCAGGTGGACGTCTGGGGGGGCTGGGCGCGGGCACAGGCGGGGCACTCCTCGGTGTCCGGCGGCAGCGGCGTGTGGCAGGTGGGGCAGACAGGCTCTTCTGCCTCGTCCTCGGCACCGCTGTCGCCCCGGGCGCTTTGCTGCTCAAACCGCTGCACCAAGCGCAGCGCCTGCGCATGGTGCGCCAGGGTAAAGCGCCACTGGGCCAGGCGCTCGTCGGGGTTGTGCAACTCCAGCGAGCCCACTCCGCCGTGGTCATGCAGCTTGAGAGCCAACCCCTCACCCAGAGGCCAGCTGCGCCAGACCGTGGTGCCGGGCTCGCAGGCCAGCAGCCGCTCGGACGTCACCACCACCCAACCCGCCGCAAAGCGCAGCGTGGCGCTCAGGTCAACCGGCAAAGCCGCCAACACGTTCTCTTTGGAAGCGAGCATGGCCCGCAAATCGGCTCCCACGGGGCCAGAAAAGACACCTGAGGCGTCCACAGAATGGTGATGTTGCATTTTTGGTTGGGTTTTCCGCCACCGGCTGCCTGCGGTGGCTGCTCTCGCGAAAGCAGGAATTCTCACCGATACTGCACGCCACGGTGCGACGGCATCCTCCTGTAACGTCTGTGGCAGCTATTTGGCTGACACTGCGCACAGGCCCCGGACTGGCGCACAATCATCGTCCACAAAATTCCCTTTCGTCCCCCTACCGCACAGCCCTCACCAAGGCCGGAACCACAACCGCTGCAATCCATGGCGAAACTCAACGACATCCAACTGCTTCGCATCAACTATCTGCGGGGCCCCAATATCTGGACCTACCGGCCGGTCCTGGAAGTCTGGCTGGACCTGGGCGAACTGGAGGACTATCCCTCCAACACCATCCCAGGCTTCAATGACCGCCTAACGGCCTGGCTGCCCGCGCTGATCGAACACCACTGCGGCGTGGGCGAGCGCGGTGGCTTCCTGCAGCGCCTGCAAGAGGGCACCTGGTGCGGCCATGTGCTGGAGCACATCGTGATCGAGCTGCTCAACCTGTCGGGCATGCCCACGGGTTTCGGCCAGACGCGCAGCACCAGCCAGCGCGGCGTGTACCGCATGGTGTTTCGCGCCCGTGACGAAAGCGTGGCGCGCGTGGCGCTGGCCCAGGGCCACGCGCTCATCATGGCGGCCGTCAACGACGAGCCCTTTGACGTACAGGCCGCCGTGGCGCGCGTGCGCACCGAGGTGGACGACCAGTACCTCGGCCCCAGCACCGCCTGCATCGTCACCGCCGCCACCGACCGGGGCATCCCGCACATCCGCCTGAACGACGGCAATCTGGTGCAGCTGGGCTATGGCGCCCGCCAGCGCCGCATCTGGACGGCCGAGACCGAATACACCAGCGCGATTGCCGAAGGCATCGCCAGCGACAAGGACCTGACCAAGGGCCTGCTCAAGTCCTGCGGCGTGCCCATCCCCGAAGGTCAGGTGGTCAACAGCCCGGCAGAAGCCTGGGAAGCAGCACAGGACATCGGCCTGCCCGTGGTCGTCAAGCCCTCGGACGGCAACCATGGCCGGGGCGTGACGCTGGACCTGCGCAAGCAGGAAGACATCGAGGCGGCCTACCACGTGGCCTACCCCGAGGGCAGCGACGTGATGGTCGAGCGATTCATCCCCGGCGACGAACACCGCGTGCTGGTGGTGGGCGGCAAGGTGGTGGCTGCCGCACGCGGCGAGCTGGTCACCATCACCGGCAACGGCCGCTCCACCGTCAAGGAACTCATCGACGCCCAGCTCAACTCCGACCCCCGCCGGGGCTACGAAGAAGAGTACCCGCTCGAAATCATCGACCTGGCCACAGACACCAAGGTGCAGCTGGAGCTCAAGCGACAGGACCTCGAAGCCGACTCGGTGCCCGCAGCCGGTCGGCAGGTGGTGGTGCAGCGCAACGGCAACGTGGCCGTGGACTGCACCGACGATGTGCACCCCGAAGTGGCCTACATCGCCCAGCTCGCCGCCAAGGTGGTCGGCCTGGACATCGCCGGCATCGACATGGTGGCGCGCGACATCTCCAAGCCCCTGCATGCACAGGGCGGCGCCATTGTCGAAGTCAACGCAGGGCCTGGCCTCTTGATGCACCTGAAGCCCGCCGTGGGCGCGCCGCGCCCTGTGGGCCAGGCGATTGCAGAGCACCTGTTCCCCTCTGACGCCGACGACGAAGGCCCCGCAGGCCGCATCCCCCTGGTGGGCGTGGCAGGCACGCGTAACACCGCCACCATCTCGCGCGTGGTGGCCTGGCTGCTGCACCTGAGCGGCCACCACACCGGACTGGCCTGCCGTGATGGACTCTTTTTGGACCGCCGCCTTGTGGAAGCCACCGACTGCGCCCACTGGGAAGCCGCACACCGCCTGCTGATGAACAAGATGGTGCAGGCCGCCGTGATCGAAAGCGACGCCCGCACCATCCTGCGCGATGGTCTGGCCTACGACCGCTGCCAGGTGGGCGTGGTCACCGACATGGATGGCGTGGAAACGCTGGCCGAGTTTGACGTGCACGAGCAGGACCAGATGACCAAGGTGATGCGCACCCAGGTGGATGTGGTGCTGGCCGAAGGCGCTGCCGTGCTCAACGCCGCCATCCCGCAGGTGGCCGACCTCGCCCCGCTGTCTGATGGCGATGTAGTGCTGTATGCGCAGGACGGCACGCTGCCCGTGATCGTCGAGCACCGCGCCAAGGACAACGGCCGCGCTGTCTTCATCAAGAACGGCCGCGTGGTGCTGGCCACGGGGAGTGCCGAGCACGTGCTGGGTGCCCTGTCCGACCTGACCTTTGGCCGCAATGCCGTGGTGCCCGACACCGACGCCCTGCTGGCCGCCATCGGCACGGCCTGGGCGTTGGACATCGCGCCCGACCTGATCGGCGCGGGCATCAAGACCTTCGAGCCCGAGCTGGTCCCCACCGCCGCCTTGCGGTCGTGATGGCTCCTCGCGCATCTGCCCTTGTTTGTTGTTTCACCCCACATCCCACGACCTGAACAGGGCCCCTGTGCCCTGATGGACCACTGAAAGAGACTTCCATGGATGTATCCCGCACCCGGGCCCTGCGCGGCCCCAACCTCTGGAGCCGCCACATGGCCATCGAGGCCGTGGTGACCTGCGCCGAGAACGAACGCGCTGTGGGCCAGATGGCCGGATTCGAAGCCCGCCTGCGGGCGTTGTTCCCCGCCATCGGCGCGCTGCACCCCGAAACCGGTGGCGGCGATGTGTCGCTGGCCCACGTGCTGCAGACCGCAGCGCTGGCCCTGCAGGCGCAGGCAGGCTGCCCCGTGACCTTTGCGCGCACCACCGCCACCACCGATGCAGGCGTTTACCAGGTGGTCGTCGAGTACAGCGAAGAAGCCGTGGGCCGCAAGGCGTTTGAAGACGCGCAGCAGCTCATCCAGGCCGCGCTGGGCAACGGCACGTTCGATGCCGAGAAGGCCGTCGCCGACCTGCGCGAGCTGGACGAAGACGAGCGCCTGGGCCCCAGCACCGGCTCCATCGTCGAAGCCGCCGTGGCCCGTGGCATTCCTTACCGCCGCCTCACACGCGGCAGCCTCGTGCAGTTTGGCTGGGGTTCCAAGCAACGTCGCATTCAGGCGGCCGAGGTCGATTCGACCAGCGCCGTGGCCGAATCCATCGGCCAGGACAAGGACCTGACCAAGCGCCTGCTGCACGCCGCTGGCGTGCCCGTGCCACTGGGCAAGCCGGTGGATACCGTGGACGAAGCCTGGGAAGTCGCCCTCAAGGTCGGCCTGCCCGTGGTGGTCAAGCCCCAGGACGGCAACCAGGGCAAGGGCGTCACCGTCAACATCACCGATCGCGCCCAGCTTGAAGAGGCCTACAAGAACGCTGCCGACTACGGCACCGTGATGGTCGAGCGCTTCTTGCCTGGCCACGACTTCCGCCTGCTGGTGGTGGGCGACCAGCTGGTGGCCGCCGCGCGCCGCGAGCCGCCCCAGGTGCTGGGCGATGGCGAACACACCGTGCGCCAGCTGGTGGACGTGGTCAACCAGGACCCGCGCCGCGGCGAAGGCCACGCCACCTCGCTGACCAAGATTCGCCTGGATGACATCGCGGTGGCCCGTCTGACCATGCAGGGCCTGACGCCCGACTCGGTGCCCGAGAAAGGCCAGCGCGTCATCCTGCGCAACAACGCCAACCTGTCCACCGGCGGCACCGCCACCGACGTGACCGACGACGTGCACCCCGAGGTCGCCGCCCGTGCCGTGGCAGCCGCCCAGATGGTGGGTCTGCACATCTGCGGCGTGGACATGGTGGCCGAAACCGTGTTGCGCCCGCTCGAAGAACAAGGCGGCGGCTTTGTCGAAGTGAACGCCGCCCCCGGCCTGCGCATGCACCTGGCCCCCAGCTACGGCAAGCCCCGCAACGTGGGCCAGGCCATGGTGGACAAGCTGTTCGCCTACGGCGATGACGGCCGCATCCCCACCGTGGCCGTCACCGGCACCAACGGCAAGACCACCACCGCCCGCCTGATTGCGCACCTGTTCACCGCGCAGGGCCTGCGCGTGGGCATGACCAACACCGACGGCGTGTACGTGAATGGCCGCCAGATCGACAGCGGCGACTGCAGCGGCCCCAAGAGCGCCCGCAATGTGCTGCTGCACCCCGAGGTGGACGCCGCCGTGTTCGAGACCGCGCGGGGCGGCATCCTGCGCGAAGGCCTGGGCTTTGACCGCTGCCAGGTAGCCGTGGTCACCAACATCGGCGCGGGCGACCACCTGGGCTTGAACTACATCACCACGGTGGAAGACTTGGCCGTACTTAAACGCGTGATCGTGCAGAACGTGGCGCCCACGGGCTACGCCGTGCTCAACGCCGCCGACCCCATCGTGGCGGCCATGGCATCTTCGTGCCCCGGCAAGGTGATCTACTTTGCCAGTGACCGCCACCACCCCGTGATGGTCACGCACCGCGCCCAGGGCCACCGCACCGTGTATGTGGATGGCGACTCCATCGTGGCCTCCGAAGGCTCGTGGCGCGAGACCATCCACCTGCGCGACGTGCCCATCACGCGCAACGGCAAGATCGGCTTCCAGGTCGAAAACGTCATGGCCTCTGTGGCCGCCGCCTGGGGCGTGGGCATGCCCTGGCAGACCATCCGCCGGGGCCTGTCGGGCTTTGTGAACGACAGCGACAACGCCCCTGGCCGCTTCAACATCATGGACTACCGCGGTGCCACTGTGATCGCCGACTACGGCCACAACCCCGACGCCATGCGCGCCCTCGTGCAGGCCGTGGACGCCCTGCCCGGCAAGCGCCGCAGCGTGGTCATCAGCGGTGCGGGCGACCGACGCGACGAAGACATCCGCGAGCAGACCGTCATCCTGGGCGCCGCGTTTGACGACGTGATCCTGTACCAGGACGCCGCCCAGCGTGGCCGCGCTGACGGCGAAGTGATGACCCTGCTGCGCGAAGGCCTGGCCGGTGCGCCGCGCACCACGCATGTGGAAGAGATCCGTGGCGAGTTCATCGCCATCGACGCCGCGCTGGCGCGCCTGCAACCCGGCGACCTGTGCCTGGTGCTGGTGGACCAGGTCGAAGAAGCCCTGGCCCACCTGGCTCAGCGCTGCACCGAAGGCGAGACCACGGCATGACCGCCGCGCGCACGCTGGCCGCTACAGCTGTGGTGATGCTTGCCGCCCTCACGGGTGGCGCAGCGCAGGCCGCATCGGGCGAAAAGATCGGCACGGTGGACACGGCCTTCCAGTGGATCGGCCGCGACCACGACATCATCGTCGAGGCCTACGACGACCCCGGCGTGCAGGGTGTGACCTGCTACGTATCGCGCGCCCGGGTGGGCGGCATCAAGGGCACGCTGGGCCTGGCCGAAGACCGCGCCGAGGCCTCCATTGCCTGCCGCCAGGTCGGCCCCATCAGCTTTCCCGAGCCGCTGAAGAAGCAGGAGGAAGTGTTCAGCGAACGCATGTCCATCCTGTTCAAGCGCCTGCGCATCGTGCGCATGGTGGACCCAACCCGCAACACGCTGGTGTACCTGACCTACTCAGAGAAGCTCATCGACGGCTCCCCCCAGAACAGCGTGACCGCTGTTCCCGTGGACCGCGCCATCGCCATTCCGCTGCGCAAGTGACGGTAGCCCGGTGTGGCCGGGGCATCGGTCAGACATCAAAAAAGGGGCCTCAGGCCCCTTTTTTGATCGTAGATGCCAGTAGCGCTAGTGCAATATGCCTGATCAGCTATCAAATAGATAGCATTTAGCCCTGCGCGGCAATCTGCCGCAGCGCCTGCTCAAACACCTCCACCGGCTGCCCGCCTTGTATCAGATGGCGCTCGTTGACGATGATCGCGGGCACCGAATGGATGCCGTTTTGCAGATAGAACTGCTCGCGCTCGCGCACCTCGTCGGTGTAGCGGTCTGAAGCCAGCAGCGCACGCGCCTCGGCCCCATCCAGCCCCACTTCGCCCGCCACGCGCACCAGCACTTCGTGGTTGCTCGGGTCTTGCCCGTCGGTGAAATAGGCCTTGAACAGCGCCTTCTTCAGCGCAGACTGCACGCCCTTCTCTTCGGCCCAGTGCAGCAGGCGGTGTGCATCAAAGGTGTTGTAGATGCGGCTGCGCTTGTCCATGCTGAAGGTGAACCCCAGCGCCGCCCCGCGCGCCGCAATGGCCTCACGGTTCTTCTGGCTCTGCTCGGGCGTGGCGCCGTATTTTTCTTGCAGATGCTCGCCAATGTCCTGGCCCTCGGGCGCCATCTGCGGGTTCAGCTCGAACGGCTGAAAGTGCAGGTCCAGCGCGACCTCACCCTGCAGCCGGTCCGCCGCCTGCTCCAGCGCCTTGAGGCCGATGATGCACCAGGGGCAGGAAACATCGGAGACGAAATCGATTTTGAGGGTGGTTGACATAGGAGCTACGGATAAAAGAGGGAGTCGGGAATGGTAGGCGGGGTTTGAAAACCGAGAGGGTGACGGGTGTACTGGTAGATGAAGCCGGTATTGAGCCCTCACCTGCCCCGCTTTTCTGCGAGCACTACGGCTTTTTGCGCACGAATTGAAAAGGCAGCCCAGGCGTTTCAAAGAAGATCGTTCTATGCGTTCCCTCCATGGTCAACGTCTTGATAACGTGGAGAGCGCGATCATCCGCCAGATATTGAAAACCGCGCACCGTGATGGTGTCTTGCGGGTAGCGCTGTTCAACCCAGGCAGTCACGGACCGGGACAGATCCTCTTCAGATTCCGCTGAAAGAACTTTCACTGCGGATGCGGGTGAAAGTCCACTGCCTTCCGAAAGTTCAGCTGCTTGCCCCGAGTTGCAGAAGACCACCATGGTTGCAGCGACAAGACAATTCAAGATGAGGTGTTTCATACGCGCAGTGACCTATTTATCCTGCAGCCCATGTGTTGCATCGACCGGTTCAATCACCGCCGCAGGGGCCAGCCAAAGAAGACTCACGAGCTTACATCCCCCGCAACTCCGTCTTCAACACCTTCCCATAACTGTTCTTCGGCAGCGCCTCCACCCACCGGTATTCCTTGGGCCGCTTGAACCGCGCAATGTGCTCCAGGCACAGCGCATCCAGCTCCGCACCGGGGACTGCACCGCCCTCTCCTGCGACCAGGAAGGCCACCACCACCTCGCCCCATTCCGCATCGCGCTGGCCCACCACGGCCACCTCGCACACCTGGGGGTGGAGCAGCAGCACCTCTTCCACTTCGCGCGGGTAGATGTTGCTGCCGCCGGAGATGATCACGTCCTTGGACCGGTCCTTGAGCGTGAGGAAGCCATCGGCATCCAGCGCGCCCATATCGCCGGTGTAGAGCCAGCCGTCGCGCAGCGTCTGCGCCGTGGCAGTGGGGTTGTTCCAGTAGCCGGGCATCACGGTATCGCCGCGCACCACCACCTCGCCGGTCTCGCCGGTGGGCACGGGGTGGCCTGTGGCATCGACCACGCGCACTTCCACCAGCGACTGCGCAACGCCGACGGACACCATGCGCTCGGCCCAGTGCGGGTGGTCGCGGTCGGCCAGCTGGGCGCGCGACAGGGCGGTGATGGTCATGGGGCTTTCGCCCTGGCCGTAGATCTGTGCAAAGCGGTTGCCTATCACGGCCAGGGCGTTGCGCAGGTCGTCGGCGTACATGGGGCCGCCGCCGTAGACGATGGTCTTGAAGCCCGACACGTCGGCACCCGTAGCGCGCACATGGTCCACCAGGCGGTGCACCATGGTGGGTGCGGCAAACAGCGTGAGCTGGCCCACGCTGGCCGCCAACTGCACCAGCTCGGCGGGCTCGAACCCGCCCGACAGCGGCACCACATGCCGTTCGCCGCGCAGCACCTGGGCGTAGTTGTAGAGCCCCGCGCCGTGCGACATGGGCGCGGCGTAGACCATGGCGTCGCCGGGCAGGATGTCGTCCACATCGGTGAAGTAGCAGGTCGTCATGGCCAGCAGATTGCGGTGGGTCTGCATCACACCCTTGGGGCGGCCAGTGGTGCCCGAGGTGTAGAACAGCGAGGCCACGTCGTGCGGCGCGCAGTCGCACACGTCCATGGGCGTGTGGGCGACTGCAGCGCGGTATGCGTCGGAGCCAAAGACCAGCACCGCGTCCTGCGGCGCCCCGGCCTCGCGCACGGCGGGGGCCAGCGCTTCCGAGGTCAGCACCATGCGCGCGCCCGAGTCGGCCAGCACGTAGGCGAGTTCTTTGGCATGCAGCTTGTAGTTGACCGGCACCGACACGGCCCCAGCCCACAGGATGGCGTGCAATGCCTCCAGGTATTCGGGCGCATTGGCGGCGTAGATGGCCACGCGGTCGCCGGGGGCCACGCCACAGCGCGTGCGCAGATGGGCGGCCAGCGCAGCGGTGCGGGCGGCCAGCGTGCCGTAGCTCCACAGCACCTGGTCGCCATGCAGCAGCGCGGGCCGGTGGGCGTGCAGCAGGGCGCTGCGGCGCAGCAGGTGGGCAATATTCATCGGGCGCGCTCCAGAATGCTCACGTAGTTGGCCACGGCAGAGCCGCCCATGTTGAACACGCCCGCCAGCGTGGCACCGGGCACCTGCAGGTCGCCGGCCTCGCCCATGAGCTGCATGGCCGACACCACATGCATCGACACGCCCGTGGCGCCAATCGGGTGGCCTTTGGCCTTGAGCCCGCCCGAGGCGTTGACGGGCAGGCGGCCACTGCGCAGCACGGTGCCGTCTTCGAGCAGGCGGTGGCCCTGGCCTGCGGGCGCCAGGCCCATGGCCTCGTACGTGAGCAGCTCGGCGATGGTGAAGCAGTCGTGCACCTCGGCCAGCGACAGGTCATGCACCGCACACCCGGCCTGTTGCAGCGCCTGCTGCCAGGCGCGCCGGGGGCCTTCAAAGTCCACCACGCGGCGGCGCGCCATGGGCAGGTAGTCGTTCACCTGCACCCGCGCCCGCAGGCGCACGGCGCGGGGGAAGTCGGCCAACGCATCATCGGCCGCCAGGATGAGCGCCGCCCCACCGTCAGACACCAGCGAGCAGTCCGTCTTGCGCAGGGGCGCAGCAATCATCGGATTGCGGTCGGACACGGTGTTGCAGAACTCAAAGCCCAGGTCCTTGCGCATGTGGGCCCAGGGGTTGAGCGCGCCGTTGGCGTGGTTCTTGGCGGCGATGCGCGCCAGGGTGGCCGAATGGTCGCCATGCGCGGCAAAGTAGTCCTGCGCGATGGACGCAAAAATGCCCGGAAAGCCACCGGGCGGATGGCCCGCCTCGCCGGAGTAGCCGCAGTCGCCCAGGATGCGCGTGGTCTCGGCGCCAGAAACAGCAGTCATCTTTTCGGCGCCGATGACGAGGGCGACGCGGGCGCGGCCGGCTTCGATGGCGTCACACGCGGCATACAGGGCGGCTGAGCCCGACGCGCAGGCGTTCTCCAGCCGCGTGGCGGGCTTCCAGCGCAGGGCGTCGTCGCACTGCAGGGCCAGCGACGAGGCAAACACATCGGGCGTGAAGCCGCCATTGAGGTTGCCCAGCCACACGCCGTCCACCACTGTGCCGTCAATGCCCGCGTGCTGCAGGGCCTCGCGGCCCGCGCGGGTGATGAGGTCTTCCAGGCCCATGCCGTCCAGCCGTCCAAACGGCAAATGTGCCCAACCCACCATCGCTGCACCCATGTTCATCCTCCATTGATGTGCGCCACGACGGCGCGATGGCAGCACTGTAGGCAAGCCCCGGCCGTCCGCACAGTCGCCGAACTACCCAAGGGAAAACCCGAAGTGCTGGCGCCATGTGGGGCCACGCCGTCAATCCCCCACACGCTGTGGCGTTGAAACCGCATTGCCTAGACTGCACCTGACCCAGACACCACAGCGCGCCGCGCGCTGCCTTCTTTGCCCACACCAACACCATGACCCTGGACCAGCAAAAATCCATCCTCACCATCGCCCTTCTGGCCGCGTTTGCCGATGGCAACAAGGACGATGCCGAACGCGAAGAGATCCGCCGTATTGCCCAGTCGCTCGCGGGCGACGGGGGCGTGGCCGACCTGCCGCGCATCTACCAGGACGTGCTGCTGCAGCGCACCAGCGTGCAGGCCGCCGTGCAAGGCCTGAGCGAGCCCATGCACCGCCAGCTGGCCTACGAAATGGCCGTGTGCGTGTGCGATGTGGATGGCCGCCAGACCGCAGCGGAGCGCGAGTTTCTGACCCGCCTCAAGGCGGCCCTGCAGCTGGGCGACCCGCAGACGGCGGCATTTGACCAGCAAGCCGACGCGCTGGTGGACGTGGCCGAAAAGGCCGTGCCGATGGCGGTTCCCGTGGGCAGCGCTGCGGCAGCGCCCCTGGCGGCAGCCGCCACT
The DNA here is from genome assembly GCF_001428225.1 of Acidovorax sp. Root70. Classification (NCBI taxonomy): domain Bacteria; kingdom Pseudomonadati; phylum Pseudomonadota; class Betaproteobacteria; order Burkholderiales; family Comamonadaceae; genus Acidovorax; species Acidovorax sp. Root70. The sequence goes on from NZ_LMHQ01000001.1 coordinate 295,011, forward strand.
GTCCACTCCAATGCCTCGGATGCAGAGCTGGACCAATCCATCCTGAACTACGCGCTGCTCAACGGCGCGCTGGAGCTGCTGCCGCAGTCGTGGGCGTCGATGGCTATCATCCCGCTACAGGTGAAGATGGTCTACGGCATTGGCAAGGCGCATGGGGTGGAGCTGGACCAGGGCCACATCAAGGAGTTCATCGCCGCCGCTGGCGTGGGCATGACGTCGCAGTACCTGGAGCAGTTTGGCCGCAAGCTGATGGGCGGCCTGCTGGGCAAGGTGGCGGGCCGCACCATCGGCGGGCTGGGCGGCGCTGCCACAGGCATGGCGTTTTCGTTTGCCACCACCTACTCACTGGGGCAGGTAGCCAAGCGCTATTACGCCGGTGGCCGGGTCATGAGCACGGCCATGCTGCGCGAGACCTTTCAGGGCCTGCTCACGCCCGCCAAGCAGCTGCAAACGCAGTACTTGCCACAAATTCAGCAGAAGGCAGCGACGCTGGACGCGGGCCAGATCATGGCCCTGGTACGGGGCAAATAGCGAACGCTATTTAATTGATAGCTGCTTGCGAATATTCGACTAGCGCTTGCAGCCGATTTGACTCAAAACCCGTCCCACAGGCACGTAGTGGCCTGCTCGGACGCCCCGCAGCGCACCACCACGCTGCGCGCACCCGTTGCCGCCGCGCAGCACCTTGCGATTGGGCAGGTAACACACCGCCCGGTGCATGACAGAATCCGACCATGCTCGACCACACGGATCCTGTCGCCTCCATCATCCCGGCCATGTCGCTCGATTCGCCGTCCGACAACGCCATGGCCGCCATGTCGCGCCTGGCCCTGGGGCCCGTGAACACGGACTACTACCTGAAGGTGTTCGAGCGCTTTGACGACACGGGCCGCACGACCACCACCTGGAACTGGGCCGCCTGCCTGTGCACCCTGAACTGGATGCTGTTTCGCCAGCTGTGGGGCGCTGCGCTGGTCTATGTGGCGGCGGCCGAGGGTCTGGCTCTGATCGTGTTTGGCGTGGGCCGCTCGTTCCTGCACTGGCCCGTGGGCATCGAACTGGGCGTGCTGGGCGCCTTTGCGGTGCTGGCCTTTGCCGTGCCGGGGCTGTACGGCAACGCCATCCTGTACGCCGACATCCGCAAGCGCATTGCGCGCGCGCTGGCCGCATCGCGCACCGTGCCCGAAGCCTGTGCGCTGCTCGAAAAGCAGGCCAGCTCGCGCAAGCGGTTGCAGGTGCTGGTGCTGGCGAATGTGGTGCTGGGCCTGGCCGCACTGATCGCCTACCTGGCACTGTCTCCGTCGGACGTGAAACCGCTGGCATTGGAGCCCGCCGTCACGGTGGCGCAGGCCACGGCAGCGGCCCAGGCGGCATCAGCCACCAAGCCCGTAGGGGTCTTGCCAGCGCCCGAGGCCGAAGACGCGCCCACAACGCCACCGGCGCCCGCCGCCAAGGTAACCCCAGAGTCAGCTGCTCCCGCCACCCCTGCTGCCGCTGCAACCCCCGCGCCTGTGGCACCAGCGCCTGCGGCAGTCACACCACCACCCGTTGCCGCTGCCGCTGCCACTGCCACTGCCGTCCAAAAATCGGCCGAGCCTCCAGCGCCTGCACAGCCCACATCGCCCACGGCATCCACCCCGGCCGCCAAAGCGTCCACACCCAAGCCAGCCACGCCAGCAGCATCGACCCGCGCACCCGCGCCTGCGGCCAGTGTCACCGCCCCCGCACGCCGCGATGCTGCCAGCCGCGCCGCAGCCACTACAAAGCCCAAGGCGCCAGCTGCAGCAGCGCCCACCGCCGATACCGCGCTGCCCACGGTGGGCACTGCCCCGGGCTATTACATCAACGTGGGCCTGTTTGCCGAGGAAGCCAACGCACGCAAGACCCAGGCGCGCCTGCTCAACGAAGGCCTGCCCGCGTTTCGTCAGGAGCTGAACAACACCAAGAGCCGCCGTATCCGCGTCCGCGTGGGCCCGTACGCCACACGCGCCGAGGCCGACACTGCGGCCGAAGCCATCCGTGCCATGGCGCTGGAAGCCGTCGTTTTCAAACAGTGACGGCCCATGGCCGCCCGGCGTAGCGCAGTCCTACGCCCGCCCATGCCCGGCGCCGACGCTGGTTCGCCTTGTCTGTCGGTACGCTGAGCCCAAAGCAACTTTGAGCGACCGCACGATGACGCGACAGACTCCCCCACGCCAAAGCGCCACCCGCCAATGGACCACCCTGGCTGCGGTGGCTGCGGGCGCACTGCTGCTGACCGGCTGCGCCCCCTGGCGCATGTGGACGGCCGCCGACCTGGCCCGCGACGCTCGCCCCTACACCGCGCAGCCCCCGCAACCCACGCGGCGCGTGCTGGTGGTGGGCGACAGTACCGCTGTGGGCACCGGGGCCAGCACTGCAGCAGACAGCCTGCCCGGGCGCATGGACCAGGACCATCCTCAATGGCGCATCGACAACCTGGCGGCCAACGGCGCCAAGTTTGGCGACGTGGTGCAGCAGCTGGAGCGCGCAGACGGCGGCTATGACCTGGTGCTGGTGCTGGCGGGCGGCAATGACGTTATCCGCTTCACCCCCGCGGACACACTGCGCGATCAGGTGCAGCAGGCGGTGACGCTGGCACGCCAGAAGGGGCAGCAGGTGGTGCTGATGCCTTGTGGCAACGTGGGCCACGCGCCCTTTTTTGTGCCGCCCCTGTCATGGGCCATGTCACGCCGGTCGGAGGCGCTACACGCGCTGGCGCGCGAGGTGACCAGCGCGCAGCAGGTGCACTACGTGCGCTTGCTCAAGCCGCGTGACCGGGACCCGTTCGTGACCCGCAGCCAGGAATTGAACGCCGCCGACGGCCTGCACCCCAGCAGCGCGGGCTATGCAGAGTGGTACCGCGAGCTGGTGGCACAAGGCGGGTTGAACGGCCTCGCGCAGTAGCCTCCACTACCCGTTCGTTTCCTCGTTACGGGACAGCCACTGCAGCACGGCATCGACGACCCACTGCGGGTCATCCAGCGGCAGATCGTGCCCCGCCCACGGATGCGACTGCAGCGGCAACCCCCAAGCCTGCGCAATGGCCTGCGAGCATTGGCGGGACACCAGCTGGTCTTCCTGACTGCCCAGCAGCAACACGCGGTCCACGGGCGCCGCTGCAGACGCGCGGTACCGCGCGGCCGCCACCAGCTGGCGCATGGCATTGCGGGCCGACACCGGCCGCTGCCTGCGCAGCGCGGCCCACTGCGCCACCACACCAGCGGCAGCGGATGGTGCGCTGCGGCTGGTGATCTGCCACACCACCTGTTCGGCGGCCTCCGCAGAGCGCCACCGCCACGCCAGCCGCAGCAGCGGCGCGATGTTGTGCAGCTGCAGGCGGTGCCAGAACGGGCTGAACGGCCGCAAGCTGGTGTTGATGAGCACGCAGCCTGCCACCTCGTGCGGCGCCACGCGTGCCCATTCGGTGGCCACCATCGCACCCAGCGACATGGCCAGCAGGTGGTAGGGTGGCGCCACGGCGCGCCGCGCCAGCTCTGCGCGGCAGGCCTGCACCATGCCTTGTACAGACCAAGGTGACGCCAGATGGTGGAACTCGCCGTTGCCCGGCAGGTCCAGCGCCAGCACGTCATCGCCCGGCACCGCTTGCGCAAAGCTATCGGCAAACGCGCCCCAGTGCGCGGCCTCACGCGTCAGCCCGCGCAGCAAGATCCATTGGCGTGGCGGGCGCACTGGCATCTCAGTACCACGCCGCCAGGGCATCGGCACGGCGCTGTGCACGCTGATCGGGTGCTGGCACCCAACGCGCATGGCTGCAGGCCGCGCGCGACAGAAAGTCGAGCAGAGACAGGTGCCGCCGCAACACCCGCTGCTGGCGGTGGTTGATGAGCGGGTTGAAGATGCCGTTGCGCGAGAACAGCTGGCGCGGGTTCTTCTTGATCCACAGCCAAGAGCCCATCTCCAGCGTGAGCGGCAAGAAGGTGTGCGCGGGCACATCGCGACAGGCCTGCAGGTACAGGTGGTCCCACAGGTCGCCATGGGCGAGGTACTGCGCGCTCTGCGGCTCGATGATGTACTGGTGGTTGCTGTGCGCCTGCAGAAAGATGTCCTGCAGCGCATGCAGCTCGGCCAGGTGCGGAATGGGTCGGCGGGTGTGGGCAAAAGGGAACCACAGCCGGTCCTTCACGCCAAAGCCCGAGTGGCAGTCCAGCGCAATGCTGAACGGCCGCGCCAGCAGCTGCTGCGCCACCACGTCACACAACGCCTGGCTTTCTGCCTCCATGGACTCACCAGCCCGCCCCCGGTACCAGGGCAGCCCCGCGCTCACGCGCTGCCCGCCAATACCCCAGGGCACCGGGTCCACCGCATCGACGGGCGCGTTGCGCATCAGGTCCACCCCGCGCGGGTTGGCGCGCGTGGCAGACCACATGCCACCGGGGTTGACGATGGGCATGAAGACCAGGCGCACCCGCTCCAGCTGCTGGTGCAAGGTGGTGTCCCACTGCAGCCGCATGACCACGTTTTGTAAGTAGGCAATCACCACCTCGGCACCAATGCGCTCCAGCCCATGCACGCCGCCAAAAAACCCGACGGCAGGCACGTCCAGCGCCGGGTTGCCCAGCCCGATGGCATAGATGGGAAATTGCGGGCCCGATGCCACAGACACCTGTTGGACGACCTGCACCTGCAGATGGGGCGCCCCCAGCTCCAGGATTTTTTCCAGCGCCGCAAGCTCGGGCAGCATGTTGAATGGGGAAGGATTCGGTGGGTGGAGCACGCCAGGGCGCGTGCCAAGCGGCGAGGATAGCGCCCGCCGGACGGCTCGGATAGCTGCATGCCCCGCCTGTGGCGTTTGTGCGAACCGACGCGAAACCGTCACACAAGGGCGCTAACTTGCCTGCAGTTACCACCCTTTGAAAGAGGCGCACCATGCTCTGGAAACTGTTCGGACTGCAGCGGCTGCTCGATGAGCTGTTCGATGAACGCGGGTGGCTGAGCCTGGACCTGCCCCGCACTGCTGGCTGGGACCACGACGATGTACCCGCCACCGCGCAAGACTGAGGCCCACCGCTGGGCCATGGGCTGGGCGATGCTGTGCTGCGCGCTGGCCTGGGGCGCTGTGGAGCTGCTGGCCCTGCAACGCGCGCGCTGGCAGTTGTGGCGCGAGCGGCTGCACATGCCTGCCCACCATTAGCGAGACTGCCGTGAGCGACCGGCCGCAGGACCTGCACGAAGAGGTGGCCAACAGTGCGCTGCACGGCGCTGCGCTGGTGGGCGCCTGCCTCGCCGTGCCGCAGCTGCTGCAATCAGCCCCCGCCGCGCATCCTGCCGCCATCTGGGGGGTGCTGGTGTTCGGGGCCACCATGGCGCTGCTGTATGGCGCGTCCACCCTGTACCACGCACTTCCGCCGGGGCGGTCCAAGCAATGGGCGCTGCGGCTGGACCATGCGGCGATCCACCTGTTCATTGCGGGCAGCTTCACCCCGTTTGCGTTGAGTGCTCCGGGCCACAGGCACCACATCACGGCCCTGGTGCTGATGTGGCTTGCGGCGCTGGCGGGCTGCTGGCTGCAGTTGCGCATGCGGCGCGCAGCACCTTGGCTCTCCACCGTCTTGTATGTGGCGATGGGCTGGGTGGCGCTGCTGGCGGCCTTGCCCCTGATGGCCCATGTGCCCGCCGTGAGTGCGGCCTGGCTCGTGATCGGCGGGGCTGCGTATACAGCTGGCGTGGTGTTTTTTGCGATGGACGCCGTGGTGCGCTATGCCCACGCTGTGTGGCACGGCTGCGTCATCGCAGGCACGGGCTGCCACGTGATCGCGGTGCTGGGCCTGCAGACGGCGACCTAGCAGCGCGGACAAAACGGTCGCAGTGCACGCGCCTGCGACCGCCTCGCGGGCCCTGCACCAGCAGGCAATGCCGCTTCGATGCAACGGCTGCAAACACCTGCAGCATGCAGGCCCTATCGCGCCCGGCGTTATCGCACCTAAAATCACGCAGGTCCTCGCTCGCAGAGGCAGGGCCCATCGTCATTCCAATCAACGAAAAAACATCATGGCAACTGCAAAGAAAACTCCCGCTCCCGCAAAGAAAGTGGCCGTCAAGGCCGCAGCACCCGCCGCCAAGAAGGCAGCCCCTGCAGCCAAAAAAGCTGCGCCAGCCGCCAAGAAAGCTGCGGCCCCCGCTGCCAAGCCCGTGGCCGCTGCTGCCGCCCTGAAGCCCATCAAGACCGCGTTCAACAAGACCACGCTGGTCGCCCACCTGGCTGAACAGTCGGGCGTGGAACCCAAGGCCACCAAGGCCGTGCTGGCTGCGCTGGAAGCCGCCATCCTGGGCTCGGTGCACAAGAAGGGCTCTGGCGAGTTCACGCTGCCTGGCGTGCTCAAGATCGGCCTGCAGCAAGTACCCGCCAAGAAGAAGCGCTTTGGCAAGGACCCTTTCACGGGTGAAGAGCGCTGGTTCCCCGCCAAGCCTGCTTCGGTCAAGATCAAGACCCGCGCACTGAAGAAGCTGAAGGACGCAACTGTCTGATGCACCCGGCGCCGCAAGGCGCTTGCGTTAGCACCAGGGGCCGCAAGGCCCCTTTTTCGCTAGTGGAGCTTGCACAACGGCTGCGCGACGAAGCACCCATGCAGGCCATGGGCCCACGCAATCAGACCCTGATGACCCCTGGCGCTGCAGGATGGGCATACAACGCCTGCACCGCCGCAGCGCGGCGCGAGAGCACCGCCCCCTGGTTGATGTAGCCCTTGTCGGTGATCTCCCCGGTATCTGCATCGGGCGCGGTGTCCATCACCATGGCCCGCGTGGGGCACTGCGAAGACCCCGCACCGGCATCGCGGCGCGCACGCATCACGGCCTGCAACGCTTGCTCCAGCCGCGCAGCATCGGCAGCACCAGCCGCAGACGGGAACACCAGCATGCCCACCTCGTCGCGGTCATGCCCGGTGAGCACGATGTCCTGCACCAGTGGCGCCAGTTGCGACACCAGGTCCACCCGCAAGGTGCCCACCGACACCCAGCTGCCGCTGGACAGCTTGAAATCCTCGGCCACACGGCCGTTGAAAACCACGCCTTTGTCTGGCTGCTCCGCGTCCACCAGATAGCCCGCATCTCCGATGCGGTAGAACCCTTCGTGATCGAACGCAGCGGCTGTCTCGCGCGGCGCATTGCGGTAGCCCGCAAACACCGACACGCCCCGCACGCGCATCTCCAGCTTGCTGCCGTTGGGCACCAGCTTCAGCTCCAGCCCCGGCAAGGGTGCGCCAATGCAGCCCGCCCCCTCCAGGTGCCAGTGCGCGGTGGTGACAGCGGGCGCGGTCTCTGTGGAACCCCACGAAGTGGTGAGCCACAGCGGCTGCGCGGGGCGCACGCGCCGGGCAACGGCCTGCAGGCGCTGCCAGGTCGATGGAGCCAGCGCCGCCGCCGCATAGAAGGCCAGCCGCATGCGCGCCAGCACATCGGCGGCCAGACCGTCGTCGGCCTCCAGGAACGGCAGCAGCATGTCAAAGCCCCGGGGCACATTGAACAGCATGGTGGGCTGCACCTCGCGCAGGTTGCGCACCGTCTTGTCGATGAGCCCCGGCATGGGCCGCCCCTCGTCGATGTAGAGCGTACCGCCGTGGCACAGCACCATGTTGAGGTTGTGGTTGCCGCCAAAGGTATGGCTCCAGGGCAGCCAGTCCACCAACACCGGCTTCTCATGCTGCAGGAAGCGCCATGCCTGGGCCATCATCTGCTGGTTGGCGCAGAGCATGCGGTGGGTGTTGATGACCACCTTGGGCCGCCCGGTAGAGCCGGAGGTGAGCAGGTATTTGGCATGGTCATCGGGCAGCAACGCCTGCATGGCCTGCTGCACCTGGGGTGTCTCTTGCCCGGCAAGCAGATTCTCCCAAGGCAACGCCCCCGGACACGCGGACGCGTTGCGGCTGAACACCCGCACGGCGGCGCTGTCCCAGCCTTGCAGGGCTGGCGCATAGATGCTGGCATCGGACGCATAGACCAGGCTGGGCTCCAGCACCGACAGCATGCTGTGCAGGCGGCTGTAGTCCTGGGATCGTGCGTATGCGCTCGACAGTGAACAGGGGGTGATGCCCACGTGCATGGCCGCCAGCATCAGCACCGCATGGTCCACCGCGTTGTCGGACAGGATGGCGATGGGCCTCCCGGCGGGCAATCGCAGGTCCAGCAGCGACTGCGCCACGGCGCCCACCTGGCGGCGCAGCTGGGCATAGGTCAGGCTGCGCCAGCCCTCTGTGCTGTCGCTCCGCTCGGCCAGTGCCAGAGCATCTGGAGTCTCTTTTGCCCAGCGCTCCAGCCATTCCCCTACGCAGCGGGCGTAGGGTTGCAGCGCCATGGGAGAGCGCAGCGTGAAAGAACCGTCGTCAAACTGGGTGCGCACAGCGCGCGCCGGGGCAATCTGGCGCTCGTCATCAAGAAAGGCTGGGTACATGGTGGGTTCTCGGGAGCGATGGAGGTTCAAAAACTGAGGGGCTATGCCTCAGGCGTCGAGATCAGGGTCTGGTTGACTCAGCAGCCCAGACGCCTGCTTGGCGCGCAGCAGCTCGATGAGCAAGGCATCTCGCGCACGGGCCAGATCGCTGGCCGGCCTGTCACCCAGCGCCTGTGCCACACCTTCGGTCACCTGGTGCTGCAAGGCTTCGGTCATGGACGGGGTGCCCAGGTCCTGCCACCAGCTCTCGATGGGGCCACCCAGGTGGGCCAGCAGGTGGGCAATGCCACCGTTGCCGCCCGACAGGTGCAGGTTCATGAACGGCCCCATCAGCGCCCACCGCAAGCCAGGGCCCTGCGAGATGGCGGTGTCGATGTCTTCCACGGTGGCCACGCCCTGGTCCACCAGGTGGAAGGCCTCGCGCCACAGAGCGGCCTGCAAGCGGTTGGCAATGTGCCCTTTGATCTCGCGCCGCACCTGAATGGGACGCTTGCCGATGTGGGCATAGAACGCCATCGCATCAGCCATCGACTGGGGCGCGGTGCGCTCGCCGCCGCCCACTTCGACCAGCGGGATCATGTGCGGCGGGTTGAACGGGTGGCCCAGCACCACGCGCCCGGGGTGCGTGCAATCCTTCTGCATGTCGGTCACCGCCAGCCCCGAGGAACTGGAGGCCAGCACCACATGCGCCGGGGTCGCTGCATCCATGCGGCGGAACAGGTCTACCTTGAAGTCGAGCCGCTCGGGTCCGTTCTCTTGCACAAAGTCGGCCTGTGCCAGAGCGTCTTCCAGCCGTGTGTGAAAGCGCAAGCGCTGCGGGCTGGCGCCGGGCGCCAGCCCTTGCTGCGCCAGCGCCACCCAATGCGCAGCGACGGCGTCCCGCAGTCGCTGCTCGGCCCCGGGCGATGGGTCGGTGGCATCCACGTCCAGGCCCCGCGCCAGAAAGTACGCAGCCCAGCTTGCGCCAATGGTGCCGGTTGCCACTACGGCCACGCGCTTCACAGTGTGTGCCATGCGAGACCTTTCAGGACTCGGCCGTGAAGCCGACCTTCCTCACCAACGGACCCCAACGCTCGTACTCGGCCTGTTGCGAGGCCAACATCTCTGCGGGCGTAGAGCCTTTGGCGATGAGCCCCACCACGGCCAGGCTGTCCACGACGGCCTTGTCCTTGATCGCGGTGTTGATGGCAGCGTTGGCGGCGGCCACCACGGCCGCTGGCGTGCGCGCCGGTGCGTAAAAGCCAAACCATTCCTCGGTCGTGAGTTCTGGAAAGCCCTGCTCTGCAAACGTGGCGCCCTCGGGCGAAAACGGCGACCGTGCCTGGCCCGAGGTGGCGATCAGCCGCAGCTTTCCCGCCTTGTGGTTGGGGATGAAGTCTCCGCTGGGCGTGACCATCGACGCGATCTGCCCGCCCACCACATCGGTCACCCCCGGGATGGAACCGCGGTACGGCACATGCTTGAGGTCCACGCCGTTGTTCAAGCCCAGCAGCGCACCGATGAAGTGCGGCGTGGAGCCCGCTGCGGGTGAGCCGTAGTTCGCCTGCCCGGGGTTGGCCTTGGCCCAGGCCAGAAAGTCCTTCACCGTCTTGACGGAGGCGGGCACCAGCGGCCCCACAGCTAGACCGTGGTGCATGACGGCACCGATGGACACCGGCACAAAGTCCTTGGCCGGGTCGTAGCTCAGGCGGCTGTAAATGTGCGGGTAGATGGACGTGCACGAGAACGGCGACAGCGTGAGCACGGTGCCATCGGCAGGCGCGCCCTTGAGCGACTCCAGCGCAATGCGGCCTCCCGCGCCGGGCTTGTTTTCCACCACAGCGGGGTTGCGGGTGTAGGGCGATGCGGCTAGCTTCTCGCCCACCCTGCGCGCCACGCTGTCGCCCGCGCTGCCTGCAGGAAAGCCGTAGAAGATCTTGACCTGGTCGATGGTCTGCGCCCAAGCGGCCAGCGGCGACAAGGCCCCCAGCGCAGAGGCGCAACCGACGTGGTGCATGAACTGGCGGCGCGTGTGCATCATCATGTGTCTCCTGTGGATGGAGCGGTCATTATTTTTTGTAGCCCCGCGCCACTCAGTCATCGCGATGACATTTGGACTCAGGGAATACGCGCACGCGCCTGTACAGCCCCCGGGGGCGCAGGAGACACTCTCACCATGTTGGTCAAACTGGCTCCCCCTACCCTCACCGATCTGCTGCGGCACTCCGCCTGGTTCCCGGCCCTGAACAGCGCCGCGCAGCAGCGGGTGATGGACGATGCGCGAGAGGTCGAAGTGCCCCAGGGCGGCGCGCTGTGCAGGCGCGGCCACACCCCGGTGCATTGGTATGGCGCCATCGAGGGGCTGCTGAAGTGGACGGTGACCTCCGGCGATGGCCGCTCGGTCACGCTGGGTGGGCTGTCGGCAGGGAGCTGGTTTGGCGAGGGCACCCTGCTGCGCGGCACGCCGCGCACGGCCGACGTGATCGCACTGCGCCCCAGCCGCGTGGCGCTAGTGCCGATGGAGACCTTTGAATGGCTGCACGCCACGCAGCGCAGCTTTGACCACTTTCTGCTGCAGCAGATCAACGAGCGCATGCACTGGTTTCTGGGCAACTTCACGGCCCACCATCTGCTCGATACCGACAGCCAGGTGGCCCGTGCGCTCGCCGGCCTGTTCCACCCCTGGTTGCACCCGGGCAGCGACACGCACCTGCAGGTGTCACAGGAAGAAATAGCCAACCTCTCGGGCGTGTCGCGCCAACGCTGCAACGCGGCGCTGAAGCGGCTGCAGGCTGCGGGCCTGCTGGAGATTGAATACGGCGGCATCACCGTCACCGACCTGGAAGGGCTTCGGCGCCAGGTGGAATAGCGCTTTCTCTTGGACTCACTGGGGGCACGGGCCATTGCCCTGCCACCGCCCCATCGGCCGCTATGCCGGGGAGTTGTGCGCTTGGATGAAGGCAACCGCAGCAGCCACCACCGCGTCAGGCTGGTCGCGGTGTGGAGAGTGCGCACAGTCCGGCAGCTCCAGCAGCCTGGTGCCCGGCACCCGCTGGGCAATGCCCCGGATCTGTGCCAGGGTGCCGTACTCGTCGTCGCAGCCCTGGATAGCCAGTACGGGTGCGCGGATCTGGACCACCTCGGGCTCGATGTTCCACGCGCGAAAGGCAGGGTCCAGCCAGATACGGTTCCAGCCCCAGAAGGCGGAATCCACATCGTCGTGGTAGCGCCCCAGCTTGTGGCGCAGGTCGGTCTGTTCGTAGGCGTCCCGCGCGCGTTCGATGTCCTGCACCGTCACGTCTTCCACAAAGAGATGTGGCGCCATCACCACCAGCCCTTGCACGCGCTGCGGCCAGCGCGCAGCCATCAACAGGGCAATCGATGCGCCATCGCTGTGGCCAAAGAGCCAGGCAGCCTCCTGCACTCCCAGTGCATCGAGGAACGCGGGCACCACCTCGTGTGCCTGCTGGTGCATGAAGTCCACGCCCCATACCTCGTCCGCGCCCCGGGGGGTGGAGCGGCCATAGGCGGGACGGGAGAACACCAGCCCCCGCAACCCGCCCGCATCGCACAGCTGGCGCGGGAAATCTTTCCACATCGCCACTGAACCCAGGCCTTCGTGCAGGAACACCACCAAGGGGGCGTCGCTGCGCTCGGGGGCTATCCACTGGTACTCCATTTGGACTGTGCGGTTGCGCCAGACCACGGGCACGCGCTCTGTGGCCCCCACGGGGCCGGGTGCAGCGACGTTGGTATTCACGCCCACTGCTCCCGTTCGCGCAGCCGAAAGCGCTGGATCTTGCCGGTGGCTGTCTTGGGCAGCTCGGGCAGGAACTCGATCAGACGCGGGTACTTGTAGGGTGCCAGGCGTTCCTTCACAAAGGCCTTGAGTTCATCCGGTGTGACCGCCTGCCCATCTTTGAGCACCACAAACGCCTTGGTCTTGGTCAGGCCGTCGGCATCCTGCGTGCCGATCACGGCCGCCTCCAGCACGGAGGTGTGCTGCATCAGTGTGGCCTCCACCTCGAAGGGGGACACATAAATGCCGCTGACCTTGAGCATGTCGTCGCTGCGCCCGGCGTAGGTGTAGTAGCCCTCGGCATCGCGCACGTACTTGTCGCCGCTTTTGGTCCACGCGCCCTGGAAGGTCTCACGGGTCTTGGCGCGGTTGTTCCAGTACATCAGCGCAGCGCTGGGGCCCTGGATGTACAGGTCACCGATCTCGCCCTGCGGCACCTCGCTGCCGTCTTCGCCGCGCAGGGATATCTCGTAGCCTGGCACCGGTTTGCCAGTAGTGCCGTAGCGCACGTCGCCCGGGCGGTTGGACAGGAAGATGTGCAGCATCTCGGTCGAGCCAATGCCATCAATGATGTCGCAACCGAAATGGTCTTTGAAGCGCTGCGCGATCTCGGCCGGCAGCGCCTCGCCGGCCGACGAGCACATGCGCAGCGCCACCGCACTGCGGGCAGGCAGGCGGGGCGAGGCGAGCATGCCGGCGAACCCGGTGGGCGCTCCAAAGAACACCGTGGGCTGGTGGCGCGTCCAGCGCTCGAACGTGGCGTCTGGCGTGGGGCGCTCGGCCATCAGCACCACTGTGGCGCCCACCGACAACGGGAAGGTCAGGCTGTTGCCCAGCCCATAGGCAAAGTAGAGCTTGGCGGCCGAAAAGCACACGTCTTTGTCGGTCAGGCCCAGCACCGCCTTGCCATACAGCTCGGCCGTCCACCACAGGCTGCCCTGGGTGTGCACCGTGCCCTTGGGCTTGCCCGTGGAGCCGGAAGAATAGAGCCAGAACCCTGGCTCGTTAGGCCCCGTGCGCGCGGGTGCAGTCAGCGCGGGGGTGCTGGCAATGGCGGCCTGCATATCCACCGCCCCTGCAGCCAACGAGCCCTGCGGCTGCGACACCACACACGCACGCACTTCGTGGTGGGGCGCCAGGGCCAGAGCCTCGTTCAGCACCGGCAGCAATGCGCCAGAGACCAGCGCCGCCTGTGCGCGGCAGTGCGTCAGCATGTAGGCATAGTCATCGGGCTTGAGCAGGGTGTTGACCGCCACCGGCACCACACCGGCGTAAAGACAACCCAGAAACGCCACCGGCCAGTCGCTGGTGTCCAGCATCAGCAGCAGCACACGTTCCTCGCGCCGCACACCGGCGTTGGCCAGCACCGCCGCCAGCCGCCGTGCACGGTCTTCCAGCGCGCTGTAGCTCAGGCTTCCCTGGTCGTCGATGTAGGCGATGCGGTCACCCCGCGCACGGTTGATGGCAAACAGATGCTCTGCAAAATTGAACTGTTCCGGAAGGCTGTTCATGGCGTGTCTCCGTCGCGATGGCGTTGTTTTTGTGTGTGGGTTCGGGGTCAGCAGCCCAGCGCCGCGAGCACTTCGGGGCTGGCCTGCACCGCACTGCGCTGGTGGTAGAAGTCCAGCGCCCGCAAGCCGCCCAGCTCAGCACCACCTCCAGCCCGGCCGGGCCCGCCATGCAGCGACATGGGCATGACATTGCCGTGGCCGGTGTGCGCAGTGGCCACGGCCGGCGTCACCACATGCACCCGGCCGTTGCTCGCCGCCAGCGCAATGGCGGCCTGTGCCAGGGCCTTGTCGTCGGCGCCGTAGAGCGAGGTCACCAGCGAGCCCTGGCCACGCTGCGCCAGAGCCAGCGCATGGGGCAGGTCGTTGTAGGGCAGCAAGGTGGCCACCGGGCCAAACACCTCCACGTCATGGACGATGGAGGCCCGGCCGGCATCGCGCGCACCGAGCAGCACCGGGCCGACGCAGGCCGCCACGGCGGGGTCGGCATCCACTAGAGGGCGGGTTCGACCGTCGTGCAGGATGTCGGTATGGGAGGCCAGGGCGGCAATGCCTGCCTGCACGCCATCAAACTGCGCGCGGCTCACCAGCGAGCCCATTCGCACTTCCGGGCTACGGGGGTTGCCCACCACCACGCTGGCCAGTTGGGCGCTGACAGCCTCGGCCACCGCAGCGTACAGCGCGGCGGGAACCAGGATGCGGCGGATTGCGGTGCACTTCTGGCCGGCCTTGACGGTCATCTCGCGGACGACTTCGCGCACCAGCAAGTCAAAGGGGGCGCTGCCGGGCGCCGCATCAGGCATCAGCAGCGCGGCATTGAGGCTGTCCGCCTCAATGTTGGCGCGCACCGAACGCTGCGCCACCGCCGGGTGCGCCCGCACAACGCCCGCCGTCTCTGCAGAACCGGTGAACGAGACCACATCAAACGGTTGCAGAGCGTCCATCAAGCCCGCCGAGCTTCCCGCGACGACCGACAGGGCGCCGGCGGGCAGCACCCCGGCGTTCACCACGTCCTGCACCATGCGCTGGGTCAGCCACGCCGTGGATGTGCCGGGCTTGACGATGACCGGTATGCCTGACAGCAAGGCAGGCGCGGCTTTTTCCCACAGCCCCCAGGCGGGAAAGTTGAACGCGTTGATGCACAGCGCCACCCCAGGCCGGGGCACCTGCAGGTGTTGCGACTGAAAGACCGGTTCTTTGCCCAGCCTGATGGCGTCCCCGTCGCGCAGCACGCGCACATCGCCCAGCGCATCACCCCATCTGGCGTATTGGCCGAGGGTGAAGATTCCGCCGTCGATGTCCACCGCGGAGTCCGTCTTGACGGTGCCGGAGTTGGCAGTGGCAATGTCGTAGTAACTGTCGCGGTGCGCCTGCAACACCTTGGCGACCGCGCCGAGCATGGCAGCCCGCTCACGGTAGGTGGCGGCGCGCAGCGCAGCCCCGGCCTGTTCGCGGGCAAATGCAAAGGCCTCGGGCAGGTTCAACCCCGTGGCGTCCACCCGCACCAGGGCGGTGCCCAGCACAGGGTCGCGCAATTCGGTGCCGGGCCCTGTTCCGTGTTGCCAGCGGCCGGCAACGTGGTTGGCGAGCAATTCAGTCATGCAGTCGGTCTTTCAGAGCGAGAAGGTCCATGTGGAAGCAGCGCAGGCGCCAGCACTAGCGGGTGAACTGGATCTGCCCCTCGGGCAGCAGGTACAGCACCAGCGCTCTGCCGTTAGCCACCGTGGGGTGGTGGGCACTGCCGGGCGGGTAAACGCACCATCCGGCAGGGTGGCCGTCAAACACCGCCTCGCCCTCCAGCGGCATGATCAAATCGATTTCGCCCTGCGGATGGGTGTGGTGGGGGCCTGCAATGTTTTGCACGTCCACCACGTCCACAGAAAACCGGTGCAAGGCATCTTCGGGCTTGAACACGCGGCCGTAGCGAATGCCAGCGCCCTCGCGTTCACACAACCACCCCTCGCGCACGCCCTGAAGACACGCCTCCCGCAAGCGCTGGTAGCTCGCACTGGTGGGGCCGTGTGCAGTGTTAAGCCATTGCGCCAGAGCGGCATCCAGCGGTTTGCCAGCGAGCTGGGCGGTCAGATCAGCCAGGGCTTGGTGAAATGCAGTTTTGTCGGACATGGGCAGTGGGTGCAGCTAGAGTCGGGGCCCAATCTGCACCGTTTTTGATCCACCGCCTTGCGCGCATCCAAAACATGCAGTATTTTGCCAATTGATGAACCATAGTTACCTCAAAGATTCATGTCAAGCACTATAGTGCATGCATGGCGTTTTCCCTGAGAAGGCCAGGGTGCTCCATGAAAAGGATGGGTATGAACGAAACAGAAACGGCGGGGCTGCTGGCACCCGCCTCCGCGCAGGAGGGTGCGCCGCCATCGGCCGAGGAGCCCAAGAACCCCCTTCTGGTGGCTCTGGGCGAGCGCGTTCGCAACCTGCGAGCGCAGCGGGGCCTGACCCGCAAGGCGGTGGCCGTGGCCGCCGACGTGTCTGAACGCCACCTGGCCAACCTGGAGTACGGCACCGGCAACGCCTCCATCCTGGTGCTGCAGCAGGTGGCCCATGCACTGCACTGCTCGCTGGCGGAGCTGGTGGGCGACTTCACGACGCAATCGCCCGAATGGCTGCTGATCCGCGAATTGCTGGAACACCGCAGCGAGCCCGAACTGCGCCGCGCCCGCCTGGCGCTGCACGAGCTGCTGAGCGGTGGACACAACGACGTCGCAAGGCACCGCCGCATTGCGCTGGTGGGTCTGCGGGGGGCTGGCAAATCCACGCTGGGGCCGTTGCTGGCGCGCGAGCTGGACGTACCGTTCATTGAACTGAGCCGCGCCATCGAGGCCCTTGCCGGGTGCAGCGTGCGCGAAATCCATGATCTGTACGGCACCACCGCCTACCGCCGCTACGAGCGCAGGGCGCTGGAAGAAACGATACAGATCCACAGCGAGGTGGTCATTGCCACGCCGGGCGGCATTGTGTCGGACCCCGCCACTTTCAACGAGCTGCTGGCCCACTGCACCACGGTGTGGTTACGGGCTGCGCCCGAAGAACACATGGGGCGCGTGGTGGCCCAGGGCGACATGCGCCCGATGGCCGCCAGCAAAGAGGCCATGGACGACCTCAAGCGCATCCTGGACGGACGCGCTGCTTTTTATTCCAAGGCCGAAATCACGGTGGACACCTCCGGCCAGACCCCCGAGCAAAGCCTGCAAGCCCTGAGTGCCAGTGTGCGCAAGGCCATGGCCCGCGCAGCGTAAAACCCTGCACTCCCTCTGAACGGCTGCAGCCCGGACACCGGCGCCGCAGCACTCACTGTCATCCCGGCACGGCACAGAGCCGCCATCACGGCGGCCTGTGCAGTTCGCGCTCACCCCCCTCCCGCCCCGCGCGCAGCTCTCAGCGGCGCTGCACATCAGCGCGACTTCCATCGGCAAAAAAATGCATTGACACACCGCAAAACATGCATGATGATGCACATCAACAGCAGATCACAAGCACTATATTGCATTAATTCTCCACGGAGATCCCATGGCAGACCTTACCCACGCTCCCGAACGCGTTGACTACCGCACTGACCCCACGCAGTACCGCCACTGGACCTTGTCGGTCGAGGGCGCCACTGCGCGGCTGTCCCTCGACATTGCGGAGGACGGCGGGATTCGTCCTGGCTACAAGCTCAAGCTCAACAGCTACGACCTGGGGGTGGACATTGAGCTGCATGACGCGCTCAACCGCATCCGCTTTGAGCACCCCCACGTGCGCAGCGTCGTCGTCACCAGCGGCAAGGACCGCATCTTTTGCTCGGGCGCCAACATCTTCATGCTGGGGGTATCCAGCCACGCCTGGAAGGTCAACTTCTGCAAGTTCACCAACGAAACGCGCAACGGCATTGAAGACTCCTCCAAACACTCAGGCCTCAAGTTCATTGCGGCCGTGAATGGCGCCTGTGCAGGCGGCGGCTACGAGCTGGCACTGGCGTGCGATGAAATCATCCTGGTCGATGACCGGTCGTCTGCCGTATCGCTGCCCGAAGTGCCTTTGCTGGGCGTGTTGCCCGGCACCGGTGGACTGACACGCGTCACGGACAAGCGCCGCGTGCGGCACGACTTGGCCGACATCTTCTGTACCAGCGTGGAGGGCGTGCGTGGCCAGCGCGCGGTGGACTGGCGCCTGGTGGACCGTATCGCCAAGCCCGCGCAATTTGCCGCCACGGTGCAAGAGCGCGCTGCCGCCCATGCACAGACCAGCACCCGCCCCAGCGGCGCACAAGGCATTGCCCTGCCCCGCGTGGAGCGGCAGGACCATGCCGACGGCATGCGCTACCAGCACGTGACGGTGGACATCGACCGCGCACGGCGCACGGCCACGCTGTACATCAAGGCACCCCAAGGGGCGCAACCCGCAGACACGACTGCCATTGAAGCAGCCGGCGCCACCTGGTGGCCGCTGGCAATGGCCCGCGAGCTGGACGACGCCATCCTGAACCTGCGCACCAACGAGCTGGACATTGGCACCTGGCTGCTGAAGACCGAGGGGGACGCACAAGCCGTGCTGGCCAGCGATGCCGTCCTGCTCGCACATCAGGACCATTGGCTGGTGCGCGAGACCATCGGCGCACTGCGGCGCACCTTTGCCCGTCTGGATGTGTCCTCGCGCAGCCTCTTCGCGCTGATCGAGACGGGCTCGGCGTTTGCCGGCTCGCTCGCGGAACTGGCCCTGGCGGCAGACCGCACCTACATGCTGGCCCTGCCCGACGCGCCCGACCAGGCACCAACGCTCACCCTGAACGCATTCAACTTTGGCTTGCTGCCCATGGTGAATGACCAAAGCCGCCTGCAGCGCCGCTTCTATGAAGAGGCAGGCCCGCTGGAAGCCGTCCGCGCAACCGCCGGCCGATCGCTGGATGCAGATGCGGCGCTCGCACTGGGCCTGGTCACGGCCGCCCCCGACGACATCGACTGGGCCGACGAAATCCGCATCGCCATCGAAGAACGCGCCGCCATGTCGCCCGACGCGCTGACCGGCCTGGAGGCCAACCTGCGCTTTGCCAGCAAGGAGAACATGAACACCCGCATCTTCGGGCGCCTGACCGCGTGGCAGAACTGGATCTTCAACCGCCCCAACGCCGTGGGCGAGAAGGGCGCGCTCAAGGTTTACGGCACCGGCCAGAAGGCCGGGTTTGACCAGACGCGCGTCTGACCCCCTGCCCTGCATTCGTTTTCCATCCAGAGGAGCACCCCATGAGCAGCATCAACTACAGCGAGAAGATTCCCAACAACGTGAACCTGGGCGAAGACCGCACGCTGCAGCGCGCGCTCGAAGGCTGGCAGCCCAACTTCATCCACTGGTGGGACGACGTGGGCCCCGAGGGATCGACCAACCATGAGGTTTATCTGCGTACCGCCGTGAGCGTGGACCCGAATGGCTGGGCACAGTTTGGCCACGTGAAGATGCGCGACTACCGCTGGGGCATCTTTCTGAACCCCGGCGATACGAACCGCGAAATCCACTTTGGCGACCACAAGGGCGAAAAGGCCTGGCAAGACGTGCCCGGCGAACACCGCGCCAACCTGCGCCGCATTATCGTGACCCAGGGCGACACCGAACCCGCCTCGGTCGAGCAGCAGCGCCACCTGGGCCTGACGGCGCCCAGCATGTACGACCTGCGCAACCTGTTCCAGATCAACGTGGAAGAGGGCCGCCACCTGTGGGCCATGGTGTACCTGCTGCACAAGCACTTTGGCCGCGACGGCCGCGAAGAGGCCGAAGCGCTGCTGCAACGCCAGTCCGGCGACGAGAACAACCCGCGCATCCTGGGCGCGTTCAATGAAAAGACGCCGGATTGGCTGGCGTTTTTCATGTTCACCTACTTCACCGACCGCGACGGCAAGTTCCAGCTCTCGGCCCTGGCAGAGAGCGCTTTTGACCCGCTGGCGCGCACCACCAAGTTCATGCTGACCGAAGAAGCCCACCACATGTTTGTGGGCGAGAGCGGCATCTCGCGCGTGCTCTCGCGCACTGCGCAGGTGATGAACGACCTCAAGACCGATGACCCTGCCCAGGTGCGTGCAGCGGGCGCCATCGACCTGCCCACCATCCAGCGCTACCTCAACTTCCACTACAGCGTGACCATCGACCTGTTCGGCGCAGACCAGTCGAGCAACGCCGCCACGTTCTACAGTTCGGGCCTCAAGGGCCGCTACGAAGAAGGCAAACGCACCGACGACCACGTTCTCAAGAGTCAGACGTACAAGGTGCTGGAGGTCAAGGACGGCCAGTTGCTGGAAAAAGAAGTGCCCATGCTCAACGCGCTGAACGAAGTGCTGCGCGACGACTTCATCAAGGACTCCATGGCGGGCGTGGGCCGGTGGAACAAGGTGCTGGAGAAGGCGGGGGTCCCCACCCGCCTGGTGGTCCCCCACAAGGCCTTCAATCGCCAGATCGGCGCGCTGGCCGGCATCAAGATGTCGCCCGACGGCCGCGTGGTGAGCGAGGCGGAATGGACCGCACGCAAAGCCGAATGGCTGCCCACGCCCGAAGACTTCGCGTTCGTGGCGTCGTTGATGGGCCGCGTGGTAGATCCGGGCAAATTTGCCGGCTGGATCGCCCCCCCGGTCATGGGCATCAACCGCCAGCCGGTTGATTTCGAGTACGTGCGTTTCAATTGACCCCTGATGAGCCGCCAAGCGCCAGCCTCTCCCAGAGGTATCTCGGCGCCTGCGGCCAGGCACAGCAGTTTTGCTCTGCATCGACTGAAGCCAGCCCACGCATGCAAGGTCACCGCACCCGTCGACAGACATTGCACGAAGAACGACTATGGAAACCCACACGCTGATCGACAACGGCATCCTGAAGCAGCACTTGATCGACCCGGAGATCTGCATACGCTGCAACACCTGCGAGGCCACCTGCCCAGTCAACGCGATCACGCACGACGACAACAACTACGTGGTGCGGGCGGATGTGTGCAATGGCTGCATGGCCTGCATATCGCCCTGCCCCACAGGTTCCATCGACAACTGGCGCGCGGTGCCGGTGGGCAGGGCCTACAGCATTGAAGAGCAGTTCAGCTGGGAAGAACTGCCCGGCGAGCTTGCGCCCCACGAACTGGTTGCAGCAGGCGCAGAACCCGCCACAGCGGCGGCAGCACCACAACAAGCCGTTGAGGCCCCTGCAGAGCCGGGCACGCAGGTGTTTCGGTCTGCCCAGTACGGAGCCACGGTGCCGCCTTGGTCCGCAGCCCATCCGTACACCAATCTTTTCCCGCCCAAAAACCCAACCACGGCCACCGTGGTCGGCAACTTCAATTGCACCGAGGCAGGTTTTGAGAGCGAAACCCACCATGTGGTGCTCGATTTCGGCAGCATGCCGTTCCCTGTGCTGGAAGGGCAATCGATTGGCATCATCCCGCCCGGCACCGATGCGCTGGGCAAACCGCACCACGCGCGCCAATACTCGGTGGCCAGCCCACGCAATGGTGAACGCCCCGGCTACAACAACCTAGCGCTGACCGTGAAGCGCGTGACCGTGGACCACGATGGCAACCCCGTGCGCGGCGTGGCCTCCAACTACGTATGCGACCTGAAGGTGGGCGACAAGGTGCAGGTGGTGGGGCCGTTCGGCAGCAGCTTCCTCATGCCCAACCACCCGCGATCGCACATCGTGATGATCTGCACCGGCACCGGCAGCGCTCCCATGCGCGCTATGACCGAGTGGCGGCGCAGGCTGCGCAACAGCGGCAAGTTTGAAGGCGGCAAGCTTCTGCTGTTCTTCGGTGCACGCACGCAGCAGGAACTGCCCTACTTCGGCCCCCTGCAAAGCCTTCCCAAAGACTTCATCGACATCAACCTGGCCTTTTCCCGCACGCCCGGGCAACCCAAGCGCTACGTGCAAGACCTGATGCGCGAACGCGCCGCCGACCTGCTGGCCCTGCTGCGCGACGACAACAGCCACTTCTACGTCTGCGGCCTCAAGGGCATGGAAGAAGGCGTGGTGATGGCACTGCGTGACATTGCACAAGAGGCAGGGCTGAGCTGGGAGGTCCTGGGCGCGACGCTGCAGCGCGAAGGCCGACTGCACCTGGAAACGTATTGAGGCCGCAAAGGCCTTGGCCTGAGGCCTCTCTCTAATTCAAGCCCTGGAGCCTCCAAAAGGCCCACCGGCCGGGCCTCTGGGCGCTACATCGCGCCCTTTCCCTCATGTAACAGCTGCAACGCCGGACGCTGACCGGCCGATCAGCCTTGCGTTCCTGCGAAAATAGCGGGCTTTGCCTATGGGGACCCGTTCCCCCCTGCACGTGCCGCCGGACCATCCCTCTCGGCCGTGCCCACCCAGTGCACAGCCTTTCGCGGGATGACCCAACACCACCGACTCAACAGCTCACCCCTCGTGGTCCTGCTCCAGCAATGGACGCGGGAAGCCAGCGAGCGGGCCGCGCCTCCGCTACCAGCAGCCAAGCCCCCCGATGTGGCTGAGCAGCTGAGCCAATGGCTCGGAACCGTGGACGCCGTCCAGCTCAGCCGGGCGCTGCACGCGATCGAGACCCTGCCATCGCAGGCAGCCAGTGCACAACGCCCACCCGTGGTGCTGAACATGACGGCACTCACCGGCCTGGTAGCGAAGGTTAAGGCCGACCTCGAAGTGCAGCTGACCACCAGGCCCACTGCACCCAAACCGCTGCGGGCCCGGGCGGACAACACGCCCGTGGAACTGCCGGACCCGATGGTGGAGACGGATTTCGCCACCCATGCGCCACGCTATCTGGACCTGCAAAAGCAGATGGAGCTGCGGCTGCAGCCCCTGCGGGCACAGTTGCGCCAGGCGATCACACAAGGCCCCCCCAGGTTGCGCCAGGTGGCAGCGCTGGACGCTGTCATGGAGCACATGCTGGCGCCGCGCGAGCAACGCCTGTGGGCCTTGCTCCCCGCGCACCTGGAGCGCCGCCTGGCGCACCGCCATCGGCAACACCAGCACCGGCTGACCGCCCAGGGACTGACCGATGAGCCTGCGCGCTGGCGGCAGGCAGGAGGCTGGCTGTGGGCCTTCGAACGCGACATGCAGGCCCTGCTCACCGCAGAGCTGCAAACGCGCATGGAACCGATCACGGGACTGCTGGAAGCGGCCCAGAACGACACAACAGGACAACAGGAATGAACAAGAGTGTGATGACAGCCATCTTTGCCACAGGCCTTGCGGCCGCTGGCTGGGTGGGCTGGGGTTTTATAGGCCACAGCCCGCTGGCACTGGCAATGACGGTGATGATCGCCGCCACCTACCTGCTGGGAGCCTGGGAGCTGATGCGCTATCGGGCGGCCACCGCCTCGCTGACGCGCGCGCTAGAGGCCCATCAAGAGCCCCCAGCGCTGGATACCTGGCTCGAAAGCCTGGACCCAGCACTGCGCCACCCGGTTCGGCAACGCATCGAAGGCGAGCGGGTGGCCTTGCCGGGCCCCGCGCTCACGCCCTATCTGGTGGGACTGCTGGTGATGCTGGGCATGCTGGGCACCTTTGTGGGCATGGTGGTGACGTTCCACGGTGCGGTGTTCGCCCTGGAGGCCTCTGGCAACCTGGAATCCATCCGCAACGCACTGGCTGCGCCCATCAAGGGACTGGGCCTGTCGTTTGGGACGTCCGTCGCGGGGGTGGCTACGTCGGCCGCGCTGGGCCTGTTGTCCGCCCTGAGCCGCCGTGAACGGCTGCAGGCGGTCCGCCAGCTGGATGCGCACATCCCCACGCTGTTCCGCTCCTTCTCTTCCGCTCAACGGCGGGAGGACACACTGCAGGCCCTGCAAGCGCAGGCCCAGGCCCTGCCGCTGATTGCCGACCGCCTGCAAGCCATGATGGAGGGGCTGGAGCGCCGCCACAGCCAGCTCAACGACCAGCTGCGGGCGCAACAGCAGGGGTTTCACAAAGAGGCCTCTGCCGCCTACACCCAATTGGCGCAGGCCGTGGGCGCATCGCTGCAAGACAGCCTGAGCACCAGTGCCCAGCAGGCCACTGCCGCCATGCGCCCGGTGGTGGAACAGGCCATGGCGACGCTGGCACAAGAGTCCCAGCGCACCCACGAGCGGTTGCGAGAACACACCAGTCAGCAGCTGCAAAACCTCAGCGCGCAATGGGAGGGCACCGCACGCAAGGTGGCCGACACCTGGGCCCAGGCGCTCGACCAGCAGACGAGCACGCAGGGCGCGCTGGCAACCCAGTTCGAGAGCGCATTGCAAACACTCACGCGGGCTTTTGACGACCGCTCGAAATCCCTGGTGGATGCCCTGCACGCAACAGCCGCACAGCAACAGGCCGCCCAGGTGGAGTTGGACCACCAGCGACTGCAAGGCTGGGAGCACTCCATGCAGGACATGGCCCGCAATCTGGCCGCTGAATGGCAGCGTGCAGGCACCCACACGCTGACCCAACAGCAGGAGGTGGGCAAGGCCTTGGAGCGCACAGCACAGCAGATGGACCGGCAATTGCAGGCCACCACCCAGGCCTTTGCACAGCAGGCCCAAGCACTGGTCACCACGCTGCAAGCCACAGTGGCCGAAGCCCACGGTGCACAGCGGTCTGCGGATGCGCAGCGGCTTGCCGACTGGACCCAATCTATGCACCAGATGGCCCAGAAAATCAGCGGCGAATGGCAGAGCGCCGGTGCACAGACGGCCGAACAGCACCAGGCCACCAGCACGGCACTCGCCCAAGCAGCCCAGCAGATCGAACACCGCCTGCAGTCCTCCAACAGCGCCTTCGAAAAACGCTCAGAGGCCTTGCTGGCTGCGTTGCAAAGCACCGTCGCCGACGCTCAGCAGGCACAGCGCGACGCCGATGCGCAACGGCTGGCGGACTGGGGTCAGTCCCTGGAGGGCCTGGCGCACACGCTCAGCGCCGAATGGCAGCGCGCTGCCACCCAGGCAGTGGAACAACAGCGCGCCCTGGTGCAGACGCTGGAGGACACCGCCACACAGGTGAGCCAGCGACTGAACACCCAGGTGGAACGCACCTTGGGCAGCACCACTGCGCTGATGGAGCAATCCGACGCGCTGCTGCGCACACGCATCGATACCGAAGCCCAGTGGGTGCAAGCCCAGGGCCAGCGCATGGAGGCACTGACCCAAGTGTGGCGCGATGAACTTGTCGCACTGCGCGATGCCGAAGCGACGCGCGGGCAGGCGGCCGTGGACCGCCTGGAGACCCTGCAAGCCGCCGTGTCAGAGCACCTGGCCACCCTGGGCTCCGCGCTGGAAGCCCCGCTCACGCGCCTGCTGCAAACCGCCTCCGACGTGCCACAGGCGGCAGCCGAAGTCATCACCCAGTTGCGACAGGAAATGACACGCCTGGGCGAACGCGACAACCTCGCACTGGCCGAGCGTACGGCCATGACGCAGCAACTGGGCACCCTGCTGCAATCCGTGAACGAAGCCGCTGTGCAGCAGCGCGCGGCCATTGACGCCCTGGTCGGTTCGGCCGCCCAGGTGCTGGAGCAAGCGGGCCAGCAGTTTGCACAGGCCCTGGGCGCACAGGCGGGCAAGGTGGATGAGGTGGCTGCGCAAGTGGCGGCCAGCGCCATCGAGTTGTCCAGCCTGGGGGAATCCTTCCAGCACGGCGTGGGCCTGTTCAGCGCCAGCAATGACAAGCTCATGCTGAGCCTGCAAGACATGGAGGGCGCCATCCGCGAGTCCATGGGCCGCAGCGACGAGCAACTGGCCTATTACGTGGCACAGGCGCGGGAGGTGATTGACCTGAGCATCAGCGCACAACAAGGCATCGTGGAAGACCTGCGCCGACTCCATGGCCGGGCCACGGCAGAACAAGGGGTGCCTGCGTGACCGGCGTGGACGATACCCTGGACGATGCCACCGACCAGACCGCCCCGGTCTGGGCTGTCTTCGGCGACCTGATGGCCGGACTGCTGGGTGCGTTCGTGCTGATTTTGGTGGGTGTCCTGGTGGTACAGATTGATCTGGTGGCCAGCCTCCAGCAGGAAGTGCAAAAGCGCCAGATGGAAGAGCAGAGGCGCATGGCGCTCGAAAAAGCGTTGGCCATTCCGCTGGCCAGCGGACGTGTGACGGTGAACAATGGACGCATTGGCATCAGTGGCAGCGTGCTGTTTGCCACGGGATCAGACGAACTGCGCCCAGAAGGCCGCCAGTTGCTCAAGACCCTGGTGCAGCCGCTGGGGATTTATCTGCGCGAACGCAACGAAATGCTGATGGTCAGCGGCTTCACAGACAACACCGCGCTGCTGCGCGGCAGCCAGAAACGTTTTGCGGACAACCTGGAGCTGTCGGCCCAGCGTGCGCTCACAGTGACCCGGGCCCTGATTGACGAGGGCATGCCATCGTCTCAGGTGTTCGCGGCCGCCTTTGGCGCTGAACAACCCGTGGCCGACAACAGCGACGAAAAAGGCCGAGCACAGAACCGCCGGGTAGAGATGGCGCCAGTCCCCAAGACAGCCAACACCCAGCCCATCGAGTCACCCCGCGCACCATGAGCGATCCCCGCGTAGAGGCCTTGCGTGCAGTGGGCGCGCACCACAACGACCCCGCGCGCTTTCACTACTTGGAGGTGCTGGCGCGCCGCCTGCCTGGCCAGTCCGGGGCCGTACAACGGCTGTTGGAGCACAAGCTCGATGCCGCGCTGGCGAGCTACCCCCAGAGCCCGCCGCCCACAGTTTCATCACAGAGTCACCCACGCCCCACCCCCGCGGGCTCTGCGCTGGCACAGCTGAACCAAACCTTGACATCCCCCCGGTACAACGCCTCCAAGGACGACCCCTTTGCGGCGGAGAATGCTCCATTGCCCGCCCTCAAAAGCGTGCGCCAGTTCAGCAGGGTCTGGTCTGACATCGCTGCCGAGCAACAGGTGGTCCAGGCCCTGCACCGGGGGCCAGAGAACGCCGGGCCGCTCAATGCGCACAAGCTCGTGCTGCGTTCACTCAACCTGATGCGCAATTTGTCTCCGGGCTATCTGCGCCACTTCATGGCGCAGATGGACACCTTGTTATGGCTGGACCAGGCGAGCCACAGGGCTCCGAGCCCCACCCCTCGTTCGACGCGCAAGACGCGCAGTAGGCCCTAGCGACCCACAGGCCTATCGGTGCGTGGGGGCCCCGAGCCAACGATCACAGCGCCAGGGCAGAGCGCACTTCGAATCATTCCCAATACCAAAACAGTCAATTTGCGACCATATGGTTTTTTGTTAGACAACGTCGGCGTACAGTTCACCCCATCGATGAGCCGAACCCGCAAGGCGACTCACCGAACCCGGTGTGAAGCAGTTTCCAGCCTGTGTTGTGGGCTCTTCGCTCCGGCTTTTTTGAGACGCATTTTTCATTCAAGGATTTTCATCATGAACAAGACCACACGCTTCCTCTCTATCGCCGCTGTTGCCGCTTTCGCCTCGTTTGGCGCACACGCAGATGAAGCCGATGCTTCGCAATTCGCCACCCAGTTTGAAACCCAACGCACCCGCGCCGAAGTGCGTGCTGAGGCGGTAGTGGAAGCCAAAACGCACAATATGGAGCCCGCCGGCTCACGTGTTGCTACCTACCAATCCACCGCCGACCGCTCGGCCATCCGCGCCCAAGCAGCAGAAGCAGTGCGTACGGGCCAGATCTCCCACGGCGAAATCGGCAACGCCATGTAATTCAAGCAGATGCGGACCGGTCCCGCGGTGGCGGCACCTGGCGAGTGCCGCGATCCTGTGGAAGTGTTTTCACTGTGCCGCATCGCCAGCATCCGAGCTCCCCTTCCGGGAGCTTTTTTTTTCCATCCCTGGCAACCTCAGACACGGGAGGTCAGTCGAAATCCAGTGCATCAAGCAACTGGAGCGTGATGGCACGCTTGCACTGTCGCTTTCATGTTGAGCAAGACTCGCAATGCGCCTGAATCCGATGCACAGACCGGACCGCGGAAGCAGCTCACGCGCAGTCGAAACATAGAGGGGGCCGCCTGACGCGACCCAACCCGCCTCAGCGAACTCCGGGGGCGATTCTGCCCAGTGGCTTAGGTAACGCCGCGTGGCGCCGCTTCAAGATTCAAGTACACCTTGCCCTGATCGATCCTGACCGGGTAGGTGCGCAATGCTTGCGTAAGCGGAGCGCACAGCGCACGGCCGTCGCGCACATCAAAACGGCCCTGGTGCAGCGGGCATTCGATCTCGTGCCCTTCCAGGAAGCCGTCGCACAGCCGCGCATTGCCGTGGGTGCAGAGATTGTCGGTGGCAAAAACATCGCCAGCTACGGCGTAGAGGGCCACGTCACGGCCATCCACGGACACACCAATCACGTCATCCTCGGGCAAGTCGCCCAACGCGGTGGCTTCGGTCCAATGCGTATCGAGAGGGGTCATGGAGCGCTTTCTCAGATAGGGTAGATGATGGAGTTCGGAATCATTTCGCTGTCATAGATGCATTCCTTGCGAGCAAAGCGCAGACCCTCAGGCGTGCGCTGCACTACATCCAGATAGCGCCCCACGTTGAACACCGTGGACGGTTCCGAGAGCTTGGTGCGGAAAACCGCGTAGTTGGCCTCGCACGCCCACCGGCCCTCGCCAGCCGCACGCACGATGGGCGCACCGATCACATGGCGCTGGTAATACGGGTCATGGAACAGCGTCTCGCGGATGCCGTAGACGCGGTCCTTGAGCATGCCCTGGCTGTCGAACGACAGCGTGGCCAGCGGCAGGCCGCGCTCGTGGTTCTCGCGCGGCTGCAGGCGGTAGACGCAATCGTCGGTAAAGAAGCCCGGCCAGCGGTCCCACCGTGCGGCATCGAGCGCAGCGGCGTATTCGGCATAGAGCTGCTGCACCGCGAAGTAGTCGGCGAATGCGATGGGGGTGTCGTGGGTATCCATGGCGTCAGTCCTCCTTCTCCATCACGCCGCGCCAGTACTCGTACATGCCACGGATCAGCGTCTCGGTGACCATGTGGTCGGTATCACCCACCTCGTGGCCGCCCAGCTCCACCAGCGCGCGGTGGAAGGGCTTTTGCTCGAAGCCTTGCTGCGAGAACTCGATCACCTCGCCATCGTCGGCCGAGACGAAGCCAGCGGGGCCAAACAGGTTGGCCTGGCGCAGACGGCGCTCGGTCATCTCGTCGGTGTCGCCCTCGTAGCCGAAATGCGTCCACACGAAGTCGAAGGCATCGTGGCCCACGGGCTGGATGTGGCGGGTGGAGACGCTGTTGACCTGCTGCTGCAGGATCACGCTGGGGAACAGCGTGGTCATCACCGCCGTGGGGCCGCCCCACCAGGGCTCGGGCACGATGTCGAGGAAGCGCGGGTCTTCCAGCTGCATGCCGGCCTTGAAGCTGGAGACATTGGATACGTCAGACTGTTTTTTCGCCTCGCCGCGCGTGGAGACCATGGCCGCATGACGATGCCGCGCATCCATCTTCAGCTCGGACTTGTTGTCGGCCCGCCAGAGGCCGAAGGTGACAAACCAGGTGTGCAGCAGGCCAGGGTGGTACGGGTCCTTGATGTTCTCCTGCATCAGCTTCCAGTTGCCCGGGATGCGCTGGCGGTTGTAGCCCAGGATCTTGAGCTGGCGGCCGTTGAACATCCGGTCGAAATAGCCCAGGATCACCGGGCCCATGAAGTCCTCCAGCGACTCGACATCGTGGTCGAACGAGGCAAACACCACACCGCCGCGCGTAGCCACCTTGAGCCGCGTGAGGCTGTGCTCCTCCAGCTGGAAGTCCGCCGGCATGCCGCCGTGCACCTTGCCGTCCTGCTTGACGCCTCGCCGAAAGGGCACGCCCTGCAGTGCGCCGTCCAGTCGGTAGTTCCACTGGTGGTAGGGGCAGACGAACTCCTTGCGGTTGCCATGGCGCTCGCGGCAAAAGCGCATGCCGCGGTGCGCGCACACGTTCTCCACCACATGCAGTTGCATGTCCTCGCCGCGCACCAGGATCACCGAGCGCTCGCCGATCGCCGTGCGCTTGAAGTCGCCGGGATTCGGCACCTCGGCCTCCAGGCCCACATAGCACCAGTGGCTGCGGTAGAAAAACCGCTCGAGCTCGCGGCGGTACAGCTCTTCATTGGTATAAGCCGCGAACGGTACGCGGTGGGTGCCGGGGCCCTCCCAGACGGGGCGCAACGGAAAGATGGGATGGGGTGCACTCATGTCATTGTCTCCTTGGGCTGGTTGTTCGTTGCACGCGTGTGGGCGTCAAGAGGCCGCAGCAATGCCGCTCCACCGCGCAGTCGCTCAGGGGGTGCTCGCATAGAACGCGTCTGCGTACAGGTGCTCCGGCGCGATGCCGCGCTGGCGCGCCAGCAGCGAAGCCGCCTCCACCATGGGCGGGGATCCGCACAGGTAGGCGCGCCAGCCGTCCAGGCGCGGCCAGTCGCGCGCGATGGCATCGGTGACCAAGCCCGTGCGCTGACCGGGGGGCGCGTCGGCCGCAGCCACCACCACATGCACCTGCAGGTGCGGATGGCGCTGCTGCAGCTGTGCCAGCCACTGCAGGCCGTACACGTCGCGCGCCGAGCGCGCGCCAGCATAGACGTGGATGGAGTTGTCCATGCCCGATTCCAGCGCGCCGCGCACGATGGACAGGATGGGCGCCAGGCCCGTTCCTCCCGCCACGCAGAGCATGGGCCCCTCGTACTTGCGGCGCAGGTAGGCCGAGCCCAGCGGGCCGCTCACGCGGACCGCGTCGCCTACGGCCAGCACATGGGCCACATGGCCGGAGACCTGCCCGCCCTCGACCAGGCGCACGTGAAACTCCAGCTCGTCGTCATGTGGCAAGCCAGCCATCGAATAGGGTCGTGCAAGGCCCGGGCCGAACTGTAGTTGTGCGTACTGCCCGGGTGAAAAATCCAGCGGCTTGGCCGAGCGCAAGCGCACACGGCGGATGTCGTGTGTGAGTGCTTCGACCGCCGTGACCGTGGCCTTCAAGGTGCGCGCAGTGTGCACCACCACCTCGTCGGGCTCGGGGATCTCGATGGTGCAGGACCCGCTGAGCACCGTCTGGCAGGCCATCACATACGAATCCTGGCCGCCCAGGGGTCTGCCCAAGGCCGGGCCGGAGTCCAGCACATCGCCCGACAGCACCTTGCAGCGGCAGGTGCCGCAGCGCCCGGCCATGCAGCTGTAGGACACGGGAATCTGGTGCGAGCGCAGCACTTCCAGCAGGTTGGCTCCCGGCGCCACCGGCAGCACGCGGCCCAGCGGCTCGATACGCAGTTCCATCAGGGTTGTCTCGCTCTTGTCGTTGTGATGGCAGCGATCATTCCCGTGATTACAAAATCAGCCAATAGAATGGCGTGAATACAGTCCATCACCCAGATCAATAAAGGTATTGCGTGGAACTCGAGGACATCGACCTCAACCTGCTGGTAGTGTTCCAGCAGCTGCTGGTCACGCGCAAGGTGTCGCAGGCCGCGGAGAACCTGGGCCTCACGCAGCCGGCGGTGAGCAACGCCCTGGCCCGCCTGCGGCGCCTGCTGGGCGACGAGCTCCTTTTGCGCACCGCCCAGGGCATGCAGCCCACGCCCTATGCGGACCAGCTTGCGGAGTCGGTCTCATACGCGCTGGCCATGATCCATGGCGCGCTCAACCACAAGCTGGGGTTCGACCCCGGCACCAGCCGGCGCGTGTTCAAGGTGGCGATGACGGACATCGGCGAGATCTACTTCTTGCCGCGCCTGCTGGAGCGCCTGGCGCTGGTGGCGCCGGGCGTGCGCCTGACCACGGTGCGCAACACCGCCACCGACCTGAAGGACGCCATGGAAGCCGGCAAGGTGGACCTGGCCGTGGGCCTGCTGCCGCAGCTTAAGGCGGGGTTCTTTCAGCGCAGGCTGTTCCGCCAGCCTTACGTTTGCCTGTTCCGCCAGGGGCACCCGCTGCACAAGCGCCGCATCAGCCTGGCGGAGTTCTCACGCGCGGAGCACGTGGTCGTGGTCTCGGAAGGAACGGGCCACGGGAAGGTGGACGAACTGCTGGAGCGCATGGGCGTGGCCCGCGATGTGCGGCTGACGGTGCCACATTTCGTGGCCATCGGCCACATCCTGCAGGCCACGCAGATGGTGGCCACCGTGCCCGAGAAGATGGCGCAGAGCATGGCCGAGCCCTTCGGGCTGGCCTCGGCGCCCCACCCGGCGAAGCTGCCGCAGGTGGCGATCAACCTGTTCTGGCACACGAAGTACCACCGCGACCCGGGCAACCAGTGGCTGCGGAGTCTGCTGGTGGAGATGTTTGCGGAAAGCGAATGACGGGTGAGTCATTGAGAGGATGCATGAGCAACAAGGCGCCTGCACCCGGGCCACTGCGATAGACACTGCTCATGAGCGGTTCGAAACACACGGGCGCGACACCACCGCCCTGCGCCTTTTCTGGCTTCTGATCGATATCGATGTACTGAAGCGAAAGGCCCGACGGACTGTGCGGCCACGGCCTGCACGTTATATGCACTGCGTAAGGCGGCTGCGCAGCCCAGCCACTCCACTGTTTTTCCCAAGGCCGCTTGACTCTCTCATCGTGACAAGGTCAATACTTGAAAGCGAATCAACCGAAGGAGGCTCAAATGGTCGAGTTCAATGTCCCTGATATGACGTGTAGCAGCTGCGCCCAACGCATCCGTCGCGCAATAGCGGAGGCTCGATTGCCGGAGGGCTTCGAAGCAGACATCGATGTGGCTGCACGGCAGATACGCATTGCGGGGCACGTCAAAGACGAGACAGCGGAGCTTGTCCGCTCCGCGATTGAGCGTGCCGGATACAGAGCCGACGCAGCGGTGGCGCCTTCGTCGCGACAAGCAACCAGTGGCTGCTGCTGCGCGTCTCGGTCCGCAACCCCTGCTGACATGAATCAAGACGGTGCGGGACGACCATCGTCATGCTGCAGTTGAAATCACAAGGAGACCATCATGCGTTTGAACATCGTCGCTGGGCTGTTGACAACCCTGCTCGTGGCGGGCTGTGCCGTCGCGCAATCTCCAAAGCCTGCGGACGAACACGCAGGCCACCACCCCGCCGGTAGCACGCAGAGCGCCGGCGCGGTCACCCAGACCGCGCCAGCTGCCACTGCCGCGCCCACTCCAGATGCCTTCGATCATCAAATGAAGGCGATGCAGGACATGCACAGAAAAATGCAGGCGGCCAAGACTCCGGCCGAACGCGCCGCGCTGATGGATGAGCACATGAAGCTCATGCAATCTGGCATGGCCATGATGGGCTCGGGTGACTCGGGGGGCATGGGCATGGGCATGGGCATGGGCATGATGCAACAAGGGGCTCAGGCTAAACCCGCCGTGCCGGCTGCCGCTGGAAGCTCGGGCATGGGCGGCATGATGGGCATGCACGCCCACATGGAACGCCGTATGGCCATGATGGAACAGATGATGCAGATGATGGTGGACCGCCAGGCAGCCATGCCATCCAAGTAGTCCCTCTCGCAAGCGCCCTCGGGGGCGCTTGCCACTCAACCCCATCAGTGTGGGCGGCCCAAGCTTGGGATATTGCGGTGCCAGAGCATCGCGTGGAGCCGTTCAGAGACCTAAGGCTTGCCTCCGGTCTTGACGATTTCCTCGCGCCGCGCGGGTTTGCGGCGCGGTCAAAAATTTGACTGAGCTTCAGCGACCCAAGCAAGGGCCTCGTGGTCCATGGCTTGGCCATTTACCCAGGTCGCAGGGGTGCAATGAGTACCTCTTGAATGTCGCCTCACGCCATCCGTCACAGATAACGCAAAAAGGCCGCAATGAGCCCTGTCAATGTCAGGACAGCAGCCTGAAGCCCTACCAACAGGATCCAAAGGGGCATCTTGCATTCTCCAGTCAAGAGCAACAGAGTAGGCCCGCTCCATCGTGCTTTGTGCAATCGCCATCCGCAAGTTCACGTAGGATCGTTCTGACACTGGCTGCTTTGTTCCATGCGCAGAGTTCATCATGGAAGTACCTATACGGCCGCAGGCACTCCGCCCGCAGCCGCAGACATCAGGAGGCAGCCGCGCCCTCTCTCGCATGACCCAGCATTTCCGACATCCAATTCACCAGCATGGCGGTGTACGCATCGCTCCACTCCGCCTTTGACAGACTATGGTCCGCTTCACGGATCACCCGGTGCGTCATGGAGTGGGCCTTGAGGAACGCGGCTCGGTAGTTCTCGATCACCGTGTGGGGGACTATGTGATCAAGCTCAGACTCCACAAGCAAGATATCGCCTTTGAAAGCCGCGCTGGCCGCAAGAGCCTTGTTGCTGTCGGCTGAAAGTTCTTGCGTGCGGTATCGGGCGATTTCCTGCCGGTCAAGATGCTGCTTTGATGTCAGCCAGTCGTCGTCTTTGTACAGAGCCGGAGCGCGCAAAGCCATCCAACGCACGGGCCGAAGAGCGCTGAGGACGGCCGCCAAGTAGCCGCCGTAACTGCTACCAACGAGCACAACAGATTCTTCATCCACTGCGGGATGGCCCACAAGCATGTCGTACGCCGCCAGCATGTCGTGGAGATTGTCCTCACGCGTCACGGTGTCCCGATGCGCCCTGTCATTTGCATGGCCACGCAAGTCAATGGTCAGGCAAATGCACCCCAGCGTGGCAATGGCATGGGCCCGAGCCAAATACTGCTCCTGGCTGCCGTCCCATCCGTGCACCAGCAAAACGCCAGGAACGATCGTATCCGGCGCCACCAAGGTTCCAGCGATAGTCCGGTCGCCAGTGGGAATCTGGACGGTTCGATGTCGTGTAGTCATCGACTCTCCACTAGTGCATATTTAGTCAACAGTCCAACGTCGGGATCGTCTCCGCGGAAGTACGTCACTGCGCCGTAGGGCAACGGCACCAGTGGGCCAAATATTTCAACGCATTTGGAGTGAACCAGCGTGAGGCTTGGATTCTCATGAAAAGCCTCTAACGCAGCGATCTCGGCGGCGGTCGCGCCCCCCATTCGCCAAGACTGCTCCAGGACGCCAGAGCACCATTGGCCAGCAGCATTCGTTCCTTGCGCGACGTCGTAGTTGATACGCGAGGCAAAGAACGCTGGAAAACAAACCCTCACTGCCTTGTCGTAGGTGAGGGCCTGTTCCACCGCAGTGCGTTCCGCTCCTGGAGCGAGTACACGCAATAGCGCATCGAAGTCCCCGCGAACGACTGTCAAGTCGGACCCGCGATAACTCACGGCACCTTCGTTGTTCTCAGTCAGGTGCTGTCTTCCGTAATAGCTCGCCACTATGCTGGCAACGCGTACTTGCCCGACGCTGAGCGTATCGACTGCAGACAAATTGTGTTCGAGCACCAAACCATGCCTGCGCAACGCTTGATCCGTCAATTTCGAAAGGCAGGCATTCAACTCTTCTACGTTCTTCACCACGACTTGTCCATGGCCGCCGGTTTCTGTCACTGGCTTCACTCGAACCGGCCCCAGCGCCAACAAAGCGAGCACGGCCTGGATCACATCGGAACGACAGAATGCCGTGTAACCGGGCAGGACGGCCTCGCGTACCCGTTGGTGGAAATCGAAGCGCCATCCCTCAGGACGTTCAGAAGTAGCTGAAAACAATGGATGGGTAATTGCCTTGGAGGCGATGAAAGCGTGAGGCACCACCCCGCCAAACAAATCGTCCGCCCCGTGAAGCCCCAAACTAGCGACCCACTCCATTCCCACCAATGTTTCACAGGGAATCAGATAAGGGCGCATCTTCCACTCCGATTGGGGAAGCTCCTCACTGACCGGACATCCTTTTATTCGCGCTATACGACGCGCCACCTCGGCCCGGGTCGCGGTTTCATGAAGACTGGTATGTCCTGTCAACCCACTGGTGAAAGGCATAACGATTTGCTGCGCCTCGTGACTGCTTGGTGCCCGAGCGCTCGAAAAATGAGGTTGGGCAGTTTCGTCGGTCATGGGAAGCCTCCGCAGATGACAGTCAAGAGCGACAAGGGACTGCAAGGAGTTTCGTCGTCACGGTGTCATCTTATTTTTGGAATGAAATCGTCCATGTAGGACGAACGATCAAACCGAGTCCGACAAGCTATCGGCGAGAACGCATGGAATCTGCTGAAACGCCTTGACGTCCAGCGGACAACTGTCGCGCAGTTCTAGCGCCTGCTCTCCCCTGCGACGACCACTCGATGACGATGTTCCGCACGAATGATCTGGTTGAGCACCCCCGAGGGGTCTGTCTCGTGAGCGAAAGCGCGTACTTCCTCCGTTTTTTCATCAGGGACGCCAACCTTCTCTGATATGTCCAGCGCAAGCCGCATGAGTGCGGTGATTTCTCTTTCCGAGAGAAGATTCATTTGCAGGTCCAAATGGTGCCTGCGCTCGCTCTCAGCTGCAGCCATGTTCTGACTGATGAGAATGAACACGGACAGAAAAATGGCTTCGAGCGACACCCAAAACAGAAGCAAGGTGTACGGAAAAGGGTCGAACCTGACGATGAATTCGTTGACTACGATCCAGCCAATGAAGAGGACGGCATTGAGGACCAGAAACCCGACGGTGCCGCATGCCTGCGTGACCTTTGCTATCGCCCCGTAAGGACGCTGAGTTTGCTTCCTTCGATCATCCTCCGCGCAAAGAATGTTCTCGATGTTCTGATGGGTAACTTGCGTGATGTGATCGTTGACGTTGCCCACAAATGCTCCTTGAGGATTGACCGGATCGGAGCGCCAGCACTGTGTAGTCGAGAGTATGTGGAGACTCCATGGATTCCGAGGTGTTGGTCGCACATCCTCGCCAAGCGCCGTTGAACCGGTTGTAGGTGCAAGCCGGTAATCCATGTCTGCATTCCGGGGCGCGGGTATCGCTCGTTCTTCACCTTGCAAAGCAGTCCTCCGGTCTCGGATCTACGGTGTCGAAGCCAACGCGCCGCTAGGGCGCTGCGGCCACGGGCGCAAGCCGCGGGCGTCGAAGAACTTCGCGACAGCGTTTGAATACCCATCGCAGGTGCTCCCAGGTAGACGCCGACCAGAGATATTTGCCCCATCCGGCCACTGGGCGTCCCGACACATCAGCGTCAAGGAGTACGAGACGGCGGACCTGGGCGTAGATTGCCCAATCGGTGAAAAGTCAGCTGTGCAGCGACGAGCACCGGGTGTGCGTTTAACAGAAGTGCCCCATGCGAATTCGTAGTTACGACGAAGACCGAACAGTTCGGTTGGCCATGAGAGCTACAGGGCCAACCAATTAATACATTTGAAAGCAGACAACTCCTTAAAAATCTCACCCTCCGTGACATTTTCTGAGGAGATGCCTGTGCCTTTTGAATACCTGCGGGAGATCGCCCAAGCTTCTCTGCCCATTACGGTGGAAGAAGAAGCGAGCATCGACAAACTGCGCGTATTGCGCGCAGCCGGTCTGGTGGCCGTGATGCTTCCACACCCTCTCTCGGGAATCCTCCACGCACGCGTGCTGGCGATCACGCCGAGGGGGCGCGATCTGCTGACCACCCAATGCGAAGCACCAGGCCCTCAGTCTCGAGCAGAGGCCTGAGTGCAGACTCCTGTCGGTATCTGTGTGCACAGGCCGGGATATGCCTTGTGCGTCTTGCAACCTTACCTGGCTACTGAGATACGCTGAGTGCTATCACCATCACGCTGACCCGACCGGGTGAAGCGAGGCCGCGCTGGCTTTCCTCAGAGACAACATTGAACGCGGCGTTGAACCGCGCGAAGCCGACGCCGGTGCGGCCGGGGACAGGCGAGGGGCGCCGCAAGCGTCCCTATGGCTAAGCCATGTCATGCAAATAGGCTGTCTCAGAGGTGAAACCCACGTTCCAGAGCTTGCGCAACTCACTGTATTCAGCCTCTCTACTCACGTTCACTTTTGGCTCCGCAGAATTGACTCGGACAAATAAAGTGCGTCGAGATCACCGCTCATAAGCTGTTGATTTTTCGACACTTGCGCATTGCGCGAAAGTTCGTCGGAGATTGCCAAACAGAAGGGAGACCTTGCGCCATCGTAAATATAGTCCGTCGGAAGTCCAAGTCAGATCCGAGACGCCGTGCATGCGAAGCGGCTCAGTACAAATTCACGACTGACCGCCGCGCCAAATGTTTCCCGAGCTGAAGAACGCTAACGGTTCCGACGCCGACCCTACACAGAACTGCGCCGTTTCAGTTGCCGCCTACCGACGATACCCACACGAAGCGACTGAGCTGGCCTTTCGAGAAGGGCTCCTAGGCTGCCCAGCAAAGTGCTCAGGAAATGCGAGGCTAGGTCTTTGCAGACGGATCTTTTGCCAGCGATGCCAAGAAATCTTGAGCCGCCTCCTGCATGCCCTCGAGCGTACGAGGTTTACGACTCTTTGGCATCTTGATGACTTGCGCCGGCGATGCTCGCGAGGGCTCGGCGGCTTTTTCAATGTTCTCGATAGCCTCTCGTTCTTGCCGGTTCATAGACGCTTTCACAGTGGCGATTGCCACCTTTTCAGCACGTGCCTCGCGGAGCTTTTCTGAATACGTGCTGATGGCGGCCTGGATCTCGGGACCATCGAATGGGCACCGTAAACCCTTCTTGAGTTTGCCTCCCTGCCCAGCATTTGAGATCAAGGCGTTTATGTCGGCACGCGCAACACTAAAAGATGCAGAGGCGAAAGCTCGGCGTACGTGTGACCAGGAAATCTGCGAGTCTCCCCCATGCCGAGATATGCGGTAGCTGGTCACGAGAAGGCTGACGAGCTCGCGCTTTAGGCCAGCGCTGAGATTCCAGAGTTCAACTTGATAGGTCAACAACTCAAAGTCCAGCACCTCCGCTAACACGACCTGGTACTCAGCCAAAAGATTTACCCAATCTGAGGACTCGGGCGGATCGGGCATCATGATCACAGGGTCATGGATAAGACGTTGCGTCGCCTCGGGATCGCGTTCACACAGCTTCCACCCCAAAGAGTAGTTTCCGATCACGAACCAAGGAACCTGGAGATTCGCGAGACTCAGCAAGGTGCGAGTTATCAGTGTTGCTGCAGAGGCTGACTGCGCCATGAACTGCGTTTCATCCGCACCGAGGAGACACGCACCGCTGAGGCGGATGACACGGGCGCACTCTTCAACCGCCCCTCCCTTACCGTCCATGTCACCGATGCCCAAGACTTCTTCAATCAAGCTCTTCACGACGGCAGAGGGGCCGGTCTTCCTACCGATATTGCCGTCGATGAAATCGATCAGGGGCACAGCAGGATGTGCCGCATCTATCTGAACCATTCTGCGTCCTGAAAGCACCCTTCGGAGCACGATTCGAAGGCTTGACTTGCCGACCCCAGCCAGTCCCGTCAGGAACATCGGTGTAACAAAGTCCTCAATCGTTGTTCCGTGGTACGCAAATTTCAGTACAGCATGTGGATCCTTATAGATATCCACGGCATGAGCCCTTGCTCTTTGGATCAGGGTTGTCGCGATTGCCTCCACCTGAGCAGTTACCAGAACTACCTCTTCCATCCCTTCCCGAATTGCCTTACATGCTGCTTCAACGTCCAACGTCATATGGGACTGCAAAGGCCTGCCTCGGCTCTCGCCTCGAGATTTGATAACTCCAGGCTTGAGGGCGTCTTCGTACCGCCCAGCCCAGATTGATGGATCAATCTTGGTCACGCTACCTTGCGCCCCACAGCGCTATTTTTCGCCTCCTTGGCCTCCCGTTGGGCTACAGCACCGCCACGCTTGGGTCGCCCGACAACGCGACTGCCGGACACCAGTTCTTCTCCGGTCTGCTCCTTGTAGTCTTGTTCGAAAAAGACCCTTGCGCCGCGCTTATGTTCCGTGTGCTCCTTGATGCGGCCTTGCATGTGCGCGTCGAACTCGACGGCTTCGTCGAGCGACATATCCATCACTTCCTTAGAAACGGGCGTCGGATACCGAACGTCTAGCTGAACGAGCCTGCCTTTCCACTCGAACCAAACATGCCGAATGCAGCAGTTCAAGACGTAGACTTTCACATCTATCTGGCGGCCTCCGCCCTTCACGGCGGAAAGAGCTTCCATAAAAGCTTCCGACTTTGAGTAGTACCTGCGTCCTGCTATCTCCAGGTAGCCGTCTTTCAGTTTCGCTGGCACAAGGTCCAGGTAGCCGCGGACTGCAGACTCGAAGTTCACCTGGACGGCGTCATTGCGCCCTACCGAGTCCATCGCGTCCCAGACCCCATTGGGGCTAAGGCGGCTTACGCGATGTTCCAGCTCCGGATCTACCCGGTTAGCGACCTGCGTCAATTCGTTGTAGGCCAGCAGGTTGCCGACCTCACGCCGTGCGAGTGCTACGGTCGTCTGGTTGGATCGGCGAAATGAAGGAGCTTCGTCGTCGGACGGTGTCTTTGGATTGGATGTCTCCACAATGGCCTTTGACTTGCCTGAATAGGACGGCGTGAGCTGCCGAACCACGGGCAGCAGTTCCGCATCGCGCGGGAGCCCTCCAGCCGTCGCACCAGGTCCTCGATCGGTGACCATGTGCGGAGAAACGCCCTTTGCACTGTCTTTGATTTTCAGACCGAGAAGCGCCCCGAAGGCTTCCAGACCAATTGCTGCGCAGAACTGCGCCATGCGGTAAGCAGCAGCGGTTTCGCTGCCCTGGGAGAACCCGATGCCAACCTTTTTTCCGCTGGCGACGTCTCGTATAGTGACTACAACTAACGCCGGAAGGTCGCTGCCTTCAATGTAGCCTTTGGGTAAGTCGAAAACACGATACCCATCTGCTTCGACACGTTGCATCAAATTCCAGGCCGATTCGGTAAAACTACCGAGAGCGGGTTTGAACTTGGACTGCGCCCGTTTCTTTCCTAGCCGCGTTTCACGCACTAGGTGTGGCCTGAAGTGCTGATTGACGTAGTAGAAGTACGCTCCAATCTGCGGAAACGCCTTTCCTTCAGGGTGATACAACTCAAACTGTTTTACATGGCCTCGGCACACGATTCGTGACTTACACCCGAAGTCCTTTGTCATCGCGTCCGTGTAGACCTGATCGTCGCTGACACCAATTCCTGCGCGACGCGGATATGACTCGATGATCATCTGCCGCATTTCCGTTGTGGTGTTGTAGCCGCCTTTGCGGCCCGGAGCGCCACGTTTCTCGTCTTGCGCATGCTCAGGCGCCATTCGGTCCCAGTGCCCAATGCGATGGATCGGATAGTGAAGCGCGTCCCTGTTTCGACCGAAGACTAGGTACACGTAAAACCACAATCTGACGCGCGTCTCATTCTGGACGGGCATCAAGCTGCGCGCATGAGCATTGATGTATTTGTCGAGGTTCTCATGGTCCAAAATCTCGGGCGCCTCAGCCACCAGCTTCGAGATGCAAAAGAGCTTGTCATCGACCCTGTCCCGATGTAGCTTCGCGGCGTCGGTGCGGTGTAGGTCGATTTCCGCCAAGTCCAATCCTTCGAGAGCATCAAGCCAAGGCGGCATTGTCTTGGCCTCTCCAGCGACGACCATCCCCCGTAGCAAGCCACTCTCCCATACGTCGCGGGGCAGATGGATCGGAATTGGCAATGGCAACGGCAACCGAGTGACCGTCCGTCTCCGCCTCTTCTTTCTCATTCCATCTTCTCCGCCCTCATCTTTCTTACTTTCGCCGACAACTACCTTTGCAGGGCGTTCCACAAACTCCAGCAGCGTGACAATCTTCGTTTGCGGACTGCTACGCAGAAAGAAGTAAGTTGCTCCGGTTGCTAGTTCATGGAACCCCTTTGGCGCGTGGATGACAGTTCCAGAAGTGATGCTCATGTCGGCCGCCTGAACCAGTCAGCAAACACTTTTAGTACATCCTGCTGCTCGGGGAGCATCGGCTTGTCTATGAAGAAGTGACATTCAAATAGATCAAGGCGGACCTTTCGAGCCATGACACCGTGCGCTAGAACAATTTTTTGCCGATACAGGTCAATGCCATGGGAGACTTCCACACCGTTCATCACGTCCAACGCCGACTCATACCTATCTAGGCCATCGTTGAGCGCGTCAAGGACGATTTGCTGCTGCGCAGTCGAGAGGCCGTGTTTTCGCCGCTGCCAGCTCTGTGCCCATCGCAGATTGGCAACCAAGATGCTCGGGAGCTCATCGGCAGCCACTTCAACGGTACGAATGCCAACTTCTGCGTAGACCTGCTTCTCTACTTCATGCCTTCCAGTCTCTCTTACCGTAGCGCGCCTCATGTTGGTCTTTACTGTCACACCCACCGCCGGAACGGTGAATTCGCCCCGCGATTGCTTGACATTGAAGTTGACGCAGTAGAGTCCTTGCGCGTCCTTCAGGAACACGAGGAAATCGCCGATCCAGCAGCCGGGTGTCTCGCGCTTTTCCTTGCCCTCGGTGGTCCACGTGACGACGGGATGAAAGTGCATGTGGTGCAGATCGGCGGCTACTGCCAGAGTGCCTCGAAACCGCTTCAGTTCCATAGGGCCAGCAAGTGGGTGCCCTTCCAGCGGGTGGGCAGCCGGAACGTTTGGCAACATGCGCTGCTCCTGCAGGTCCACGAGCCAGGGGCAGTAGAGCAGGACCGCAAGGACGTATCGCTCGGGCTCCGACAATGTGTGTATTTCTCGCTGCAATAGGTCAGACCATACGGTCGCGGGACTGCTCTTAGCGGGCGCCTCTTCACGGCATGC
Source organism: Acidovorax sp. Root70 (assembly GCF_001428225.1). Lineage (NCBI taxonomy): Bacteria > Pseudomonadati > Pseudomonadota > Betaproteobacteria > Burkholderiales > Comamonadaceae > Acidovorax > Acidovorax sp. Root70. Next base: position 337,239 of record NZ_LMHQ01000001.1, read on the forward strand.
CTTGATCGAGGGTTCATAACCTGGCCCAAAGGTCGGTGTCAGTTGGCGCCTCAGGATCGTTCGATAGCGGGACTCCGTAAGCCTGTGCTTTTCCATCTCCGTCTCCAAGCATCGGCCGCAGCCGAAAGGTCGAGTTCGGGACAAGCAACGCGATGCAATCCGGTTCCTCGAAACGGATTGACAGGAGACGCGATTTGATGGAAAGTCGAACCAAGCCGCTTTGTCAAGAACTGGCTCGCACATTCCAAACACGCCCGGTGACCTTTGGCGAGGTCTCCGGGCGTGGTGCTTTTATCCCACGATTGTTGAGGTTGTGGGTCAGGTCATGAAGGAACTCCTCCGTGATTTAGCTGCGCAGCCTGCGGCTGGGCTGAAGCCAGCGGATGCTCCTCATCGGGTGCCGGTGGCGATCTCAGCCCCAGCGCGATTGCCGCTTGATGCGCTTCCCCCCAGTTACCCTGCGACCGTCCGGCCAAGAGCGAGGCCACGACTGACGGTTTAAACCCATGAACATGGGCCCACTCCGTAATGGTTACACCGTGGCGTAGCAGCCAGGCGCGGGCCTCGGTCGGCGTTCTGAGAGATGGCATGCTGAATCGTCTCTCTTATTCCAACATTTGTCAAAATTTTGTGCATATGATCGAAATTGCGACATGTGCTCAAAATTTTGATAGCATCCGTACATTCAAGGAGTACTCACAATGTTTGGCTCTCGTCTCGCTTCCGAGCGAAAACGATTGAAGCTCAGCCAAGAAGCGGTGGCCACGGTGCTCGGCACCAGCAGATCAGTCGTCGGCATGATCGAAACGGACCAGACCTCTCTCGGCGCAGAGCGACTCTTGAAGCTCGGTGCGGCCGGCTTTGACGTACTCAAGGTTCTTACCGACGAACCAGGTAAGACAGCGGCTGGTCGATTGCTGAACTGGGATTTGGCCATGAAGATTTCAGAATCAGTAGACGACTGGGCAAGAATGCGGGGCGTCAAGCTGCATCCCGAGAAGAAGGCACTGCTCGTCAAGCACTTGTACCTGCAGTTCGCGTCACGAGAGCAGATCGACGCACACCTGCTGAACGAAACTCTGCAGATGGCGGCCTGAGTTGTGAATCGCCCTCCTCCCCCTGATGTTGCGAGCGAAACTGCCATATTGCTGGATGAGGCACTGCAGGATCTGCTGCTGCATCAGCCAGATCCTCGCACTCTAGGGCTGCGTCGCCGTCAGCGTCTTGCCGGTACCACGCTGCTTATCCTTGCTAGCGGGTGCATGGTTGCGATTACAGCGCTATCTCCGCTTTCTACATCGTTACCATTTTGGAGACTAGCGCTCGGCGTCCTGGCCATCGTGCTGATGTTCCTTGGCGCTTGGTTGATAGATCACGCGGGCAAACGGGAGATGAGTGAGCGCCTTGAGGGACTCGCGGGAGAAGTTGGCGAGTCACTGAACGAACCATCTCAGGCCCTCGCCAACAGGCAGCGGCATTTTGGGATCAGTATGCTGGCTCTGGCTGCGTTCTGCGTGTGCGTCTCCGTCGCACCGCTTCCAGGCAAGGACCATCTTGACGTACTGATGTGGTCGGGTTACTCGATCATCCTACTTGCCACCGGCGCTTGGCAGATCAAAAGGGCCTCCAAAGCAGCGCTGCGTGCGCAGGAACTTGTCGCAATCGAACGCCGCAGGAAAACGTCCCAGGCCGGTAGACACCTCCGTAGGATGTCGTAGTCCTGCCAACTGATGGCGCGAGAACGATGCTGGCCACAATCGAGCTAGGGCTACCTCAGTCCTGGTTGCCAGACGAAACGCTATTCAGCCTGTGTAGCCGGTATCACCGCGCCAGTGGACAACGACTGGCATCAACGACATGTCGATTGCTTTTTGGACATCCAAACCAGGGATGCGCCCACGACTTTCCTGCGCGGCTCAATCACTTCCTAGCAGTTTCTGGAAACACACTCGGTAGCGTTGAGCACATCGTAGAGCACCGAACAGTCCTGCCGCTGTACCTTCGGTTCGCCAGCACAAACCAAGTCAATGCAACCCTCAATGCGGCCGCCCTGAATTCTTCAGGCAGGCTGAAGTTCCAACTCGGGCTCCTCACGAGCAGGTTCCGGGCAAACCACCCGCTCAAGGCCTGCCCCTATTGCATGGACGAGGACATGAAGGCGCACAGCACGCCGTACTGGCATCGCGAGCATCAGTTGCCAGGGGTCTGGGTGTGTCTTCGCCACGGGCGCAAGCTAGAGACATCAAACCTCAAGGCCACGGGTGTGTCAAGGTTTCACTGGGTATTGCCTTCGCCCTCCCAGTTCACTGACCCAGCGGAGCCAACCGCTATAGCCGACAGCACCGTGCGGCTTGCGCGGATGGTGGCTGATCTCGTTGGCAGATCCGACGTACGCCTCTCTACACCGATGCTGGGAGCAGCATTTCGGACCGCGCTCGCTCAAAAAGGCTTTCTCACAGGTCCAAAGCAGCGTCTAAAACATGCCGCCGCAGGCGATGCCTACGTAGCATTCCTTGCGCCGCTGCTTAACCTCGAGCAAATGGATGGACTTCCGTCATCCGCAGATGAAGCCTGTGCCGAAATCGCCCGGCAGATCGCCTCAGAGCGATCCGGCGTCCATCCGTTGAGACGTCTTACTCTTGCTGCGTGGCTGTTCGATAACCTCGACCAGTTGCTTGCATGCGTTGATCAGGCGACTGCGCCGAAGGCACTTGAGGTCACTAAAGACGCGAGGGAGGCACCGAGTCCCGTAGATCCGCGACGTGCGCAATTCTTCAAAGTGCTGGCCTCCGGTCTGTCGACCTCGGCAGCCTCAAGAGAGGCCGGTATCGACACGACAACAGGCATGGTCTGGGCTGCATCTGCCGGGTTATCCACGCCTCGACGCCCAAAGACGCTTAAGGGCAATGATCGGACGCAGCTTATCAAGCTGCTGCGCCAGGGATTGCCCAAGGCTGACGCGGCCACCTACAGCAAGGTCTCCATCCAGACCGTCACCACATTGCTCAGAACGGAAGTGGGTCTGCATGAGGCCTGGCGGCTTGCAGGGTTCGAGAACGCACGACTGCGTTATCGACGTACCTGGCAGCGATTCATCGCGATAAACCCGCTCTCTGGTGTCAAGGCTGCACGGATGGCTGAGCCAGCCACTTACGCTTGGCTCTACCGCAACGACCGCGACTGGCTTAGCGAAAGGACTGGCGATATGGCCAAGGAAGCCCGACGCCCTCAGTCTCGCGTCGACTGGGATACCCGAGATCGAGAACTTGCCGATCTGGTCCGCGTGACTGCGCTGAGCTTGGTCGAAGTAGAGCGTGTGCGGCGCATCAAACTCCACCATCTCTATCAGCGAATCCCCGAGTTGAAGGCCAAGCTGAATACGCTGGATCGCCTTCCGCTCACGCGCGCTGTAATCTTCGATGTTGTTGGGCCCAGGACCGGCCTCTGAGAGCATCGTCAGAATCCTTGAACAGGTCGCCCAAGCCAAGCGACTGACACTCGGTCCAACTCTAGATGCAAGGTAAATCACACAGCCAAGCGACACTAGACGAGGCAGTGACGCAAAGAGCCCAACAGTATCAGCCGAGCTAGCAGTTGCTTGCTTTCCAACACGAACACTCTCGTACCAATTCACCTAAACGGTGGGGCGAGGCGTTGCCCTTTTGGGCCGGCGCTACGAGACTTCTTGCTCTCCTTGCAACACAGCGCCTGCCAAGGTCAAGTTGCTTCAAGGTTGCGATTCGCTGCCGCCCAATTCACGCACACCCATGGAACATCCACTCTCCAGAACTACGTCGTTTCTGAGTTTCCATCCCAGAGTTTTCATAATCTCGCTTACGTCGTACAACTGATCTAGAAATCGATCGAGCCACGTCTTCCGCTGAATCGAAGAGCGTCGCAAACGCTATGGCATATGCGAAACCGCTACCTGGCAGGGCATAGGGTCTGGGAAGCCGATCGAAAGTTGAAAAACGCACTCCTGGTTCTTTCTCGCAAAGCTGTGGACAATGGCGACGGAGCCATGCGCGTGGCGTGGAGTTCAAAACATAGTCGCTAAGCAATGGCTTCTTCCCATTGGAGCTCCCCGTCAGCCCAAGCTCATGCAACCTCAAGGCCAACGGACCATCGATCGAAGGCGAGGCAAATGGCCTATCTCTATCGAGAAATAGCTCATAGATTTCATGCAAGCGCGTTTGAAACTGGCGCTCTGCTTGGCTAGCATGGTCGTATTCAACACGCTCGATATCGCCCAGTTTCACCCAGTGCTGTGGAAGACGTGAAAACGGATCTGGATCCGTCACCCAGTTCAAAGCCTCGCCATGTAAGGGGCAGACCTCGACACCCACAAGGTTGTGAGTACGTCGAAACCAGCTATAGCCCCAATGCGAAATATCTTCGTCAACGCACCTGCAGCACAGGTGCACCTTCGCTGTGTGCAGTCGTGCCCCAAAGTTCCTTGTAATACTCGGCCTCTTTGCAGATCCGTGATGAACTGGGTCGGTATCGCTATCTGCAACTCGTATCGTGGGCAAGAGGCTGTGGTGTCTTGCATAGTCGGTAACGCTCATTCCCGCGATCGTGGCCAACTGCTCCAGTAGGGAGAAACCTGCCGCACCTTCACAGTGCTCCTCCGCCACTCTCTGAACTAGCCGCAGCCTTCGATTCATATCGATCAGGCCACAGCAAAAGAGCCCAATTCGCCCTGCATGTGCAAGAACGAACTCATGGGGCATTGGAGCCAATCGCGGCAAAGTCATTTGTCCTCCAACCTCTCCAGTTCAGCGACAACACGACGCGCTTGCACAAGCGCACGTTCATACGGCCGAGGCGTCTCCCCGCTGATCCTCATCGACTTCGCAACGATGTCTAAACACCGACCAATCACCATGGGCGAAGCGCCGAGCTGCTCCCTCTCATAGCGCGAGAGACACGAGCGATCGCAACCTAGCAACTTCGCAAATTCTGCCTGCGTGCGTGTACCGCGCGCGGCTCGAAATAGCTCTCCTTGAGATGTGGGATATACGAACATTGTTCCACTATTACACATTACTAGGTAACGCGCAAATCGACGTGAAGAGCACGCAATACTTCTTCCAGGAAAGGCTGGAGGTGCCCACTTGTGTCGCTGAAGCAACCACTTCAGGAGTGCAGGCCTTGGGTACGTGCCAATGATCGCGTTGTGTTTCCATGGTTGGCTATTGACGACCGCTCATGGCTGTACCGTCCGTTCAATCGCTCATTGTTCCTCGTGGATGGCAAGACAGGTATGACCGCGGCCAATGCCGAGGCGCTGGTTGAACGGCTACGCAGCCTGCAGCACTGCCAAACCGAGATCCGAGGATTGAGGACTGCTCCAGGCTGGTTGCCGTCGCTCAGTCTGACAATGTCGTTGGCCGCTTTCTTCGAAAGCAGACCTTCCACTTCTCGTCGAGTCAGCTATTTCCGTCTTTGAACCCCTTGCCTTGTCCAGTTCTGGGGATTACCAGACTCCGATGTCGTGCTCAAATCCCTCACCTATGAAGCGTGACCCTTTGCATCTTCCCGCCTTGCGCGGTGGCTTTCTCGCCCTGCTGGCGGCGGTACTCTTCGGCATCAGCACGCCCGCGGTACAGAGGCTGGGCGCAGGGCTCGGGGCCTTCACGACCGCAGCGCTGCTGTACTTAGGAGCGGCCCTGATCGGGGCACTGTCGCTGCGGACTGCTGCGCATGAAGCGCGAGTGCAGAGGTCCGACATTCCGCGCCTTCTGGCGATGGCTGGCTTTGGCGCCGCGCTGGGGCCGGTGGCCCTGGCCTGGGGCCTGCAGCACACGAGCGGAGCCAGCGCGTCGCTCATGCTCACTCTGGAAGCGCTGTTCACCGCCACGCTGGCATGGTGGCTGTACAGCGAAACCATGGACCGCCGCGTGTGGGCCGCCATGCTGTTGCTGCTCGCAGGAGGAATGGCGCTCGTTCTGGACCAAGGCCTGCAAGGAGGCGTGCAGTTGCTGGGGCTGCTTGCCGTGCTGCTGGCCACGGTCGCCTGGGGGGTGGACAACACCTTGTCCCGTGGGCTGGCTGAGCGCGACCCCAGCCAGGTGGTGATGGCCAAGGCCACCCTGGGGGCCGCAGCGACGGCTGCATTGGCTGTTTCGACTGGGGAGCCTTTGCCTTCCCTGTCCGCAGCACTGGGACTTCTCGCCGTTGGAGCCACTGGTTACGGCCTGAGTCTGCGCTGTTACCTCCTGGCCCAGCGGGCATTTGGTGCGGCGCGGACGGGCTCGGTGTTCGCCTTCGCGCCCTTCATTGGTGCTGCCGTGGCCTTCGGTTTCGGGGAACGCTCTGCGGGGTGGTTTATGCTCTTGGGTGGAGTGTTCATGTTGGCGGGAGTAATGCTCCATCTGGCGGAAAGCCATGGACACGAGCACACGCACGAAGTGCTGGAGCATGAGCATGCTCACCGGCACGACGATGGGCACCATGCACATGTGCACGTAGTAATGCCAACTGGCAGCCACAGCCACAAGCACACCCATGAGCCTGTGACCCACGCCCATCCCCATGCTCCTGACGTGCACCATCAGCACGTTCACTGAACCCGCTAGATCTAACCAACAGCGCGGACCGCGTGAGCGCGCGTGCCGCGCAGCAGCCTCAGCCCATTGCCAACCACCAGGAGGCTGGCCCCCATGTCCGCAAAAACCGCCATCCACATCGACGCGTTCCCAAAGACCGCAAGCACCAAGAACACCGTCTTGATACCCAGCGCCAGCACGATGTTCTGAAGAAGGATGCCCCGCGTGCGCCTGGAGAGCTGGATGACTTCGGGGATGCGGCGCAGATCGTCATTCATGATGACGATGTCCGCAGCCTCCATGGCCGTGTCGGTTCCTGCTGCACCCATGGCAAGGCCGATGTCGGCGCGTGCCAGCGCAGGTGCGTCATTGATGCCATCCCCCGTCATCGCCGTGACACCGTACTGGGCCTGCATCTGCTCAATGGCCGACAGCTTGTCTTCTGGCAGCAGGTTTCCATGCGCCTGGTCGATGCCCGCCTGTTTGGCGATGGTCTCTGCCGTGGCTTGGTTGTCTCCGGTCAGCATGACCGAGGCGATTCCCAGCGCGTGTAGCTGGGCGATGGCCTCCCGTGAGCTGTCCTTGATGGTGTCGGCCACCGCAAAGATGGCAAGAACCTCCGATTGACTGGCCAGAAGGGTCACCGTGCGGCCCTGCGATTCCTGTGCCCGTAGCAGCGCCTCAATGGCGGGGCTGCAAAGACCCCGTTCCTCGATGAGCCGGTGATTCCCGAGAATCAGGGGTTGGCCATCAAGCTGGGCTTCCACACCACGTCCGGCAAGGGCCGTGAAGCCTGCCACGATGCCCTGGCCAGCAGACAGTCCTTGCGCGATGGCCTTGGACACGGGGTGGTCAGAGTGACCGGCCAGGTCCGCCGCCCAGCCCAGAATCTGGGTTTCGGGATACGTTCTGGCCAGCACGTGCTGGGCCACCAGTTTGGGTTTTCCTTCCGTGATCGTGCCGGTCTTGTCGAGCGCAATGGCCTTGAGTTTGTGCGCGTCTTCCAGGTAAACCCCGCCCTTGATGAGGATGCCACGCCGGGCCGCAGAAGCCAGACCACTGACCACCGTCACCGGCGTTGCGATCACCAGCGCACAGGGGCAGGCGATGACCAGCAGTACCAGAGCCTTGTAGACGGCATCCACCCACGTCAGGTCCATAAAGACCGGAGTGAGCGTCGCCACAAGAACGGCCATGATGAACACAGCCGGGGTGTAAATGGCAGCAAACCGGTCCACGAACTGCTGTGTGGGGGCGCGTGAGCCCTGCGCCTGTTCCACCGAGTGAATGATGCGGGCCAAGGTGGTGTTGCTGGCCTCTGCCGTGACCATCACCTCCAGGGTGCCTGTTTCGTTGATGGTGCCAGCAAACACGGGATCTCCAGGAACCTTGTCCACCGGAATGCTCTCTCCCGTGACCGGCGCCTGGTTGACTGCGCTGGTCCCAACGGCCACCGTGCCGTCCAGCGGCATGCGCTCGCCCGGCCTGACCCGGACGATGGCGTTGACGGGAACCTGTGCAGCGGCCACCGATTTCCAGCTGCCGTCAGGCTGGCGTACTTCGGCCGTCTCGGGCGTGAGATCCAACAGGCTCTTGATGGCATTGCGTGCACGGTCTACCGCGCGGCCTTCGATCAATTCAGCAATGGCATAGAGGGCCATCACCATGGCGGCTTCTGGCCATTGGCCAATGAGAAACGCGCCGGTCACGGCCACCGTCATCAGCGCATTGATGTTCAGCCGTCCCTGCAGCAAGGCGGCAAACCCCTTGCGGTAGGTGGAAAAGCCCGCCAGCCAGATGGCCGCCGCCGCCAGGGCCATGCCAATGCCCTTGAAGGCCAGCGTGTCTGGAGAGAAGAAGGCCACGGCTTCGGCGCAGACGGCCAGGCCCAGCGCCAACCCCATACGCCCGAGTTCGTCGGTGGTGGAGGCCCGCCCAGGGGCTTCGCCCGTTGCCGCAGCGGTTGCCACGGGCTGCGGGTCGAACCCTGCCTTGCGAATGGCCGCCAAGGCTTGAGGAATCACAGCATCAGGGGCGTCAATGGTCAGCGTGCGTGCGCCGAGCTGAAACCCCAGGCCGCGCACCCCGGCAATTGACTTCAGCGCGCGGCGGATCTCACTTTCTTCGGCTGCGCAGTCCATGGCCTCGATGCGGAACATGGCTCCCTGGGGGCCACGCCCATTTGCAAACGAAGGCGCTGCGGTTGCTAGCGAATGTGGGGTACAGCAAGTATCTGGAGAGGCCGCAACCGGGCTGGCGCAACAGGAATCAAGCTGAGTAGAGACGGGAGCGGCTGGAGCGCAGCATGGGTCCTGGGAGGTTGGTTTTTGTGCTTCGTCGCAGCAGGATTTCATAAATTTCTCTCCTTGATGCCTCGATTGGAAACCTTGGAGTAGCTACAGTGTCAAGACCTCCAATATCCAGCTCTCAACATGCAGATCAAGGAACTGGCCGCCGCAACAGGCGTTGACGCCGAAACGATCCGTTTTTACGAAAAGGAAGGCTTGTTGCCCCAGCCCGCGCGGCTGGCCAACGGCTATCGCAACTATGCTCCCGCTCACCTGGAGCGGCTGTCCTTTGTACGGCACTGTAGGGCACTCGACATCCCACTGGCAGATGTGAGGAGCCTGTTGGGTGCGCTAGATGCGCCCCAGGAGGCGTGCGCAGACGTCAACAATCTGATTGACGACCAGCTAAGTCGGCTGCGCGCTCGTCTCATCAGCATGATGGCGTTGGAAAAGCAACTGCTGCAGCTGCGCTCAGCATGCAGTGGAGAGCATGCGCATCAGAGCTGTGGAATTCTTAATGAGCTTGTCGCGGCCGCCCATGGCGAGGCGTGTCTGTGCCATGGAGGAAAAAGTGGTTGACCTTGCCACTGTGGCAAGTCCGAGACTGCACTCCTCTCAACTCTTTGCCACGAGAAGTAAATGCATGAATTCCAGCTTCCCGACATGACCTGCGGGCACTGCGCAGGGATGGTGAACCAGACACTGCAGATGGTGGATCCTGGCTGCAAGGTGCAGGTGGACATGTCCAAGCGCTTGGTTACGGTGCAGAGTGCTGAAGACCGCCTGACGCTTGCGGAAGCGCTCACCGAGGCGGGCTACCCGCCCTCTTGACTACGCGTCCGTACCGCAAAAGATCTGCTCCGGCACACGTTCATCGCGGCGGGCATTGACACCGCCTTGGAGCCGCCGACCATCGCCTTGACGCAGCGATGGTCGGCCTGAGGTCTTTGGGCGGTTGCTACTTTTTTGCCACCTCTCTGTCTCGGAACTACTTGGGCGTGGAGCCCGGAGTGGCTTCCTTGTGCGGCATGGCTTCACGCGCATTGGCCTTTTCCTGACCACGGGCTTCGGCCTTGCTGGTGTCGGCAATGCCAGAGCCTTCACCCCGCGCCGTACTGCCATCCTTGGTCCGCTTCACACCGGTCGCAGGACGGGCCTTTTTGTGTTCCTCGCCATGCGCTTGCGCCTTGGAGTTGGTGTAGGGCGTGGCCTCTTGGGTGTCGCCAGCGGCGAATGCGGACGATGCGGCGGTCATGGCCAGGGCGATAAGGAGAGTTCTCATGATTTTTCCTTGGTAGGTTGACGTGCGAACAGAAGAACGCCCCCTTTTCTTGAGGGCGTATCGAGACACTTTTTGCGCTTACTTGGCAGGCTCGATGGCGGTGACCACCATCTTTCCGCCCTCGTTGATCACCATGAAGCGGATCTTGTCGCCGACCTGCGCCTTGTCGAGCAGGGCCTTGTCCTTGGCAGCAAACACCATGGTCATCCCCGGCATCTCCAAGTGCTTGATGTCGCCATGCTTGATGGTGATTTTTCCGGCGTCCTTGTCGATCTTGCGCACCTCTCCATCGGTCATGGAGGCTGCGGTCGTGGATGCGGCTTTTCCGGCGTCTCCAGCGGCCTGCGCCACGGCCGACAGCGGCATGAGAGTGACCAGCGACAACATAGCGCCGATCAATAAAGTGTTTGCGTTTTTCATACGAGCTCCTTGTTCAATTGCGTGCAGGGATTCCCCGATTACTTCTTGACCACCGTGACCTGGCCCTTCATGCCTGCGTCGTAGTGGCCTGGGTACAGGCAGGCGAACTTCACTTCGCCAGCCTTGGTGAACTGCCAGATGATTTCGCCTTGCTTGCCGGGGGCCAGCGACACCTTGCTGGGCTCGTCATGCTCCATGTCCGGGAACTTCTTCATCGTCTCGTAGTGCTCCTTGAGTTCGGCATCGGTGCCCAGGCTGAACTCATGCTTGACCTGGCCACTGTTCTTGATCACGAACTTGACCGTTTCGCCCTGCTTGACGGAGATCGCGGCGGGCGTGAAGCGCATGGTGTCAGCCATGTCCACGTTGATTGTGCGACTGACTTTGGAGGCTTTGCCTGGTTCGCCGATGGCTGACTCCTCGCTTCCATGGCCGTGACCGCCGCTGTGGGTACCGCCCGCAAAGCTGTTGAAGGACAGGGCCACCAGGGCGGAGGCGGCGATCAGGGAAAGAGTGCGTTTCATAGTTACCTTGGGTTGTGGATGAGGAAAGGAGGCGATCAGTGGCCGCTGTGCGAAGACGGCTTTTTGACCTTGACGACAGTGTCCGAACTGGACTTCTCTTTGCGGGGCATGGACTGGCCGCCCTCGGCTTTGAAGCGGGCAGGCTCCGCCATCGGACCGGTGTACTCATACGCCACCGTGCCCTCCGGGTTTTTGTACCAACCCGGGTTCTTGTAGTCGCCTGGCTTCTGGTCGCGGCGCACCTTCAGGACACTGAACATGCCACCCATCTCCACCGAGCCGAAGGGGCCTTCCCCGGTCATCATGGGGACGGTGTTGTCCGGAATAGGCATCTCCATCTCGGTCATGTCCGCCATGCCCCGTTCGCCCATGACCATGTAGTCGGGAATCAGGTTGTTGATCTTCTTGGCCACGCCCCGGTGGTCTACGCCAATCATGGTGGGAATGTCGTGACCCATTGCGTTCATGGTGTGGTGGCTCTTGTGGCAGTGGAATGCCCAGTCACCTTCTTCGTCCGCGAGGAACTCGATCTGGCGCATCTGGCCCACGGCCACGTCGGTGGTCACTTCATAGAGACGGGTGCTCTTGGGTGTAGGACCACCATCCGTGCCCGTCACCAAAAACTCGTGACCGTGCAAGTGCATCGGGTGGTTGGTCATGGTGAGGTTGCCGATGCGAATACGCACCTTGTCGTTGAGCCGGACGTTCAAGGAGTCGATGCCAGGAAAGATGCGGCTGTTCCATGTCCACAGATTGAAGTTCGTCATCTCTGCAACCTTGGGCGTCGCGGCCCCGGGCTCAATGTCATACGCACTGAGCAGGAAGCAAAAGTCTCGATTCACTTCATCAATCAGCGGATGCTTGGTCTTCGGATGCGTGATCCAGAAGCCCATCATGCCCATGGCCATCTGGGTCATTTCATCGGCATGCGGGTGGTACATGAAGGTGCCCGGGCGGCGTGCCACGAACTCGTAGACGAAGGTCTTGCCCGACTGGATTGCGGGCTGGTTCAATCCAGCCACACCGTCCATGCCATTGGGCAAACGCTGTCCATGCCAGTGGATGCTGGTGTGCTCGGGCAGCTTGTTGGTCACAAAAATGCGAACGCGGTCGCCTTCCACCACTTCAATGGTGGGACCAGGACTCTGGCCGTTGTATCCCCACAGGTGGGCCTTGAAGCCAGGGGCCATTTCGCGCACAACGGGTTCTGCCACCAGGTGGAACTCCTTGACCCCCTGGTTCATGCGCCAGGGCAGCGTCCAGCCGTTGAGCGTGACCACCGGGTTGTAGGGGCGCCCGGAGTTGGGCACCAAGGGGGCCATGGTGTCGGCGCTGCCCTGGAAAATGGGCTCTGGCAGTGCGGCCATCGCCACGCGGCTCACACTCGCTGCGGCCACTGCCCCTCCGGCAATGCCAGCAAACCGGAAAAAATCTCGTCTTGAATTCATGTTGGTTTCCTTGGGGGATCAGTGGCCGGCACCAGCTTCTGCAGCAGCGGCGCCGCCGCTACCCGCGACGCCAGCGCTCGTGGGTTTTCCGATGAGAGAGGCTTGTAGCGCCGCGTCCGCCAGCCAAAACTGTTGTTCTGCATTCAGAGCAGCCATCACCGAGCTGACCTGATCGCGGGAGTCCGCCAGCAATTCGAAAACGCTGATCAGCATCCCGTTGTAGCGAAGCTGGTTTTCTTCGGAGATGACTTTTCGCAGTGGGATCACCTCATCGCGGTAGTGGCGGGCGATGTCGTAGGCAGTGCGGTAGGCCGAGTAGCTTTCGCGCAGATTCGACCCCGCAGCGCGGGCGGTGGCCTCCAGGCGGCTGGCTGCCGCCAGCGTCTGTGCATTCATGGCGTCGCGCCGCAAACCGCCCCAGTCGAAGATCGGAAGCTGCAGGCTGATCTCAAAACCACGACGTGTCGAGTGGGTGCCCTCTGTCCCATCGAACACAGAGTCTCGCCGCACTCCCAGTTCGATGTCCGTGTATGTCGTGACCGTGTTCCAGCCTTGCGCGCGCGCAGCTGCGTCATAGTCGGCCCTGGCGATCTGTAGGTCGAGCCGTCCCTTGGACGCCTGGCGGCCTGCATCCAACGAAGACAGCGGCTCCTTTGGCAGCGCAGGCAAGCGCTCCGGCAGCTTGAGTTCTTTCGCCTGGCTATCGTCCAGGCCCAGCAGCCGGACCAATTCCTCGCGTGCTGCGGTGACCTGGTGCTGGGCGCTGGCCAACTGGGTTGCCGTGTCGGCATAGAACGCTTGCTGGCGGGCACGCTCAAGCTTGTTGAAGTTACCCACCGCCTGCATGCGCTTGGACAGCTCTGCACTGGCCTGGGCGCTGGCAACGACCTGCTGGGTATAGGTGAGCGTCTGTTGTGCCGCAACGGCGCGCACCCACGACTGCCGGACCTGCGTGACTTGGTCCACCACGTCGCTGCTCAGGCGCAACTGGGCTTGTTTGATGCGCTGATCAGCGATGCCTTTGCGCATGGGCAGCGTCAGCAGGTCCAGCAGGCCGAACGACAACAGGCGTCCGATCTCAGTTTCGCTGCCCAGGCGAACGCGCTCCAAGGTCAAAATCGGGTTGGCAATGCGGCCCGATTGCGCTGCGTTAGAGGCATCTGCCCAGTTTTGCGCGACGATCGCTTGCAGCGACGGGCTGTTGACCAACGCGAGCTGCACGGCATCTTTTTGGCTGAGCGGCTTGGCCAGCAGATCGGAGGCGCGCTGGCGCAAGGCATCTCGTTCGTTCTGACCCCGTGCCAAAGTGAGCTGACCGTCCGTGAAGCCGCCTGTAGCTGCGTTGGCGCTGGAGAGGTTTTGCTCCAGATTCACACTGGCGCAGCCAGACAAAACGGTGACGGCGGCCACAACGACCATTAATTTGGCGCGGGGCATGCGCAAGGGGCGGCTCATTGCTTGCCTCCATGGTGTGCGTCATGCCCTTGTGCGGGCTGCTCCTGGCCAGATGCGGAAGGTGCCTGGCGCATTTCCTTGGCGTAGGTGCGCCATCCACCGATTTCGCCGACCTTGTCGTTGGCTGCCTTCCAGGGCTGTACGGGTTGGTCTTTGTACGCGTCAAAGCCAGCCAGGGCTGATCGGTACGACAGCTGATACTCCACCTTGGCGGAGTCTGCCTCGGGCATTTGGGCAAATGCCATGGACGGCGCCACCAGCGCTGCGGCCAGCCAGCGGCTTGAGATAGGTCGTGAAAGCCAGGAATTTTTCATAGGTTCACCATGAGTTCTTGATGCAACGCATTGTGTGAGCCCACGGCTTCCGTGGACATAACGGCTTCATTACATCTTTGTCATGTGCACGAAAGCCTGTGATCTGGAGGCACACTTGCGGCCATTCGCAGTGCCAGGGGGACCCCGTGAAGATTTTGGTCGTTGAAGATGAAGTCAAAACCGGCGAGTACCTGCGCCAGGGGTTGCGCGAAGCTGGCTTCAATGCCGATCTGGTCCATAACGGGGTGGATGGTCTGCACCTTGCCCAGGAAGGTGACTACGACCTGGTGATCTTGGATGTCATGCTCCCTGGGATGGACGGCTGGCAGGTGCTCACGAATCTGCGCCGCCACGGCCAGGAGATGCCGGTGCTATTCCTCACCGCCAAGGATCAGGTACAGGACCGGATCAAAGGTCTGGAGCTGGGTGCGGATGATTACCTGGTCAAGCCGTTTTCCTTTGCGGAATTGCTGGCACGGGTGCGGACCATCTTGCGGCGCGGACGAAACGGCACCGAGGTGACTTTGCTGCAGGTGGCTGATCTGGAACTCGACCTCCTGCGCCGGCGGGTCATCCGCTCAGGCAAGCGTATCGACCTGACTGCCAAGGAGTTTGGACTGCTGGAGCTGTTGATGCGCCGCCAAGGGGAAGTGCTGCCCCGTTCCTTGATCGCATCACAGGTCTGGGACATGAATTTCGACAGCGACTCCAATGTGATCGAGGTGGCGATGCGACGGCTGCGCGCCAAAGTGGATGATGCCTACGAAGTCAAGCTGATCCAGACGGTCCGAGGCATGGGGTATGTGCTTGAGGCTCCCGAGGAGAGTGCGTGAAGGCAAGGTACTCGCTCACCACGCGGCTGACGGCCTTTTTCACTTTGGCGTCCGCCCTGGTGCTGATCGGCCTGGGGACTCTCGTGGCAATTTCCATCGACCGACATTTTGTGGAGCTTGACCGCGATGCATTGCGTGACAAGGTTCACCTGACGCGTGAAGTCATCGGCAAATCGAAGTCGCCGCAGGATCTGAAGACGCGGCTGGATGACGTTTTGCACAGCCATGAGGGCCTCTTCGTCACCGTGCTTCGCAATGGTCAATCGCTGTACTCGACGGAGGACTTTGAGTTTCCTGCGGAATTGAGCGCGCGGACCCAGCATTCCCGCTTGGGGGTTGCCTCGTGGCGAATCAAGGAGCGTGAGTACCGGGGGATGACCGAAGCCGTGACGCTGCCAGGTTCCGCAGAGCCTCCGCTGCAGGTCTGGGTGGCGGTGGACATTGCCCACCACAAGCACTTCATGTACGAATTGATTTGGGTGCTTGTGGGCTACGTGGCATTGGCAACACTGGTGGCTGGGGTCCTGGGCTGGTGGGCCGCAAAGAATGGATTGGCCCCCCTTCGCGCCATGCGGTCCCGCGCTATGGCCATCACGGCACAGCGACTGGATGAGCGGATGCCAACCCAGGAGTTTCCGGTGGAGATGGCCGACCTGGCGACCACCCTCAACGAGATGCTCCGGCGCCTGAAGGAGGAGTTCGACCGCCTGTCCGAGTTTTCTTCGGACCTGGCTCACGAGCTGCGTACGCCGATCAACAATCTGATGACACAGACGCAGGTCACGCTCAGCCAGGCTCGTTCTTCCGAGGAGTACCAGGACATATTGGCCTCCAACGCCGAGGAGTACCAGCGCTTGGCCCGCATGGTGGCTGACATGTTGTTCCTGGCCAAGGCTGACCACGGGCTCATTCTTCCCAGCACGGAGAGAATTGCGGTCCATGACGAAGCACAGGCTTTGTTTGACTTCTACGAGGCCCTTGCCGAAGAAAAGCAGGTCCGACTGCAATTGGTCGGGGCGGCGGAGATCGTTGGCGACCGGTTGATGCTGCGCCGGGCGCTCAGCAACCTCCTGTCCAACGCCATTCGCTACACCCCACCTGGCGAGCAGGTGGTCGTGGACATTCAAGGGGACCTGCACGGAACCACCGTGGATGTCGTCAACACCGGACCTTCCATCGATGCTCAGATGATCCCCCGCCTGTTCGACCGCTTCTTTCGGGCGGACAAGTCGCGCAAGCAGCTGGACTCGGACGGCGCGGGCCTGGGCTTGTCCATTTCCCAGGCGATTGTTCATGCGCACCGGGGGCGGATTTCCGTGAGTTCGGCCGATGGCAGGACTTGTTTTTCGATGTATTTCCCCAGTGCACAGAGCATTGGCAAGCACCTCACGACAGATGCATGACCCCCTGGCAACCCTCATAGACTGCTGGAAGGCACATCCAAGCAGCACCTACAACACCTGGTTCCTGTGGGATCAGCGGATCAAGAACTTCCGCTCCATTCGCCGAGGCATCGCGCAGGTGGTGGAGGACATCCGGGGCGGAACGTTTGGCAACGCCTACCGAGGCTCCTCGCTGGAGACGATCGTGGGTTCCGTGGCAGAGCAGCGCCAGATTTTCAAGGGAGCGGACCACGCGTTCCTCTGGAAGCCCAAGCTGCGGATTCCGGACATCTACGAGAACACGAGCAACCAGCGCGCCTTTGCGGACCTCCTGCACACCTGCGATCACTGTGACTGCGCAGAAGACGTAGTGGCCGCCATACAGCGCATTGATGCGATTGGCATCAAAGGCTTGGGCCCAGCGGTCGCCAACTTGCTGTATTTCATCCACCCAACGCTGGTCTCTCCCTTCAACACGGCCATCGTCAATGGTTTCAACGCGGTGACCGGGGGGCGCGTGAAGCTTGGGCGCTGGGACCACTATCTCTCCATGCGGGAGGGCTTGCTGCGCTTGAACGCGCGGTACCGGCTAAAACTGTCGAACGATCTGGGCGCGATTGCAGGACTCATGTTTGACATTGGCAGTGGCCGATATGAAGCGCCGCCACAAGCAATGGATGTAGCGGCGACAGCTCTCTGGCAAGAAGACCTTGAACGTGTGCGGCAGGAATCCACCGCATTGCAACGAGAACTGTCCCAAGCGACCGAGAGCGATGCGACCCACACGGGTGTCCAGGCTTCGCTGCGCGACCTGGGCAATGCGCTCGGATTTGAGGTCTGGATAGCGTCCAACGACCGGGGCCGCGCCTATGGCGGGGGGCTGCTGGGAGATGGATGCATGGCGCAGTTGCCCGCCAGCCTGGACCGAGGACTGGAGTCCGTGCGACTGATCGATGTCGTATGGGTTGATCCCCAGACCTCGCAATTCGCCGCCGCATTCGAAGTCGAACACACCACGTCCATCTATTCGGGCATCGTACGCATGCTCGATCTGGCCCTGGGAACGCCGGTTGCGGGCAACTGCGCCCTGTTTCTGGTGGCTCCAGACAATCGCAGAGACAAGGTCGCTGAGCAACTTCAAAGGCCCGCCTTCTCCAGGGTGTCAGAGCTGGGAATCCGGTATTTGCCCTACAGCGAACTGGAGCAGAACCATGCCTCCATGAGCCGCTTTGGGTCCAGCATCAAGCCAATGCTGGAGATTTCGCAGCGGCTGTGAGCCACGGCTGTTTCGTGCGGCGCGCTTCGCTTGGGCTCGGCTCTTTGGGCCCCAGGGATGCGGCGACCCACGGCGATGTCGGCAAGATGAAGTTTCTGTTATCCCGAACGGCGGGATTGACGGGTGACGCCTTGCGTTGCGAAAGCTACAGATCGAACTCCAATCTCTACGATTGGGCATCGCCTCGGTACAGATTTCGAGGCAGAACTTCGCAAACTCTTCGCCACCAGAAAGCCTCGGCATGAACGTCACGACAAAGCCATTGGATGCACTATTGCCTGTCAGTTCGCTGGGAAACTCTGTGCCCAAAGCACCGAGCATCCAGGGAGGCGGTTTTCTGGACGCGATGAAGCAGGCGCTTTCAACCACAAGCCAGTTGCAGAGTGAGTCTGGTCGCCTGAGCCGCGAGGTCACATTCGGTAATCCCACGGTCAGTCTGGAAGAAACGATGCTCGCTGGCGTCAAGTCGAACATCGCGTTTCAGGCCACGCTTCAGAGTCGCAACCGCATTGTTCAGGCCTACACCGATGTGATGAACATGCAAGTCTGATGCGCGGTGGGCATAGCGATACAAAAGCAGATGTCGCACGCACTTGCTGCTGGCGATGCAGACATGCACGGTGCGCCAACTGGAGAAGGGCCTGTTTCGAAAGGCCCCTCCAGATCAGCAGCCGACTGCCCGGAGAACCTGTTTAGAAACGAGGGGCCTTGGTGGATTCGTCCGAGGTGGCGGCCACGGCAGCATGTTGCGCAGCATGGTAGCGGTCAGGATAGATTTCGTTGAGCTTGCGACCGTCTTCGCCCACAGCGACGATTTCTCCTTCGCGGATGGCGCGTGCCAACTCACTTTTGACTTGTTCCCGCGTCTTCAACGACTTGCCTGCCACGATCGGATAACGACCAGACATCAACTCATTGCGTTTGACCCCGAATTCACCCGCCACCATGATGTCACCCGTACGGATAGCCTGCTCCAATTCTTCCCGCACTTGCTCGCGGGATTTGCGAGCCTGAGTCGAAGTAGCCGAGCGATAGGCTCCGGGGTTGATTTGCTTGAGAGTCATCCCCGAATCGCCAGGAGCAAGCATCTCGCCGTTTTGCTGAGCCTGCGCCAATTCAGCCAGCACTTGTTCGCGCGTCTTGCTGACCGTTTGGTCTGATGCGAACGCGGGAGCTGCGATGAGGGAAAGGATGATGAGCGTGGACTTGAGTTTCATGATGGGGTTTCCTTTTTGGATAAATGGTGATGGTTGAAGTGCAACCGCAGGCCGGTTTTGGAGCGAACGCGGGTGCCGGTGATCGTTGAGAGGGTTCAGGGCAGTTGGCGGGCGTTGACCCAACCTGCCTCGCCGCCGATGTCACGCAGGCCATCACTGGTCACGGGATTGCGCTTGGAGGTTTGCAGCTCATCCAGAACTTGCTGGCGGGTCTTGGTCAGCTTGGGGCCCGGAACGAGCGGATAAGTGGCTGGATAGCCACGGCTGATCCAGTACAGCGAACCGTCCTTCTGAGCGGCCAGTACGGTGTTTTCAACCGCTTGACGACTGACTGCGTTGCCCAAATGGTCTGCGGCCAGGCTGACGCCTTCTTCCTGGCTAGGGCTTGCGTGATAAACGGATGTCGCAAACGACGCTGTAGCGGATGCAGCAAGGCTGGCGACGAGGATTGCGGTACGAACTTTCATGATGGTCTCCTGTGACGCCGGATGCCCGGTATGGTCCATCCAGGTGGCGTTTTGTGCACCACGGAAAGAAGTCTAGAAACCGCACGCCGACTTAGAGGTGACGGACGGATTACGCTTTTGACAGCAACTGGCAATGCATGCGCATCCGAGCACATGGCAGCATCGCTCTCGTATCAACCCGGAGTGCTCTCACAGCGGTGGTTCTTTGCATTACAAAAATGTCATCCACCCATCATCTTCCGGTGATTGACCAAGATCGAAACTGCCCCTCAACACGACGCGCACGGATTTCTTCAGGCTGCGTGACGTGAGGTCGTCAGCCAGGCTGACGTTTCAATGACCTATGCGAGGGCCAAAATCATGTCCAACAATCTATTTGCGTCTGTCTTTGCAGTTGCTCTGTCCCTGGCTTCCGCAGCCTCTTTCGCGACGCCCACTGGCGTTGACGTGCGAGATCAAGTGCTGCCAGTCAAAGCGCAGGCTGAAGAAGGAAGGACGCGCTACTGGAGTCATCCTAGGCTGGGCATGGTCAAGGTTGACGCTGCGGGCCACATGCTCACGCCTCGCTCAACCACGGCTGACGTTGGGCGCCCCGCCGTTCCTTCTGGACAACCATCGACCCGCACACCTTGAAGAGCTTGGCTGAGGCAATAAAACATTCGTTCGACACCTGGACTGTGCAGGTGTTCGGAGGGCCGTTGACACGACAGAAGGCCAGTAGCAGCTATTCGCGCTGGTAGGCATGACGTTTGTGTATTCGCGGGTGCAATCCAGAAGCACGCCACGTGCTTGGCCGCTCGTTCATGTTTTAGGCCTGTTTCCCGTCCTCCTTGACGAACTCTGAAAGGCCCCTTTTGCCAATGAACTGCACAGTGCGAAACCAGGATGCGTAAGGGTGCCGCCAGCTAGAGCATTTCTATTTTCAGGCTTGACATTGCCACCGTGTTAAGCCCTATTGTTTTCACCGGGACCATCATTGTCTCGATGGCCACTTCTTGGAGATCGCCATGAACCACGACCACACCACAGGGCATGCAGAAGCTGCCAACGCCAGCGGAGGCAGCCGCAAATTGATTGGCGCAGTGATCATGCTTGCACTCATCGGGGCATTCTTCTTGCTCAGGGAACACTGGTCGCACATTGCGGGTTATTGGCCCTATCTGCTCTTGCTGGCTTGCCCGTTGATGCACCTCTTCCATGGGCACGGGGGGGACGGCTCTCACGAAGGCGATTCGAGCAAAAAGTAATCTTGCAGGCACACAACACATTTGCAGGGAGGTCATTCATGTCCAACGCGGAACCGCACGATCACACCCACCATGGCCAACAGCATCATGAGGGGGTCCACGGGGATACACCGCCGCCCATGACGAAACTGAAAGATCCAGTCTGCGGTATGGACGTGACGGAACAATCGCATCACTCGGCGGAGCATGAGGGGCTGCACTACTACTTCTGTAGCGCCAAGTGCCAAACGAAGTTTGTTGAGGACCCGGACAAGTACGCTGTCACGCCTCCCGGTACCGACAAGGTTGCGCGTGAGCCAGAAACAGCTCAGCCCGGCACCATCTACACCTGCCCCATGCACCCAGAGGTGCGGCAAGACCATCCCGGAAACTGCCCTAAATGCGGCATGACACTGGAACCCATGCTCCCCACGCTGGATGAGGGAGAAAACGCGGAACTTGTGGATTTCCGGCATCGCTTCTGGTGGACGCTGCCACTGACCGTGGTGGTCACCATCCTGGCCATGGTGGGACACCGGCTGCAGTGGTTCGAGATGGCCACACAGAGCTGGATTGAGCTCGTGCTGACGGTTCCTATCGTGCTGTGGGCTGGCTGGCCCTTCTTTGTGCGCGGCGCTCAGTCCATTGCCAACCGTAGTCCCAACATGTGGACGCTGATCAGCTTGGGCACGGGCGCCGCATTTGTCTACAGCGTGGTGGCCACCGTGGCGCCCGGCGTGTTTCCTGCTTCGTTCCAGGCCATGGGGCGTGTGGCGGTGTACTTTGAGGCCGCCGCTGTCATCATCTCGCTCACGCTGCTGGGCCAGATGCTGGAGCTGAAAGCACGCTCGCAGACTTCTGCCGCCATCAAATCGCTGCTGGGCCTGGCCCCCAAGACAGCGCGGCGTATCGACGCTAACGGTCAGGAGAGTGATGTTCCCTTGTCCCATGTCCATGTGGGAGACCTCTTGCGCGTGCGCCCCGGTGAGAAGGTGCCGGTGGATGGCGTGGTGGTCGAGGGGAGCAGCGCGGTGGACGAAGCCATGCTCACTGGCGAGCCTGTGCCCATCGTCAAAGGACCTGGGGACGCCGTCATCGGAGCCACGCTCAATACCAACGGCGCTCTGGTGATCCGGTCCGAGCGGGTGGGCTCGGCCACCATGCTGTCGCAGATCGTTCAAATGGTGGCCCAGGCGCAGCGCTCACGGGCCCCCATGCAGCGCATGGCGGACCAGGTGGCGGGGTACTTTGTCATGGCCGTGGTGGGCATCGCGTTGCTCACGCTGTTCGCGTGGGGCCTGTTCGGCCCGGAGCCACGTTGGGTCTATGGCCTGGTCAACGCCGTGGCCGTGCTGATCATCGCGTGTCCTTGTGCGTTGGGCCTCGCGACTCCTATGTCGATCATGGTGGCCACAGGCCGGGGGGCGACCAGCGGCGTGCTGTTCAGGGACGCAGCAGCCATCGAGAACCTGCGCAAGGTGGATACGCTGATCGTGGACAAGACTGGCACGCTCACAGAGGGCAAGCCTTCCTTCGAGCGGGTTGTTGCCATGCCCGGTCTGTCCGAGGATGAGGTTCTGCGCCTGGCAGCCAGTCTGGATCAAGGCAGCGAGCATCCGCTGGCCGATGCCATTGTCCAAGCGGCCCGCGCCAAGGGGCTGGCCCTGGACAAGCCCGAGGACTTTGAGTCCGGGTCTGGCATCGGGGTGCGCGGACGGGTCGCTGGGCGCCAACTCGCCTTGGGAAACACGGTCCTCATGGAGCAGGTCGGGGTTTCTGCGAACCCGCTGCTTGCGCAGGCAGAGGCCTTGCGCGCCACAGGCGCCAGCGTGATGTACCTGGCGGCCGATGGCCAGCTTCAAGGCCTGCTTGCGGTCTCGGATGCCATCAAGGCCAGCACGCCGGAAGCGCTGGCGACCTTGCATGCGGCGGGGCTGCGCATTGTCATGGCCACGGGCGACGGCATGACCACCGCCAAGGCGGTGGGGGCAAAGCTGGGGATTGATGAGGTTCATGGCGAGGTCAAGCCTGCGGACAAGCTGGCCCTGGTGTCCCGGCTGCAGGCCGAAGGCCGTGTTGTTGCCATGGCGGGTGACGGGATCAATGACGCGCCCGCCCTTGCCAAGGCAGACGTGGGGATCGCGATGGGTACTGGCACCGATGTGGCGATGAACAGCGCACAGGTCACCTTGGTCAAGGGCGATCTGCGAGGGATTTCCACGGCGCGGGAACTGTCGGAGGCAACGGTGGGCAACATGAAACAGAACCTCATGTTCGCCTTCCTCTACAACGCGCTGGGCATACCGATTGCTGCAGGGCTGCTGTATCCCTTCACCGGCTGGCTGTTGTCGCCAATGATCGCGGCCTTGGCAATGAGCCTGAGTTCGGCGTCCGTGATCGCCAATGCCCTGCGACTTCGCAAGGGCTGAGATGGCTCGGCAGGCCCGGATTTGATCTAGGTTAAGTCCGTGGCCATCGCTGGGGATACCATTCGCACCATGATCTTCGCCAGAAGCACCGTATCGCGCCAAGGACGCTGGATAACCAGCTTCCTGGTCGCGGCGTTGCTTCTGATGCAGTTCGCGTTGGCCGCCTATGCCTGTCCCAAGCTGGACTCCGCAGCCCATGCGGCATCGATGCAAAAAGCGGGCATGGCCATGGGAGATGCCGTCGGCATGCCCTCCATGCCCGATTGCCACGCGATGGCGGGCACCATGGATGAGCAGGATCCTCAGCTGTGCCGAGCCCATTGTGACGGCGACAGCTTGTCCTCCCCCTCGCTCCAAGGTCTCGATCTGCAGGCGCTAGCGGCGCACGCCATTTGGGTTGCCTATGTGCTGCCTGTGGTCCTGGATTCCGAGCGCCAAATCGATCCGCGTGCTGTGTACGCGGAGCTGGACAGTCGAGCGGGCTCTCCCCCCATCTATCTAACCCATCAGGTCTTTCGGAATTGATCGTGCACGCCTTGCGCGCTGCCTTGCAGCGTTTGCGCAAGTCTGACTTCGTGCCCCTTCATTTCGAGGACCACCATGCCCATCATCTCCATCGGCGCTCCCTGCGAGCGCCTGTCTGCGCACCAGCGCATTCACCCCATCTCGCAGCGCATACAGGTGCGCAACCTCCGCCAACTGCGCCTGGGCGCTCTCGGGGTCCTGTTGACCAGCATCGGCTTGGCTGGCAACCAGGCCCACGCCCTGGGCTTTGCAGAGGCCTTGGATCTGGCGGAGCAGCACAGCCCTCGCATCACGGCCCAGCGGCTGCAGATTGACGCAGCCACCAGCACCCGGCAGGCGGCGGGAACGCTGCCGGATCCCAAGCTCTCGGTCGGTATCGAGAACTTTCCCATCAGCGGCATGGACCGCTTCAGCCTCACGCGTGAGTCCATGACCATGCAGCGCCTGGCGCTGATGCAGGAGGTGCCCAACCGGGCCAAGCGCGATGCCCAGATCGCCGGTGCCGAGGCCAAGGTGGAACGCGAACGCGCCACCCTGGCGGTCCAGCGCCTGCAGATCCGCCAGGAACTGAGTCAAGCGTGGATCCTGGCCCAGGCTATCGAGCAACGTGACCAGGTACTCACCGGTCTACTGAGTGAGAACCAGCGCCTGCAGGACAGCCTGCCCGCCCGCATCGCCGGAGGCACGGCCCAGGCCGCAGACCTGCTGATGGCCAGGCAGGAGGCGCTTGCGCTGTCGGATCGCAGGGACGATCTGCAGCGGGACCGATCCAAGGCCAGGGCGATGTTGCGGCGCTGGGTTGGCGCTCGCGCCGACGAGGCGCTACAGGGAACTCCTGGGCCGCTGAGCCGCCCCTTGGATCAACTGCGGTCTGAGGTACACCGCCACGCGGAACTTGCGCAGTACCCCGCCATGCAGGCCATGGCCTTGGCGGAAACGCGCGAAGCCCAAGCAGAAACCAAGGGTGATTGGTCCTGGGAAGTCGCCTACAGCCGCCGCGACCGACGCTGGGGCGACATGGTGTCCTTCCAGGTGACCTTTGACCTTCCCTGGCAACAGGAGCGGCGCCAGGGACCCCAGATCAAGGCCAAGCAGCTGGAGCTGCAGCGCCTGGACGCCGAGCAGGAAGACGTGACCCGCAGGCACCTGCAGGAGCTGGAGGACAGCGCCTCAGAGCTGGCGGCACTGAACAGTCAGATCGAGCGGCTGCAATCGGCGGGCATGGGCTTGGCACAGGGGCGTGCCGAACTCGCGTTGGCCAATTACCAGTCTGCCAAAGGCGACTTGAGCGCCGTGCTGGCGGCCAGGGCCCAAGTGCGGGAGACGCACTGGCGGCTCATTGATCTGCAGGCGCAGCGGGACACCGTGATTGCCCGTCTGAACAGCCTGATCGCGGAC
This sequence comes from Acidovorax sp. Root70, assembly GCF_001428225.1. Classification (NCBI taxonomy): domain Bacteria; kingdom Pseudomonadati; phylum Pseudomonadota; class Betaproteobacteria; order Burkholderiales; family Comamonadaceae; genus Acidovorax; species Acidovorax sp. Root70. The sequence goes on from NZ_LMHQ01000001.1 coordinate 362,274, forward strand.
TGAAGGGAGAACCACATGACCAATACCGTTTTCAAGAAGACCACTGTGGCCGTGGCACTGGTGGCTGCTGGCATTGCCCTCGGTTGGGGCGTCTCCCAATGGCGCATTGCGAGCAGTCATCCATCTGGCGCTACCCCTCCATCGGCAGAAGCGGCGAAGGCCGACCGCAAGGTGCTGTACTGGTACGACCCCATGGTGCCAACGCAGAAGTTCGACAAGCCAGGCAAGTCGCCCTACATGGACATGGCGCTGGTTCCCAAGTACGCCGATGAGGACGCACAACAAAGCACCGGTTTGAATGTCTCGGCACAAGCGGTGCAAGCCCTCGGCCTGCGCACCGCCACGGTGGAGCAGCGCGACATTGGATCCGATGTGGACGTGCTGGGCACGGTCCAGCTCAATGACCGGGATGTGAGTATCGTCCAGGCGCGTTCTGCAGGATTTGTGGAGCGTGTCTATGCCCGGGCCCCGGGTGACGTGGTGGCCGCAGGCGCGCCATTGGCCGATTTACTGCTGCCTGAGTGGGTGGCTGCGCAGCGCGAGTTCCTCGCTGTCCGGGCGCTCAAGGAAGAGTCGCTGACGGCCGCTTCGCGTCATCGGTTGTCACTGCTGGGCATGCCTGCCTCGCTCGTGGCCCAGGTGGAGCGCACGGGCGAACCTCAGGGCCGCTACACGGTGACCTTCCCACAAGCAGGGATGGTGGCCGAACTGATGGTGCGCCAGGGCATGACGGTCTCTGCGGGGGCCAGCCTGGTGCGCGTGAACGGTCTGGCCAGCGTCTGGATCGAAGCGGCCGTTCCCGAAGCGCAAAGCGGTCCCTTGCAACTGGGGCAGGACGCCCAGGTGCGCCTGGCCGCGTTTCCGGGCGAAACCCTCAAAGCCCGTGTCGTGAGCATCCTCCCAGAGGCCAACCGGGACACCCGCACGGTGCGCGTGCGCCTGGAGCTTCCCAACCCCACCCAGCGCCTGAAGGCGGGCATGTCCGGGCAGATTGTCCTGGCGGGACGCACCCAACCGGCGCTGCTGGTACCCAGTGAAGCGGTGATCCGAACCGGTAAGCGGGCACTGGTTTACGTGGTGGACGGCCCCGGCAAGTACCACCCCGTCCAGGTACAACTTGGCGCGGAAATCGATGACCGACTCGTCATTCAAAGCGGACTCACCGCAGGGCAGCAGGTGGTCGCCTCGGCGCAGTTCCTGATCGACTCGGAAGCCAGCCTGCGAGGCATCATGCCCGCTCAACCTCCCGGCAGCAGCGCACAACCCATCGCTGAACAGGGTTCCTCGGCCTCTGCGGCTCCGGCGTCCAAGAGCTTTACGGTGCGAGGGGTGGTCGATGAGGTCACGCCAACCGAGCTGACCCTTACCCACGAGGCCGTGCCTGAACTGAAGTGGCCCGGCATGACCATGCCATTCAAGCTGGCAAACCCAGAGCTGGCCAAGGCCCTGAAACCGGAGCAGCAGGTCAAGTTCACCTTCCAGCAGCAAGGCAAGGACTTCGTGATCACTGCCGTGGAAAGGATCAAGCCATGATCGCACGTCTGATCCGCTGGTCGGTGGCGAACCGACTCCTGGTTCTGCTGGCGACCGTGATGCTCACGGCCTGGGGCGTGTGGGGCGTGCGCAGCACCCCCGTGGACGCGCTCCCCGATTTGTCGGATGTCCAGGTCATCATCCGCACCTCCTACCCCGGCCAGGCGCCGCAGATCGTGGAAAACCAGGTGACCTACCCGCTGGCCACCACCATGCTGTCCGTCCCGGGCGCCAAGACGGTGCGCGGCTTCTCGTTCTTTGGCGACTCGTTTGTCTACATCCTGTTCGAGGACGGCACGGACCTGTACTGGGCACGTTCCCGGGTGCTGGAGTACATGAACCAGGTGCAGGGGCGACTACCCGCCACGGCCAAATCGTCGCTCGGCCCCGACGCCACCGGGGTCGGCTGGATCTACCAATATGCGCTGGTGGACCGCACCGGCAAGAACGATCTCGCCCAGCTGCGGGCCCTGCAGGACTGGTTCCTGAAATTCGAACTCAAGAGCCTGCCCAATGTCGCGGAAGTGGCGTCGGTGGGCGGCATGGTCAAGCAGTACCAGGTGGTGCTCGATCCGATCAAGCTCGCAGCCCAAGGGCTGACCCAGGGGCAGGTGCGTGATGCCATCCTGGGAGCGAACCAGGAAACGGGAGGGTCGGTGCTGGAGTTGTCCGGGGCCGAGTACATGGTGCGCGCCAGCGGCTACCTCAAGACGCTGGACGACTTCAGGGCCACCCCGCTGGTGTCGCGCGCCGGGATTCCCGTGCGCCTGGGCGATGTCGCAACGCTGCAGATCGGACCGGAGATGCGGCGCGGCATCGCCGAACTCGACGGCGAGGGGGAAGTGGCCGGTGGCGTGGTGGTCCTGCGCTCGGGCAAGAATGCCCAGGAAACCATCCAAGCCGTCAAGGCCAAGCTCAGCGAGCTGCAAAGCAGCCTGCCCCAGGGCGTGGAGATCGTCACAACCTACGACCGCAGTGCGCTCATTGAGCGGGCGATCCAGAACCTCACCACCAAACTCGTGGAGGAGTTCATCGTGGTGGCTGTGGTCTGTGTCTTGTTCCTCTGGCACCTGCGCTCGGCACTGGTCGCCATCATTTCTCTGCCGCTGGGGATCATGGCGGCGTTTCTGGTGATGCGCTACCAGGGCATCAACGCCAACATCATGTCTCTGGGTGGCATTGCGATCGCAGTGGGCGCCATGGTTGATGCGGCCGTGGTGATGATCGAGAACGCCCACAAGAAGCTGGAGGCCTGGCAGCACAAGCATCCCGACCGCCAACTGGTGGGGGAAGAGCGCTGGAAGGTAATCACCGAAGCCGCCGAGGAGGTAGGCCCCGCGCTGTTCTTCTCGCTGCTCATCATCACCTTGTCCTTCGTGCCCGTCTTTACGCTGGAAGCACAGGAAGGTCGCCTGTTTGGACCGCTGGCGTTCACTAAGACCTACGCGATGGCCGCAGCTGCGGCCCTCTCGGTCACGCTGATCCCGGTCCTGATGGGCTACTGGATCCGGGGCCGCATCCCAGATGAGCAAAAGAACCCGATCACGCGCGCGCTGATTGCCGTGTACCGGCCTTGCCTGGAATGGGTTCTGCACCGCCCCAAATCCACACTGGTCATCGCCGTGCTGGCGCTGACGACCACGATCTGGCCCCTCTCGCGGCTGGGGGGCGAGTTCCTGCCCAGGCTCGATGAAGGCGATCTGCTGTACATGCCTTCGGCGCTCCCGGGCCTGTCGGCACAGCGGGCGACGGAGCTTCTGCAACTGAGCAACCGGATGATCAAGACGGTTCCCGAGGTCGAGCGCGTCTTCGGCAAGGCGGGCCGCGCGGAGACCGCAACCGATCCGGCACCGCTGGAAATGTTCGAGACCACGGTGAAGCTCAAGCCCAGAGACCAATGGCGTCCAGGAATGACGCCCGAGGGTCTGATCGAGGAGCTGGACAAGGCCGTCAAGATTCCTGGCCTGTCCAACATCTGGATTCCACCCATCCGCAACCGGATTGACATGCTGGCCACCGGCATCAAGAGTCCCATCGGGGTCAAGGTGACCGGCAACGACCTGAAGGTGATCGACGGGATCGCTGCCCAAGTCGAGCAGGTCGCCAAGGGCATTCCGGGAGTGACTTCGTCGTTGGCAGAGCGCCTGACGGGGGGGCGCTACGTCGATGTCCGCATCGACCGCACGGCCGCAGGGCGCTACGGGCTGAACGTGTCCGAAATCCAGGCCGTGGTCTCCGGGGCCATCGGTGGTGAAAACGTGTCTGAAACGGTCGAGGGCTTGGCCCGCTTCCCGATCAACCTGCGCTATCCGCGTGAGTGGCGCGACTCCCCGGAACGCCTGGCCCAGTTGCCCATCTCCACGCCCATGGGGCAGCAGATCACGCTGGGCACGGTGGCCAGCATCTCCATCACCGATGGCCCCCCCATGCTCAAGAGCGAGAACGCCCGCCCATCGGGCTGGGTGTATGTCGATGTGCGGGGGCGCGATCTGGCATCGGTGGCCAATGACCTGCGCGATGCGGTGGGCCGCCAGATCAAGCTGGAGCCCGGGGTCAGCATCACGTACTCAGGTCAGTTCGAGTACCTGGAGCGGGCCAATGCCCGCCTGAAAGTCGTGGTGCCTGCCACCTTGCTGATCATCTTCGTGCTGTTGTACTTGACCTTCTCGCGCATGGGCGAGGCGGGACTGATCATGGCGACGCTGCCATTCGCGCTCACTGGGGGCATCTGGTTCCTGTACCTGATGAACTACCACCTGTCCATCGCCACCGGTGTGGGCTTCATCGCTCTGGCGGGGGTCGCGGCAGAGTTCGGGGTGGTCATGCTCATCTACCTCAAGCACGCACTCGCAGAGAGATGTCCAGACGGCAGGCAGCCCACGCTGGAAGAGCTGCTGGACGCGATCCGGGAAGGTGCAGTGCTGCGCGTGCGCCCCAAGGCCATGACCGTAGCCGTCATCCTGGCGGGCCTGGTACCCATCGTGTGGAGCAGCGGGACAGGCTCGGAGGTCATGAGCCGCATCGCGGCTCCCATGCTGGGCGGTATGGTGACCGCACCGCTGCTTTCTTTGTTCGTGATTCCTGCAGCCTATGTGCTGATGAGAAAGCCGAGAAAACGCGACCAGCTGGACACTTAGGCTTCGTGAGGCAGGCTTAGGGGCGTCGAGTTTGCTGATCGAGAGGCTGCGTGGCGACGTCAGGCAATGCAGCTTCAATCGGACTGGCTCCATGGCCTGGGTGCCGATCAAAGCGGCGCTACCAGGTCAGCGGCGCCCCCCCTGTCGCTATCGCTGAAAACTGAAGACCCGATAAGAACACCGTCGCCGCCATCAATGGCACCCAATTGAGCTATCGATCAAGCATGGATGCAAAGGAGCCGACCACATCCCCACTTCTGAAATGCGTAGTGCTTGCGGGCGGCAGTAACGGGCTCAGGGGAAACACGCCTTGCGCTGGTCGATTCAGGAAGGTGGTTTACAGAATCTCAATGAGATTTTGTGGCGAGCGCCCCTCAGGACGCTCGCGGGGGGGCTATTTGGATGGCATGACCGCTTGGCGGTCCACCATCATTTGCATCATCTGTTCCATCATGGCCATGCGGCGCTCCATTTGAGCGTGCATGCCCATCATGCCGCCTCCCATGCCCGAGTTTCCAGAGGCTGCAGGTGCGGCAGGTTTGGCCTGCGCCCCTTGCTGCATCATCCCCATACCCATGCCACCAGAATTACCAGCACCCATCATGGCCATGCCGGACTGCATGAGCTTCATGTGCTCGTCCATCAGAGCAGAACGTTCGGCGGGAGTCTTGGCCGCCTGCATTTTTTTGTGCATTTCCTGCATCGCCTTCATCTGACGATCAAAGGCGTCCGGTGCTGGCGGGGTAGTAGCTGTCGGGGCAGACTGGGTGGCTACGCCACCGCTCTGCGCATCACCGGGGTGGTGGCCTGCGTGTTCGTCCGTAGGTTTTGGAGATTGCGCGATGGCACATCCCGCCACGAAAAGGGTTGTCAACAGCCCAGCGAGGATATTCAGACGCATGATGGTCTCCTTGTAGGTTCAATTGCAGCATGACGACGTACGGTTCGCAGCGCCTTGATTCACATCAACAGAGGTTGTGGACCGAGACGCACAGCAGCAGCCACCGGTTGTTCGGCCCGATGAAGTCCCCACCACGGCGTCTGCTTTGTATCCGGCACGCTCAATTGCGGAGCGAACAAGCTCCACAGTGTCGTCTTCGGCTTGCCCAGGAACGCGGACCTGCCGCGCGGCCACATCGATTTCTACTTCGACACCCGCCGGCATTGGGGCCTGAGCTATTGCTCGACGAATGCGCTGGGCGCAACCACCGCACGTCATGTCAGGAACATTGAAACGGACCATGTGAGCCTCCTTCAGTTGATTCATGTTTTGACTATGAACCTTGTCACGACGAGAAGGTCAAGCCCATTCGCAAAAATCAACCGGGCGTCAAGATCGAGAGCGGCAGTCGCCAAGGCATGTAAGGCTATGCCGATGCGATCATGCTTGGCGAGTTGCATGCTAAGAGGCTCTTAACGTTTTATCGAGCCGCCTATGGACCTCGCGGACCTGCTTAAGCTGGCTTGAAAGCGCAAGCCATGTGAGGAGCTAATAGATTGGTGTTCTCTATCTCCATCCAAAAATATGGCCCACTACTCCGAACGACCGATGAGAGATCGTCAGCGGACTTCCATAGCGGCAGGACGAGCGACGGCAACCGCTGCTAAACCGACTTTCAGCGTGGCAGCTCCAGGTCGGCAGAGACCATTCTGATCTTGCGTCGGCAATGGGGGCTTTCGCATTTAACGCGACATCAACTGCAAGAAAAGTAACGAGTTTGCCCCTCCGAAATTACCTGATTGCTTGCCATCCACCTACTCGGCCTGCTCGCCGACAGGCGCACGGAGGCCTGGCCCCGTGATCGGCGCGACCGCTTCGATCTTGTATGTTCTTTGGGGACTGAGCGACTTTGCTATCAGGAGCCCTCCCGCCAGCCCCAAGGTTTCAGGTTCGAAGAGTATCCAACTCAGCAGTGGAGATCCAAGCTGTCAAAAGCGTAATCCGGCAGTCACTGCCTTGATAGGGCGAGATTTTTAGACTTCTCTTCGTGATGCAAAGCGTGTCACCCCGGTAGCCAAAAAAAGAGGCGTCCGGTGCAACTGGAGAACATCATGAAAGTTCGCAACGCACTCATCATCGTTGGCCTGGCCACCGTCGCTACGACTTCGTTCGCCGCGTCGGCCTATCACGCCAGCCCAGTGCAGGAGCAGGGAGCTGTGTTTACTCCCGACCACCTGGGTAACACCGTGAGCCGGGACTCCGTTCGCAATACCGTGCTTGTAGCCCAGCAAGACGGCTCGCTCCAATGGATCAGCCGTGGCTATCCCGCCACCTACCCGCTCGTCAAAGCGCCGACCCTCACCAAGAGCCGGGACCAGGTGCTGCAGGAGCTCGAATATGCCAAGCGCAACCCGATCACAGCAGATGGCATGCGCGACATGGGCGGCGAAGCTGGGTGGGTCAACGCCCAACAGCTGCCGTAATCCGCCCTTCATTTATTCAATCACATTAACTCAAAGGACCACACCATGAAATTCAAGACCGCACTCCTTCTCGCCGCTCTGGGCGCCGCACCTCTGCTCGCCTCTGCGCAATCGGCTCCACTCACCCGTGAACAGGTTCGCGCTGAACTGTTCCAAGCCATTCGCAGCGGCGACATCATGGGCAGCGGTGAGTCGAGCATGACGCTACGCCAAATGAACCCCCGCGCCTATCCTGCGCAAGCAGCAACCGCGCCCAAGAAGACGCGTGAGCAAGTGCAGCAGGAACTGGGCCAAGCGATCAAGTCAGGAGAGATGATGGCCGCTGGCGAATCTGGTGCTAAGTTGAATGAGATCGCTCCAGGGAGCTATCCTTCGCAGGCAGTGGCGGCTGTTTCGCCGAAGTCGCGCGACGAAGTCAAACATGAACTGGCCGAGGCAATTCTTCACGGAGAGATCGTCGCCAATGGTGAAGACGGGCGCATGCTCAAGGACGTATTTCCAGGCATGTACCGTGGCAGTCACACTGCGGACGTGGCAGCGGAACGCGGCTACACGGGGAGCGTCCGAGGCATGTGAAGCTGCGGCGCTGTTCTTCGATACCTAGTGCTCAGAATTCAACTTGCCATGCTAGACTGAAAAAATGAGTCGCTGGGTCGTCGCTTTGATGCTCGTACTGCTACCGCTCCAGTTCAGCTGGGCTGCGGTAGCTTCGTACTGCCAGCATGAGCGCGCTACGTCCGCCTCTACTGTGCAGCACGTGGGTCATCACGAACACCAGCATGAATCGGATACGACCGTTGGCAACGCCAAAGTGGGCGAGAAGAATCTCGACAAGTTCGACCCCGATTGCCGCTCATGCCATGGCCTTGGACTCGGTGCAGTCTACGTGCCAGATTCCAAAATGCCTGCAGATCGCGGTAACGGAATGAACGCCCCGGTCTTGTCACCGCTAGCAGGCGTCAGCCCCATCCCCCCAGACCGCCCTCAGTGGCCCTCCCTCGCCTAATCGGCGGGGCTTCTTCCTCGATCCATTCTTTATCCGCCTTCGATAGGGCGGAGTCGCCGCGCGCGCCGCAGCCGAAATGGACTTGAGCAGCTAGGTGACGTTGTTGTTGCCATCCCGCCGATTTCCCCGTGTTTCAAGGTCACTGGAGAATCGGATGTTCAAGGGAATTCATGTTTCAAATCGCCTGGTCGCTGTACCCGGCCGAAAGAGTTTTGCGGTCACAGCAGTTGTTGCCGCCACGATTTTTGCGAGCGGATCGGTCGCGCTCGCCCAGGGCGTGCCCGCAGGCACCCAAGGAAGCCAATCGATAATTGCTCACAGCGCGTTGGCGTCGTCCGCAGCCCCGTTGTCGTTGGCCAGGGCCATCGACTTGGCACTGGAAGGGAATGCAGACGTTGCCGCGGCCATGCGCCAGGTCGAGGCATCAGAAGGGCAAGTCATTCAGGGACGCGCGCGCCCAAATCCGGAGTTTGCGTACTCGCTCGAAGACACCCGGTCCAAAACGCGCACGCAAAGCTGGCAGCTCAACCTTCCGATTGAACTCGGCGGTAAGCGCACGGCACGGACCAAGGCCGCGGAAAGGGCCCGGGAGCAGGCACAGGCTCAGCTCGCTGAGGTGAAATCCACGGTGCGTGCCAATGTGGTTGCCGCCTACTTCGAAGCACTGACGGCCCAAGAGCGGTTGGCCTTGGCAAAGGACAGTGCAGCGCTTGCCAAGTCATCCACTGACACCGTTGCGAAGCGTGTGGCTGCGGGCAAGGTCTCCCCCGTCGAGGAGACGAAGGCACGCGTTGCGGAAGCCGGCATACGCGTGGAGTTGGCGCAGGCGGCGGGCGAAGAGCGCAATGCACTGACCCGCCTCTATGCACTGTTGGGCCGAACCACCGGGATGACCCTCCTGCTGGAAGGCGAGGCCGAGAGCCTTCCTGCCGTTCCTGATATCGCGGCGCTGCAATCCCTGGTTGCGTCATCCCCTGCCGTTGTTGTCGCCAAGGTCGAAGTGGATCGGCGCATCGCCTTGACCGAGGTGGAGCAGAGCAAGCGGGTGCCGGACGTCACTGTGAGCGCAGGTATGCAGCGCAGCAATGAGACACAGCGCAACATGCTCCTGCTCGGAGTGTCTGTGCCTCTACAACTGTTCGACCGCAACCAGGGCAACCTGCTGGAGGCCCTGAAGCTTGAGGACAAAGCAAGGGACGAATTGCAAGCCACCACCGTGCGGCTGCACAGCGAGGTGACCCAAGCCCACGATCGACTGGCAACGATCACTACCGAAGTGCAGGCGTTGCGAGGTGACGTGCTCCCTGGTTCCAAGTCGGCCTACGACGCAGCAACCGTGGGGTTCGAGAACGGCAAATTTAACTTCCTCGAAGTTCTCGACGCACAGCGCACGTACTTCACAGCCAAGTCGCAGTACCTCAAGGCGTTGGCCGAAGCCCATCGAGCAGCCGCGGAGATCGACCGACTCCTGGGCAGCCAGACGCCCAATGCACCGACCAACAAGCAAAACTGAGATCGACCATGAACTCCATCAAATCAAGCATCAGCAAGAAGCACCTGATCGCCATCGCCGTCGTCATCGCGATGGGCGTTGGTGCTGGCGCCCTCATTCTGCAGGGAGGCAAGACGAAGGCTGCGGCCGGTGAGGGAGATGGCCACGGCCACGGCACCCACACTGAAGCCAAGGGGCACGGAGACGGCGAGCACCATGGCAAAGCGGATGGCAAGGGCCATGATGACGACAAAGGCCATGCCGACGGGGAGCATCACGAGAAGAGTGAGTCCAAGGGGACGAACGGTGGCAGCCTCTTCAAGGAAGGCGACTTCGGCCTGGAAGCTCTGCTTGCGGAAGACGGCGGCGAGCCGCGCCTTCGCGTCTGGATGTTCGACAAGGACACGCCACTGCCGCAGAGCGCCGCCACGGTCGCCGCAACAATTACCCGGCCGACGGGTGAAAAACAGACGCTCTCGTTCATCCAGGAAAAGGACGGGTGGGTGAGCCGCGAGAGCGTGGCAGAACCACACGCGTTTGACATCGAGATCATTGCGCAAAAGGGCAATGAGCCTTTCATGTTCGTGATGAGCAAGGAAGAAGGCAAGGTCGAGCTGACCGATGCCCAGATCAAGGCGGCAGCCATCGGCGTTGACTCGGCATCTGCTGCGAGCATCAAGTCTGCGCTGCTGCTGCCCGGCGAGATCCGCCTCAACGAAGATCGCACCTCGCACGTGGTTCCACGCCTTGCTGGCGTGGTGGAAAGCGTTAACGCCAGCTTGGGCCAGGTCGTCAAGAAGGGGCAGGTGCTGGCCGCTATCGCGAGTCCCACAGCATCGGAGCAGCGCAGCGAGCTGCAGACGGCCCAAAAGCGCATGGCCTTGGCAAAGACGACCTACGAGCGGGAGAAGAAGCTTTGGGAGCAGAAGGTCTCGGCGGAGCAGGACTACCTGCAGGCCAAGCAGGCACTCAACGAAGCCGAAGTTGCTGTCGCCAACGCCAACCAGAAGTTGGGGGCATTGGGTCTGTCGTCCTCTTCCGCCTCGGGCCTGAACCGGCTTGAGCTGCGTGCGCCCTTTGATGGGATCGTCATCGAGAAGCATCTGAGCCTCGGCGAAGCCGTCAAGGAAGACGCCGCCGTGTTCACGATTTCTGATCTGAGCCAGGTGTGGGCGGAAATCAACGTTCCAGCCAAGGATCTCCCTCTCGTGCGGGTCGGTGAGAAAGTCACCATCAAGGCCACCGCGTTCGACGCTTCAGCGACGGGCACTGTGGCCTTCGTGGGCGCGCTCATCGGTGAGCAAACCCGAACCGCCAAGGCGCGGGTGGTGTTGGATAACCCCAAGGGAGCATGGCGGCCAGGCCTGTTCGTGAACGTCGAGGTCGTGGCTGATGAGGCAACTGTGCCCGTGACGATCGCTGCAGACGCAGTCCAGACGGTTGGGGACAAGCCTGTTGTCTTCCTCAAGGTCAATGGAGGCTTCATTGCCCAGCCCGTGCAGTTGGGACGCAGCGATGGCAAGCGTATCGAGGTTCTTCAGGGCATCAAGCCCGGAACGCCCTACGCAGCGTCCGGCAGCTTCGTCGTGAAGTCCGAACTGGGCAAGGCGTCCGCCGAGCACACGCACTGATCACGGAGCCTCACACATGTTTGAAAAACTGATTCGATTTTCGATCGAGCAGCGATGGCTGGTGCTGCTCGCTGCCATTGCAATGGGTGCCCTGGGCGTCTTCAACTACCAGAAGCTTCCCATCGACGCTGTTCCGGACATCACCAACGTCCAGGTGCAGATCAACACGCAAGCCGCCGGTTACTCACCACTGGAGACAGAGCAGCGCGTGACCTACCCCATCGAGACGGTCATGGCCGGTCTCCCCAATCTGGAGCAGACCCGGTCGTTGTCACGCTACGGCCTTTCCCAGGTCACGGTGATCTTCAAGGACGGCACCGACATCTACTTCGCGCGCCAGTTGGTGAACGAACGCATCCAGGAGGCCCGGGATAAGTTGCCGGCAGGCATCACCCCTGCGCTGGGACCTATCTCGACCGGCCTGGGCGAAATCTACCTGTGGACGGTTGAAACCAAGGATGGAGCCAAGAAGCCAGACGGCAACCCCTACACCCCGACAGACCTGCGTGAAATCCAGGATTGGATCATCAAGCCGCAGCTGCGCAATGTTCCAGGCGTCACCGAAATCAACTCCATCGGCGGTTTTGCGAAGGAATACCAGATTGCGCCAATCCCCGAGCGCCTGGCATCCCTCGGCGTGACGCTGCAAGACATCGTCACTGCTCTGGACCGCAACAACGGCAACGTTGGCGCGGGCTACATCGAGAAGCGCGGCGAACAGTACCTGGTTCGCGCCCCTGGCCAGGTCAAGTCGATGGAAGATATCGGCAACGTGATCTTGAGCAGTGCCAACGGTGTCCCTGTGCGTGTGCGGGATGTCGCCGACGTATCGATCGGCCGGGAACTGCGCACTGGCGCTGCCACGGACAACGGCCGTGAGGTCGTGCTCGGTACGGTCTTCATGCTCATCGGCGAGAACAGCCGTACCGTGTCGCAAGCCGTGGACAAGAAGATGGTGGAGATCAACCGCAACTTGCCAGAAGGCGTGCACGCGGTCACCGTCTACGACCGCACTGTCCTGGTGGACAAGGCCATCAGCACGGTGAAGAAGAACCTCATGGAAGGCGCGATCCTGGTGATCGTGATCCTCTTCCTTTTCCTGGGCAATATCCGGGCTGCGGTGATCACGGCAACGGTGATTCCGCTGTCGATGCTTTTCACGTTCACCGGCATGGTGAACTACAAGGTCAGTGCCAACCTGATGAGCCTTGGAGCGCTGGACTTCGGCATCATCATTGACGGCGCGGTTGTGATCGTGGAGAACTGCGTTCGCCGCCTGGCGCACGCCCAAGCCCACCATGGTCGACCACTGACACGGGCCGAGCGCTTCCATGAAGTGTTTCTGGCATCGAAAGAGTCTCGCCGCGCCCTTCTGTTTGGTCAGCTCATCATCATGGTGGTGTACCTGCCGATCTTCGCCCTCACTGGCGTCGAAGGAAAGATGTTCCACCCGATGGCGTTTACCGTGGTCGCGGCACTTGTCGGCGCAATGATCCTGTCGGTGACTTTCATCCCCGCCGCAGTCGCACTGTTCATAGGCAACCGGGTCAGCGAGAAGGAAAACTTCCTGCTCGGCCATGCGAAGCGAATCTATGCGCCGCTCCTGGATCGCGTCATGTCCGCCAAGGCAGTAGTGCTCTCCATTGCCGCAGTGGCCGTGGTGCTCTGCGGATTGATCGCGACCCGAATGGGCAGCGAGTTCGTTCCCCAACTCAATGAGGGTGACCTTGCCATCCAGGCGCTGCGAATCCCCGGTACCAGCCTCTCGCAATCTATCGCCATGCAGCGCCAGATCGAAGGGACGCTGAAAGAGAAGTTCCCTGAAATCGACCGGGTATTTGCCAGAACCGGCACTGCAGAAATTGCCTCGGACCCCATGCCGCCGAACATCTCGGACGGGTACATCATGCTCAAGCCCATGGACCAATGGCCCGAGCCACGCAAGACTCGTGACGAACTGCTTACCGCCATCCAAGAGGTGGTCGGCAAGATTCCCGGCAACAACTACGAGTTCTCGCAGCCGATCCAGTTGCGCTTCAACGAACTTATCTCCGGCGTGCGCAGCGACGTCGCGGTCAAGATCTTCGGGGACGACATGGACGTCCTGAACAAGTCGGCAGAAGAGATCTCTTCGATGCTGCAGAAGATCCAAGGGGCATCGGAGGTGAAGGTCGAGCAGACAACCGGGCTGCCGATGCTCACGGTGAATATCGACCGCCAGAAGGCGGCTCGCTATGGCCTGAACGTGGCCGACATCCAGGACACGGTGGCCACAGCCATCGGTGGACGTGAAGCCGGAACGATGTTCGAGGGTGATCGGCGATTTGACATCCTGGTGCGCCTGCCCGAAGCGATCCGCAATGACATGGAAGGCATGAAGCGACTGCCCATCCCGCTGCCTCGCTCAGCGGGCACTGCGGAAGCGCGGACCAACTTCATCCCACTTGCCGAAGTCGCTTCCTTTGAGCTCGCCCCCGGCCCTAACCAGGTCAGCCGCGAGAACGGCAAGCGGCGCATCGTGGTGAGCGCCAACGTGCGCGGCCGCGATGTGGGCTCCTTCGTTGCAGAAGCCGAACAAGGCCTGGCGCAGATCAAGATCCCGACGGGCTACTGGACAAGCTGGGGCGGCACGTTTGAGAACCTGCAGTCTGCCTCCAAGCGCCTGCAGATTGTGGTGCCCGTCTCACTGTTGCTCGTATTCGTGCTGCTGTTCGCAATGTTCGGAAATGCCAAGGACGGCCTGCTGGTGTTCACGGGCATTCCTTTCGCGCTGACGGGGGGCATCCTTGCGCTTTGGCTTCGCGACATCCCCATGTCGATCTCCGCGGCAGTTGGCTTCATCGCACTCTCAGGGGTCGCGGTGCTCAACGGCCTGGTGATGATCTCCTACATCCGCACGTTGAGAGAGGAAGGCGTTGCACTGGACGATGCGATCCGTGAAGGCGCGCTGACACGTCTGCGTCCCGTGCTCATGACGGCACTCGTTGCTTCTCTGGGCTTCATCCCAATGGCCATCGCTACGGGAACCGGGGCCGAGGTGCAGCGCCCGTTGGCCACCGTTGTGATCGGCGGCATTCTTTCCTCGACGCTCCTGACGCTCTTGGTCCTGCCCATCCTTTATCGCCTGGCCCACAAGCCTGACGAGCAGGTTGAGGACGTGACCGCAGAACCTGTACACCCAGTTCCCTCCGCCCAGTAATGGGCCTTCGGGCCCCGCAGTTTGCGGGGCCCATTTTTTATTCTGTTCAGCAAAGGAAATCCAATGAAAGCAACCAAGCTTCTCCTCGCACTCACCGTATTCATTTCCGGCGCAGCAATCGCCGCAGACAACCACGACACAAAGCCGCTGCATGGCGGTGTAGTGGCCCAGGCAAAAGACGTGGACTATGAGCTTGTGTCCGGCACCGACAAGCTGCAGCTCTACGTCCGCGACCATGGCAAGCCTGCAGACGTTGCTGGAATGGCGGCAAAGGTCACGCTGTTGACCGGTACTGAGAAGCAGGACGTCCAGCTGTTGCCAGTCGATGGAAAGCTGGAAGCTTCGGGCAGCTTCAAGGTGGCAGCAGGAACGAAAGCCGTTGCGGCAGTCACCAAAGGCGGCAAATCCGTCGCCTCGGTTCGATTCACCCTCAAGTAATCCAAGGTGCGGCGGGGCGCTTGAATGTGATTGCACTACGGCAGGCGCCCCGTTTCATGCAGGCAACAACACAGTTCAGAAACGTCTTAGGCCATGGGTCACGGACTAGCGGCTAAGCTGATTTGGATATGGATCAGCCTGATCGCCACGGTGCTGACGTTCTGGCGGGTCCGCCGCATTTGGCTGAAACGCCATCCGGAGCGAACCAAAGGCATAAAGTACAGCCAGCGTCTGGCCAATCGCATGCGAGACCGAAGGTTGACCCAACTGCGAGCCCGAAGACGAACGGGTTCTGATCAACGCACTCGCCATTGAGGCGGGGCGCCCAAGCGCGCCAGCCTGGATCTTTCAGTCAATCGGCCTGCACGCCGCCGAAATGTCCAGGTCCATTTCATAGACCTGGGTCGAGACACCTAGCAGCCCGAGCACAGAGTGGAAGAGGTTGTCATGCGACAAGGCGGCCGACGCCTTCTCCTTCAAGCAGGCGCTGTT
This sequence comes from Acidovorax sp. Root70, assembly GCF_001428225.1. Classification (NCBI taxonomy): domain Bacteria; kingdom Pseudomonadati; phylum Pseudomonadota; class Betaproteobacteria; order Burkholderiales; family Comamonadaceae; genus Acidovorax; species Acidovorax sp. Root70. The sequence continues at coordinate 377,626 of NZ_LMHQ01000001.1, forward strand.
GATCCCACGGCTCTCCTTGAAGCCTTCCGACAGCCACCAGACCATAGGCACCTTGGTCTGTTCGTCTGGTGCAATTGCTCTGGGCAGGCCGTGAAGAAACAGCCCTTTCTCGCCCAGCGACTCGCCGTGGTCGGACACGTAGAGCATCGCCGTATCGAAGCGGCTCTCCTGGCGCTTGAGAAAAGCTATGGCCTGGCCCAGAACATGGTCGGTGTAGAGCACCGCATTGTCATAGGCATTCACGATGCTCTGGCGATCACACTTGCGCAACTCGCCCGTATCACAGGTAGGTTCGAAACGCCTGAAGGCTGCAGGGTAGCGCTTGAAATAGGCGGGCCCGTGGTTGCCGAGCATGTGCAGGACCACAACCGTCGTAGTGTCAGAAGTCTCAGTGACGGACTCCAACCCCTGAAGAAGCACTTCGTCGAGACATCTCCCCTCAGAACAAAGTGCTGCAGCGGCAAGCGGGTCCACCGGGATGTTGCTGAGGCCATCGCAGACGCCCTTGCAGCCCGACTGATTGTCCTTCCAGTGCACCGTGATGCCGGCCCGTGCCAGAACATGGAGTAGCGACTCGGATGAGCGAATTCGAGCTTCATCGTAGTCTCGCCGTCCAATCGCCGAGAACATACAAGGAAGTGACGTTTCCGTGTCTGTTCCGCAGGCGGTGACGTCGCCAAAGTTGACTGCGTTCAACGCTTGAAGGTTCGGTGAAGTCTGGCGCTCATAGCCATTGAGTCCCCAATTTCCAGCACGCACCGTCTCTCCTACTACAAGGAACAGCAGCTTCGGCTTTTGGGTCTTTGTTGGTGCTGCCATGCGAGCATCCAGGCCGACGGATTGCCGGGACTTGGGTGTATCGACATCGGCCGACAAGACCCGAGCTGTCGAGTAGATCACGTTGGCGGGAGTGATGAGGTACCGCAGCTCCTTTTGGTTTCTCATCAACGCAGAAAAGTCCTGGAAGATGAGGAGCACGGCGGCCACCAGCGCCATGGCGCACGCAGCGCTGAAAACGAGGCGCCGCAGGACGGCACGCCACAAGGAAGTCTGGGTAAAGCGAATGCGCCATATCGCCCACAATGGCACCACCGAGTACAGCGAGGCATGGGCGATCAAGCTCCAGGTGATCAGCTCGCTGGCTTCAGCGGTGTCTGTCCGCAGCACATTGCGCAGCATGCTGGGATCGTAATAGACGCCATAGCGTTGCATGTAGAAGGTTGCAAAGGCTGCAACCAGCACTGATGCAGTGAGCAAAGGCCGAACGCTCCAACAGACCACAGCGGCGCTGAAGATCAGCCCGTGCAGCGCAATCAAGGCAACCACCAGTGCGCTGGCATACACCCATGTGTCCAGTGCCAACCAGTCACGGCCAGCCGTGCTCGCCTTCAAAAAAGAACCGTTGTAGGCCAGCGCCACGTACACACTGATCCATAGCACCAGTCTCTCTGCTGGCATGGCAGGGCGTCGCGGGAGCCACTGCCCCCAACGGGTAGGCCGTCGCCCGGGCTCCGTGAAGCCGCGCAGTCTGAAACTCATCTGACGTCGAGAGCATTGAACAGTACGCTGAATCGACCCACAATCGGCCTGCATGTACTGAAGAAAGAATTAGCAATCGCACCATGTCTTCTGCGACGCGATGGAACTAGCCCGGGGGCGATCAGTTGCTCTCACCCCCTATTTTGCTGCGTACGCCCGTTTAGCGGCCTCCACGCTCCCGTAGTAGCCGTATCCTCTCTTCGGGAGTCATATTGAGAAACTCTGCGCGTGTTGACGCCGACCGAAAACTGAGCCACTTTTTGGTGTGATGCCGACCTAAAACTGAGCCAGGTGTTTTACCTACCCTGCTGTTTTGTGCAGCAAGGGTGTTGACGCCGACCGAAAACTGAGCCACTTTTTGGTGTGATGCCGACCTAAAACTGAGCCAGGTGTTTTACCTACCCTGCTGTTTTGTGCAGCAAGGGAATGAAGAGGGTGATCACCATGGACATGATTGGCAAGATACGGCGGATGCACCGCCGGGACAAGAAGACGAAGCGGGAGATATCGAGGGCCACGGGCCTGTCGCGCAACACGGTGGCCAAGTGGCTGGACGAGGCGCAGCCGGTCGAGCCCAAGTACCGCCGGGAGGCGGCGAAGGCGACCAAGCTGTCGGCGCACGAGGCGGAGCTCAAGCAAGCCTTGAAGGCCGATGCCAAGCGGCCCAAGAAGGAGCGGCGCACGGCCAAGGCCTTGTTCACGCAGATCAAGGCAGCGGGCTACGAAGGTGGCTACACGCGGGTGACGGACTTCATCCGCAAGTGGCGCCAAGGTGAAGGCCAACAGGCGGCCTGCAAGGCCTTCGTGCCATTGACTTTCGAGCTTGGCGAGGCCTTCCAGTTCGACTGGAGCGAAGACGGCTTGCTGGTGGGCGGGGTGTACTACCGCATGCAGGTCTCGCACATGAAGCTGTGTGCCAGTGGGGCCTTCTGGCTGGTGGCCTACCCCAGCCAAGGCCACGAGATGCTGTTCGATGCGCACACCCGCAGCTTTGCAGCGCTGGGTGGCGTGGCACGCCGTGGCATCTACGACAACATGAAGACGGCGGTCGACAAAGTCAAGAAGGGCAAAGGCCGCGTGGTCAATGCGCGCTTTGCAGCCATGTGCGCGCACTATCTGTTCGACCCTGATTTTTGCAACCGTGCCAGCGGCTGGGAGAAGGGGCGCGTGGAGAAGGATGTGCAAGACAGCCGCCGTCGCATCTGGGTGGAGGCGGGGCAACGGCGCTTTGGCAGCTTTACCGAGCTCAATGCGTGGCTGGGCGAGCGCTGCCGGGCTCTGTGGCGAGAGCTGCGCCACCCGCAGCACAAAGCGTTCAGCATCGCCGAGATGCTGGAGCTGGAGCAAAGCCACCTGATGCCGATGCCGGTGGCCTTTGATGGCTATGTTGAGAACCCGGCCAAGGTGAGCAGCACCTGCCTGGTGACGGTGGCGCGCAACCGCTACTCGGTGCCCTGCGAATGGGCGGGGCAAATGGTCAGCACACACCTGTACCCGGCGCAGATCGTGGTGGTGGCCGGCGATGCTATGGTGGCCACGCACGAGCGCCTGAGCGATCGCAACCAGACCCGCTACGACTGGCAGCATTACGTGCCGCTGATCGAGCGCAAGCCGGGCGCGCTGCGCAACGGCGCGCCCTTTGCAGACCTGCCCGAGCCATTGCAGCGCATGCGCAAAGGCTTGCTGCACCAGGAGGGGGGCGACAGGGTGATGGCGCAGGTACTGGCCGAGGTGCCCAAGCAAGGGCTGGACGCCGTGCTGGTGGCGGTGGAGTTGGCCCTGGAGAGTGCGCCGCCATCGGGGCGGGTGAGCACCGAGCACGTCATCAACGTGCTCGGCCGCCTGCAAGCGCAGCCCCTGCCCGAGACGGTTGCGACCAACCTGCAAGTGAGCCAGACACCCCTGGCCGACACGGCGCGCTATGACAGCCTGCGCGCTGGCAGCGACATGCAGGAGGCCGATCATGCGTGAGCTGGACAAGGAGTTCAAAGAGCTGCGCCTGTACGGCATGGCCGGGGCCTGGGAGGACCTGGTCAAGCAAGGCGGCCACGCCACGCTGGAGAGCTCGCGCTGGCTGCTGGAGCACCTGCTGCAAGCGGAAGTCACGGACAGAGCCATGCGCTCAGTGAGCTACCAGATGCACACGGCGAAGTTCCCCGTGCACCGCGACCTGGCGGGCTTCGACTTCGAATGCTCGCCCGTGGACAAAAAGCTCATCGAGCAGTTGGCCAGCATGGCGTTCACCGAGCAGGCGCACAACGTGGTGCTGGTGGGTGGCCCCGGCACGGGCAAGACGCATCTGGCCACGGCCATCGGCGTGGCGGGCATCACGCGCCATGGCTCACGCGTGCGGTTTTACTCCACGGTGGACCTGGTCAACGCACTGGAGCAGGAGAAGGCCCAAGGCAAGGCAGGCCGCATCGCAGCGAGCTTGCAGCGCATGGACCTGGTCATCCTTGATGAGCTGGGCTACCTGCCCTTCAGCCAGGCAGGCGGCGCCTTGCTGTTCCACCTGCTGAGCAAGCTCTACGAGCAGACCAGCGTGATGATCACCACCAACCTGGACTTCAAGGAATGGTCCAGCGTGTTCGGCGATGCCAAGATGACCACGGCACTGCTGGATCGACTCACGCACCACTGCCACATCGTCGAGACGGGCAACGAGTCCCACAGGTTCATGCACAGCACAGCCGTGGCCAAGAAACGCATCAAGGCACGCGAACAGGCCAAGAAGGCTGAGCCGTTCTGAGCGGCTCAAGGGCAAGCCGCTACGGGCTTCGCCCTGCGCGGCTTACCCTCAACGGACGACCACCGAGCTCGATCACCAAGGAGACCAAAACCGACCCAAGGCACTACACTTATCCACAGCCGACCTTCACAGGTTGGCCATTAGCCCTGGCTCAAAATTCAATCGGCACGGTGGCTCAATTTTGAATCGGCGCCAACA